>JANOPA010000152.1:0-108987 GCA_031421635.1 Betaproteobacteria bacterium | reverse complement strand
ACTTGTTTAGAACATGAGCGACTCCCATATTCCCGTCACTATCCTCACCGGCTTTCTCGGTAGCGGAAAAACCACGCTTCTCAACCGAATTCTCAAAGAAGACCATGGCTTGAAAATCGCCGTGATCGAGAACGAATTTGGAGAGGAAGGCGTGGACAACGACCTTCTCACCCAGGACAGCACCGAGCAAATCGTAGAAATGAACAACGGCTGCATTTGTTGCACCGTGCGCGGCGACTTAATCCGAATCCTGGGTGAGCTCCATGAGCGTCGCAAAAAGGGTGAGATTAAATTTGACCACGTGGTCATCGAAACGACCGGCATGGCGGATCCAGGCCCAGTCGCACAGACCTTTTTTGTAGACGACGAAGTCGCCGATAACTATCTGCTCGATGCCGTGATTACGGTGGTTGACGCGGTTCATGGCCAAAAACAACTGGACGAGCACAAAGAGGCCCAAGAACAAGTGGGCTTCGCCGACCGCATTTTGATGTCGAAAATTGATGTCGCTTCTGAAGCAGATCAAAACAGCCTCAAAGAGCGCCTTAAACGCATCAACCCGCGAGCGCCCATCCAGGGTGTCAAGTTTGGTGAAGTGCCGATCAAGGAAGTTTTGGATATTCGCGGATTCAACCTCAATGCCATCCTCGAAATTGACCCCACGTTCCTAGAGGACGATAGCCACGAACATTCCGACGAAATCCAGTCTTTTGTCTTCAAAAGCGACGAGCCTTTCGACCCCGCCAAACTGGAAGATTTCCTTTCCGGCATTGTTCAGGTTTACGGACCGGACTTGTTAAGGTATAAAGGCGTGCTTTCCATGAAGGGCTCGGAACGACGAACAGTGTTCCAAGGGGTCCACATGATGATGGGCGCAGACTTGGGTAAACGTTGGGAAGCCAGTGAAAAACGCTCAAGCAAGATGGTTTTTATCGGTCGAAATCTACCGAAAGAGACTTTTATCAAGGGATTACAACAGTGCTTAGCATAAGCTCTGTGATGCAAAACTAGGTTGAATACCATGGCTGTTACAAAAGAACCGAAACTCCTCACTGAGGCAGAAATCCTCAAAATGGGTGAGGACGACTATATGAACGTTGAGCAACTCACGTTCTTTAAGCACTTGCTGCAGAAGATGGAAAAGGACATTCTCAACAATGCTGGGGAAACCACCGAGCATTTACGAGAAACCGTCGTGGTTCCGGACCCCGCCGATCGTGCCACCATCGAAGAAGAGCATGCGCTTGAGCTTCGTACCCGTGATCGCGAGCGAAAATTGCTCAAAAAGGTTCAGCAGTGCCTCACCTTGATCGAAAACTCCGATTATGGCTATTGCGAAGAGACGGGTGATCCGATAGGTGTGCGTCGTTTGATCGCTAGACCGACGGCCACCTTGTCATTGGAAGCACAGCAGCGACGTGAACTTCGTCAAAAACTGTACGGGGATTGACCGTAAAACCGCCGATTCAGACGTAAGGTCTAGTAAGTCCGATTCGCGGCGGTTTCATGTGTTTTAAATCACCGCCATAGTTTGTACACTGCACTCTAATGATATTGCCGCGCCCCGCAGGTAATAAAAGAGGCAGAAACGTCCGTGGTTTTCTCAATTTTTTCTAAAAAACCCGAAAGTAAAAAGCTCCCTGAGCGGGAAATCCCACGTGCTCCATCTGCAGGAAATGATCCCTCAGCTGGGCTGGTTAGCCAACCCAACTCAAAAAGGGTTGAGCCAAGAGGACCCGACTCTAATGCCACTCGGCCAAGCAACCGACCCAGCTTGGAAGCCATGAAAGAGGCCGCCCGAAGAACCTCCGAAAAGATTGATCGGATCGAATCGGAAATGATCAGTGCGACATCTCTGACGGCCAATATGCCCCAGCCACTACCGGCTAACCCGATACCAGCCACCAACGCAAGACCCATTTCTGTTCAAAAGACGACCTCGAACGCGCCAGCTTCCGAGCCACATGACTCGCTGACCCGCAGTACCTCGATTGTGCTCGGAGACTCAGCCAACGCCAACGCGATTGACGTCGTGGGCTCAACCCTACCAGGCATTTTGGAAGAGGCCGCCATCCTCTTCTCAAATGCTCAATATGAACCCGCCAAGCTCACCCTTGAAGCAGCGATTCAAGACACCCTGCCTGCGGGCTATGCCTCGCTTGCTTGGCTCATGCTTTTTGACTTTTTGCAGTTGACTCATAATCGTGCGGCCTTTGACAGCCTCGCAATGGACTATGCGGCCAGGTTCGAAGCCTCCCCTCCCGGCTGGAAAGACGACATCGTCGATCAGCCAGCAACTCAGGCGGCCAGCAATACGGCCAGTTTCATTGCACCGGCTCATCTCGACGACAAGGTCAAAAGCTCCCTACAAACGCTTCTAAAGGCAGCCACCAACAAACGTGAAGTCAAAATTGACTTTGGAACAATTAAAGACCTTGACCATGATGCGGCCCAGCATTTGGTCGCCTTCTTCAAATTTTTTGTGGCCGCCGAGCGCCCCTTAATCGTCCTGCATGCAGACAAGCTACGTCAGGCCGCCTCCAAATACATTGAGGCGGGTACGCGGGACGAGCGTGACAGCATTTGGCAACTCAGCCTGATGACCCTTCGCCTGCTCGGTCAGCACCAGGCCTTTGACGATTTGAGCATTGATTTTTGCGTCACCTACGAGGTCTCGCCTCCTTCTTGGGAGCCGATACCGATTTGGGTGCGCGGTGATGCAGAGGACTCAGCATTGATCTGTGGTTCCGCAGCCCAGGATGCAGGCGGCAATTCCTTCGTCATGCGTGGTGAATTGGTAGGTAATATCAGCCAAGAACGCCAGGCGCTCAAAGAGTTTGTTCAAAATCGCCGAGAACTCACGGTTGATTGCCGCAAATTGAAGCGTATGGATTTCACCGCGGCAGGCGAACTGCTCAACGAAGTGGTCAATATGCGCAACACCAACAAAGGTGTGCTGTTTGTGGAGCCAAATTACCTCGTCTACACCCTCATGATGGTGATGGGCCTGCACGAAGTTGCCGAGATTCGTACCCGAAAAGGGTAGCCCATTTGCTAGACCTGCTAGGCTAGCAACCCCAATCTTGAATAACTGGGGCTCGCCCCAAACTCCCGCTCATGGAACAATTTCACGGCACGACCATTCTTTCGGTGCGGCGTGGCAAGAAGGTCGCCCTCGGCGGCGACGGCCAAGTCACCCTGGGTAATATCATCATCAAAGCGGGCGCTCGCAAAATCCGACGCTTGCATCAGGACAAGGTCCTGGCGGGTTTTGCCGGGGGCACAGCCGATGCCTTCACCTTATTCGAACGCTTTGAGTCCAAACTCGACAAGCATTCCGGCCATCTTCTTAGAGCGGCTGTGGAGCTCGCCAAAGATTGGCGCTCTGACCGTGCTCTGCGTCGTCTAGAGGCGATGTTGGCCGTGGCCGACATCAATCACTCCTTAATCATTACGGGTAATGGTGACGTGCTGGAGCCGGAGCACGGCCTGATTGCCATTGGTAGTGGTGGCCCTTATGCGCAGTCGGCTGCCAAGGCCTTGCTCGACTGTACCGAGCTTGACCCGAAGGCGATTGTTAGCAAAGCACTCAGCATCGCGGGCGACATTTGCATTTACACGAACCAACAGCACTTGATTGAGACACTCGAATGAGCAGCATGACCCCTGAGGAAATTGTTTCCGAGCTGGACAAAAATATTGTTGGCCAACAACGCGCCAAGCGAGCTGTGGCTATCGCACTGCGAAACCGCTGGCGTCGCCAACAGGTCGACGAGCCACTACGCAGTGAGATCACCCCTAAGAATATTTTGATGATTGGACCGACTGGTGTCGGCAAGACCGAAATTGCGCGCCGACTCGCCAAGCTAGCCAATGCACCTTTCATCAAAGTCGAAGCCACCAAATTCACTGAGGTGGGCTACGTCGGCCGCGATGTCGACACCATCATTCGCGACCTGGTCGAAATTTCTATCAAACAAACCCGCGAACAAGAAACCGCTAAGGTACGGCAGCGTGCCATGGACGCCGCCGAGGATCGCGTGCTCAATGTCTTGGTCCCCGCCTCGGAGCCCGATTCAAGCACACGCCAAAAGTTTCGAAAAAAATTACGTGAAGGCGATCTTGACGACAAAGAGATCGAGATTGATGTGGCGGAAACATCCAAGCACCTTGAAGTAATGGGCCCGGCCGGCATGGAGGAAATGACTCAGCAACTCCAATCGCTTTTCTCCAACATGCCCGGCAAGAAAGCGCAGCGCAAAGTGACCATCAAGGAAGCCTTGAGGTTACTGACCGACGAAGAGGCTGGCAAAATAATCAATGAAGAAGAAGTCAAAGCCAAGGCCGTTCAAAATGCCGAGCAAAACGGCATCGTCTTTTTGGACGAAATTGACAAAATAGCAACACGCTCGGAAATGGGCGGTGCCGACGTTTCTCGCCAAGGCGTGCAACGCGACTTGTTGCCCTTGGTGGAAGGTACATCGGTCAGCACACGATATGGCGTCATCAAAACCGATCACATTCTCTTCATTGCTTCGGGTGCGTTTCACTTGAGTAAGCCGAGCGATCTCATCCCTGAGCTACAGGGTCGATTACCCATCCGGGTGGAATTAGACTCTTTGCGCGTGGAAGACTTTGTGCGCATCCTAGGTGACACCGATGCGAGCCTTATCAAACAGTATCAGGCCCTTATGGCCACCGAGAAAGTGACCGTCGAGTTCGAACCCAAAGGCATTGAGCGACTCGCAGAAATTGCATTTTCAGTCAATGAACGTACAGAGAATATCGGCGCCCGCCGCTTGCAAACGGTGATGGAAAAACTTCTAGAGGAAGTCTCTTTCGCGGCGACAAAGTATTCAGGCCAAACCGTACGCGTGACCAAAGCTTTTGTAGATGAGCGCCTCGGCGAAATTGCAGAACGAGAAGATCTCTCTCGTTATGTTCTCTAATCTGGAGCGGCATCTCTCGCTTTGAGAATGCCGCATGTTTCCATTTGGAAAAACAAAACCACTCCTCTACCAAGCTCTTAATAGTCGACATTATGTTTTCCACTTGCCTCCTGAATTCCGCTAGCGCAACTTCTTAGCCACGTGTACGATCCCTCAGCGTCTTCAAAAACAAGTCAATACTGAAGACCATCTCGCGAGCTTTTGCTGGCCACTCTAGTGAAAGTTACGCGATCACTAATCTGAGGAGGAAAAATGGGTAGCTTTGGATGTATCTTGTGGTGGTGTCTGCTAGGCGGTCTCTTGGGCTGGCTAGCAAGTTGGATGTTCGGCCGTAGAAAGCCTGTTGTCGTAGAAAGAATTGTGGATCGTCCGGTTGATCGCATTGTCGAGAAAATTGTTGATCGCCCAGTTGATAAGATCGTCGAGAAAATCGTCGAGAAGCCTGTTGATCGAGTCATCGAAAAGCTTGTTGACAATCCAGCACATATGAGTCGCATCTCTTCGCTTGAAGGCGAAGTGGCCCTCATCGCAGGACTCCGTTCAACTATTTCGCGCCTAGAGGCCACACCGCCAAAAATCGTTGAGAAAATCATTGATCGTCCTGTCGACCGCATCGTCGAGAAGATCGTTGATCGACCTGTGGACCGCATCGTCGAGAAGATGTTCGACAATCCTGCGCATCTTGCCCGTGTCAAAACCCTCGAATTAGAAGTGGCCCTCATCGCTGGCCTACGCTCAACCATTTCACGCTTGGAAGCCACACCCGCAAAGATTGTCGAAAAAATCGTCGACCGACCTGTTGATCGCATCGTGGAGAAAGTGGTCGAGAAAATCGTCGATCGGCCCGTAGATCGCATTGTCGAAAAAATTGTTGATCGCCCAGTCACCAAGATCGTCGAGAAAATTGTCGATCGTCCCGTCGAGAAAATCGTCGAAAAAATTGTTGACCGCCCGGTGGACCGTATCGTCGAGAAAATTGTCGAAAAAATCGTAGATCGTCCGGTGGATAGAATTGTCGAGAAGCTCGTCGACAATCCCGCGCATCTGAGTCGTATCAAGACGCTCGAAACTGAAGTGGCAACGATTGCTGGCTTTCGTCAGACCATCACTCGTTTAGAGTCCACGCCTCCTAAAATCGTTGAGAAAATCGTAGAGCGTCCAGTAGATCGCGTCGTTGAACGAATCGTGGACCGACCTGTCGAGAAAATCGTTGAAAGGATCGTGGATCGACCAGTCGAGAAAATCGTCGAGAAAATTGTCGACCGACCGGTTGATCGTATCGTCGAGAAAGTGGTGGAAAAGATCGTTGATCGCCCCGTGGACCGAATTGTCGAAAAGCTTATCGATAATCCAGCACACCTCGGACGTATTAAAAATTTGGAGGCTGAAGTCGCCACGATTGCTGGTTTCCGTCAGACGATTGCCCGCCTAGAGTCCACGCCACCGAAGATTGTTGAGAAAATAATAGATCGACCGGTTGATCGCATTGTCGAAAAAATTGTCGACCGACCTGTGGATCGAATCGTCGAGAGGATCGTGGACCGACCTGTGGATCGAATTGTCGAGAAGATCGTGGACAGGATGGTAGATCGACCCGTTGATCGAATTGTTGAGAAAATCGTGGACCGACCCGTCGACCGTGTCGTCGAAAAAGTGGTCGAGAAGTTGGTCGACAATCCCGAGCAACAAAAGCGCATCAGAGTCTTAGAAGCCGAGCTTGAGGGCTTTCGGTCGCGTAGTGTGGTGCTTGACAAAGTCTCATCCAAAGCTGCGGGCTTTACCGTTCGCGGCATGGACGACTTGGAGGTAATCGAGGGCATTGGTCCCAAGATTGCCGGGCTCCTCCACGATGCCGGCATTCATATGTTCTGGGAACTCGCCGAGACTCCGACAGCGCGTATGCAAACCATTCTCGATGCGGCCGGACCCAACTACAAACTCGCCAACCCGAGTACTTGGGCTATGCAGTCAGGCCTTGCAGCAGAAAACCGCTGGGCCGAACTGCGCAAGACTCAAGACGAGCTCAATGCTGGCGTCAAAAAATAATCAGGAGGCAAAATAAATGTCGTCAAATCAAAATGTAATCGATGCAGGATCCGGTCACGGCTTGCACAAATGGGTGGCTATTCTTTTGGCCTTGCTGTTAGCGTTGATGTGGTGGTTGGGCTATGGGCCGGGAGGCTCCAAGTGCAATCCAGCGGCGCAGGAGGCGGCGGCGCCTACGGCGCCAACTCCAGCCCCGATAGCAGCATCGGTATCTCCAGCGGCTCCCGCGCCGGTTGAGAAAGCGCCAGAGCCAGTGGCAGCAGCTCCGTTAACCCCACCCGCGCCAGTACCCACAGCCGCACTCACGATGAAACTCGAAGCGTCAGTACCGGCCGCCAGGGTTTATTTTGGATTGGACAAAACCAATCTGCCCGCCGATGTCGATAAAACCCTGGCAGCGGTCGCGACCTATCTGAAAGCCAACACCGACAGCAAGGCCTCAATCTCAGGTTTTCACGACCCTTCGGGAAACAAGGACCATAACGAGGAGCTCGCGGTCAATCGTGCGCGAGCCGTGCGCGGGGAACTTGAAAAACTGGGCATCGTCAATGATCGCGTAATCATGGCGAAGCCCACCGAAACGACCGGCTCCGGTAAGCCCGCAGAGGCGCGCCGAGTAGAGGTTACAGTCGTAAGACCTCAGTAGTAGCTTTCGCACCCGGTCACAAAAACCCCCTTGAGCCCGATGATTGCTCAAGGGGGTTTTTGCTTGCTATTTTTACTTTGCAAAGGCGTACGGGCCGCCTCGTTCTAAAGCTCGCCGATAAGCAGGCCGGGCCTGAAAACGCTTCACCCAAGCGTCCATGTGCGGATACAAGCTGCGATCAGTGCGCGCACTGGCCGCTTCACCCACAAAGCTCATCTGAATATCTGCTCCCGTGAGCTGATTGCCCACTAGCCACTCCTTGCCCGCCAGGGACTGATTCACATAGCCCAAATGATTAGCCAACTCGCTTTCGATACGAGGCGACAAAGGCGCACCCGCATCGCCCAGGCGCGACACGTAAAGCTTTAAAAGTAGCGGTAACATCGCCGAACCTTCGGAGTAGTGCAACCACTGCGAATACACCTCGTAATCATCAGACGAGCGCGCGGGTTGCAAATGCGCACCATAACGACGAATGATGTAATCCACAATCGCACCGGACTCAATCACCACACGATCACCATCGGTAATGACTGGTGACTTGCCGAGTGGATGAATCGTCAAGAGCTGAGGAGGGGCCAGGCGCGTTTGAGCATCTCGCTGATACTTCATCACCTCGTAGGGCGTGCCTAGCTCCTCAAGCAACCAAAGAATGCGTTGCGAGCGAGAATCGTTTAAGTGGTGGACAGTGATCATTCGAAGGCCTTCAAAAGGGATTGAATTCAACAGGAAACGCGAGATCTACATAGTACTCAAACGATGCCAAGTTTGCTTGATTGACCCCAACCAGGTGACAGCGCGTGGGCGACGAACACGAACTAGCGCTCAGCCAAATAATGATGTGCGCTCACCGTCTCGCCCGGCAAAAGAAATTGCCGCACTTGGCTCTCGAGCTCGTGGTCGGCCAAGGTCGCCCGCGCACGCTGATGCAAATAGTCGGCCCAAGAAGTGACGATAAAACGCTCCACATAACGCGCCGGATCGGACAAATCTCGGTACACCCGCCAAATCGTCGCGCCGTCCCGCCGCCGGGGCGCACGCATCTGTTCGATGGTCTCCAAAAAGGCCTGGGCATCCGCCTCGCGAATGCGGTAAGCCATTTCGACTGCCACCGGCCCGTCCTGCGGCTCGGGTTCATCGGCGATGGAGAGATCGTCCCAGGGCGCAGCCTGGGTCACGTCCGAATGCTCGCCGATACGCAGTGGAAAGGGCTTACGAAGCAGGGTGCCAGCCAGCATCAACACACTCGCCATACTCAGAGCCAAAGCCAGTCCGCCGAGATCGGATACTGCGCCCCAAATGGCAGAGCCCAAAGCAAACGACCCCAGGGCGCTAATGGTGTGCATCGCCAAAGCGCGGGCGCGTACCCAAGGTGGCACACTACTTTGCGTGGCGACATTAAAAGTGGACATCACCGCCATCCATGCCCCGCCCCCGAACAGCAAGGCCCCGTACACCACTGGAGCCGTTCTCGAAAAAGCGGCAATCAGCATGGCCGCCCCGAACACCACACAGCCAAGCGTGACCAAAAGTTCCAGCCCCAGGCGTCGTCGTAGACGCTGAATCACCAATCCCGCCAACACTGCACCGGTACCCATACAACCCATCAGCAGACCGTAACCCGTTGCACCCAGGCCAAGATGGCTTTGACCCACCACCGGTAACAAGGCCCAGAGTGCCGATCCTGCAGCGCTATACGCCATTGTGCGAACCAATTGAGCCAATACCGGCGCCGAATGCCGCGCGAAGCGAAGGGCTGACACCATCCCGCCCCACAAACGCTCAGCGGGCAAGCGCGTTGGGGGATGGGGTGCAGGCGGCCAGCGACTTACTGCATGCAACATAGCCAACGCAGTCACTACCGCCACAACAAAATTCCAAGCACCATTAGCATGCGCAAATACAAAACCCGCTAGTGCGGGGCCCACAGCACGTGCAGCGTTATAGGCAATCGCAATGGTTGTGAGCGCTGGGGTGAGGTCGTCACGCGATAAAGTGTCAGTGATGGAAGAATTCCATGCAGGCGACAAAAATGCCGTGCAGCAACCGACCACAAACACTAAGAACAAAATACTCGCAGGCCCCGCCTTGCCTGCAAACAACAAGCCCACCAATAAACTTCCGCTGACCGCTTGGATGATCAACGCTCGGGTAATCAAACGACGCCTGTCCGTAATGTCGGCCAGTACGCCTGCGGGCAGCGAGAAGAGGAACATGGGCAAAAACACCGCCGTTTGCACCAAGGCCGCCAAAAACGACGACCCCGTGAGCTGCAACATCGTCCATGCCGCCGCCATGATTTGCATGGCATTGCCCACAAAGTACAAGGCGCCGCCGGTGAACAGGCCGCGGAAGGCGGGAACGCGAAGCGTATGCCAAATAGAGGTGCTGGCGCGAGCAGGCGGGGGCGTTGCGTTTAAGGACACAGTCGATATTTACTAAGGGTTGCCGAACTCACGGCATATCCGAAAATAGTACTTCAGGAGTGGCGCAGCACCACCCAGATTTTGACGGTTTAAATGCATTGGATCGCCACTCCCGCCGATTCATCGTTAAGCCTTGGCGGGCGCCGACTAAAAAACCACAACGATCTCTCGTCGAGAGATAGGTGACGGACGACGTCTCGAAATACATGAGGAGCTTCACAGCAATTGAATGGAATTCATGATGTTGTACATCATCCTGGAAAGGCCCTGTGAGTCAAGTTCTTATTTTGACCTTTTCTATGATCTTGTCGACCGCATGATCTTTATTCCAATCCCGTAAAACCTCGCAGACGATGAGTCGAGAGTCGAACACTTCGCAAGAGGATGAAATTATTTCGGGCATCATGTTTCTAGGGAAGCTCTTGATAAGCATCCTTAACCTATGGCGGGTATTTCGAAGCGTCCAGGCCTTCACTCACCAAATCGACATGCATCGTTGACAGCCGATTTGAGACCCACGCGCTAAGTTTTGCGCTTGTAACCGCGGTCCACAGAAACTGCATGAGTTTGTCGTTGCCCAATTGCGCAAGAACTCTTTCTCGACCGATCCCGTCCAATGCGCGAAGTAAAGGCCTTCGAGCATCAGGTCAAACAAGACATCCGACAAACGCGAGGGAAGCAGCACGCAGGCATCCAAAACCACAAAGGTATGCCCGCCGGGCGAGAGCGGACGAAGCACGTCGAAGGTCAGTCTCGAACAAGTGCCTTGATGCGCCGAACCACCGCAGCCTCACTGCTCTTATAAACACCCGCTCGTTTACCCTCCGCCCGCAAGCTGGTTAATACCTCATTAGGCTTTTGATTTTCTTGATTGAACTCTGCCCATTCCAAAACGGACGAACGAGGTACACGGCGATGGCCGCCAGCGGATATCGTGGCGCCCTTGAGCTTTTGCTGATCAATTAACATTGCCACGTAGGGGCGGCTAAAACCAAGTATTTCGGCCGCTTCGGCGGTACTGATGAGATCGGAAGAAGACTTTGCCGCTACATAGGCTTCCAATCCTACGGACTTGGCCTCAATGTCAACTAAATGTCGAATAAGTAGCATGCGGGTACTTCGGCCCCGAGGGCTTGCCTCAGTCAATACCTCGCTAAGCGCAGTTTTGATTTGAGCAGTATTGAATTGTGCTCCTACCCGGCTAGACGGTTTGCGCAATTTGCTACTTTCCCTCCCCCCACTCCTATTCGCGAGAGATGATCCAATGGCACTAGCGAGAGAGTCTAAAGGGTCGCCAAGGGAAGTCGATGTTTTCGAAGACAAGGTAGAAGTCGCCATTTGAACCTCCATATTTGGAACTGCCCGGTTCATTATAAAACAAAAAATACGAAAAATACGAATTTCTGCTCGATTCATCCAATGCGAAAGTCCCGTTCACTCCACCACCAAACGGGCGCCTCTCCTCATCGACCGTCCAAAATGCTTACAAACTGCTTAGCAAATGTATGTGCATCGCCCGTCCAGCGCGCCGACAAATATTGCCCATCGCGCACGACCCAAGCTGGCCGAGCGTCATCGAGACGGTCTAGCGCCAGGCCACTAGTTTTTTTCTTAAAGCCCGGCAGCCGCCCTACCCGCCTTACCCATCTCGATTTCGCCTTGCTTCGCGCCGCTACCAGGCACCATCAAGTCTGCGCGATCCGTCAAGGCCTCAAAGTTGGCTGCCACTCGCTCTGCGGCCTCCGGTCCAGGCCCTACGAAGATGCCCTGAGTTAAGGTAATGTTGGCCACCTCAAAGCTGCCTGCACCGGCCGCCAAAATGCAGCGTGTCGGCGCATCCTCACTGGCAAGAAAGAGTACCGCAGGGGACACTGTATGGGGGCCTAATTGCGCTAATAGGGGCTCGGGCAAAAGCCCCGCCGTCATGCGCGTCGCCGCAGTCGGCGCCAAGCAATTGACTCGAATATTGCGCTTTTCGCCCTCGAGGGACAGAGTCTGCATAAGCCCCACCAAGGCCATCTTGGCTGCTCCGTAATTTGCCTGTCCAAAATTCCCGTATAGACCGCTTGATGACGTAGTCATAATAATCCGGCCATAACTTTGGTTGCGCATAATGTCCCATACTGCCTTTGTGCAGTGGACGGCACCCATGAGATGCACATCCATGACGAGCTTAAAGTCTAAGAGGTCCATGTTCGCAAAACTCTTGTCGCGCAAGATGCCCGCGTTATTAACGAGAATATCGATGCGACCCCACTTCTTCATGGCCTGGTCGACCATCGCCTGCACAGCGACAAAGTCCGTGACCGAAGCACCACTCAAGATTGCTTCGCCACCCGCCGCGACAATTTCGTCGACCACGCCCTGAGCGGCAGATTTATGGTTCGCATCTCCCGCGACAGATCCATCTACGGCTCCGCCGAGATCGTTAACGACCACCTTTGCACCACGCCGAGCCAGTAGCAAGGCATGCTCGCGACCCAGGCCACCTCCAGCCCCAGTCACAATAGCCACCCGGCCCGTTAAATCAATCGCCTTGAGATTGTTCGACATACCCATTCTTGCACTTACCTTTTAAAAATTCCTAACGGCAAGGCTATCACTTTAAGGAGGCGAGTGCTGGCGGGCGAGGCAATGCCCAAGCAAGCAAAGATTGAGTACCGGTCAGCGCTTAATGATCAGCGCTTAACGATCAGCGCTTATTGGCGTGCTAAGACCGGCGCTCCATCAGTGCTTGTCTAAGCCATTTGGCTCAGCCTTCGGTGCAATGTTCACATCCAACCGATTCGAGCACACTGAGGCCATGTCTTATTCTCTGATCAAGCAACCCGGGTTCATTTCGAAATCGCGAAGATTTTCGAAACAGGCAATCTTTTGCCCTCCCATATTACGGACGCTATTAGCGGTGATCACGGCCTTAGGGGCGTGGGCGGCTCAAGGCTTCGCCCACGCGCAAGGCGCCCTTCCAGAGCGACTCACAGAGACGCCCACCGAGATCATCACTGGCCAGTCGCGCAATAGAACGCTCAGGCCCAAACGGGCTCAGCCCCCCGTGGATCATTCGAGAAGCGATCCCGCCCCCTTCCTCACGCCTCTAGCCGCGCTGCCCAGGGGACCGTATTACGGCAAAATCAAACGCCCGCGCAAGCATCGCCTCGATCAGGACCGAGACGGTTTCGTCAGCAAACACGAACTCGATCTTGAAAACCAAACGCGCAGTGCAGCCTTCCGCGAAGCCGACCAGAACCAGGATGGCAAACTTGATGCCCCAGAATTGCGCCGCTATCAAGCGCTAATTCAACCGCGCGGCCGGGGTCGCCACTAAACAGTCGGCCCTAAACAGCGGCGCCAGTAGTCGGGGCCAGTGAATCGTGTCCACCGACCCTAGGACGGCAGGATCATTAACCATCAATAGCCAATCGCCACCACAGCGCAGGTGTATGTGGCTTACCTTAGAATTGGGGACTTGAAGATCGCCACCCATTTCCTGACAAGAATTGCACTTAACCGAGCCAAAGTTGAAAACTTTGCGGCCTATCCTTTTAACCTTCCCGCCCTCAAAGACTTCGAAGCCCTGGAACTGCACCCAAAGGTCACCTTCTTCGTCGGAGAAAATGGCTCGGGAAAATCAACCTTGCTCGAAGCCATTGCCGTCGCCTTAGGCTTTAACGCTGAAGGCGGCACCAAAAACTTCAACTTTGGCACCCGTACCTCGCATTCCGACTTACACCAGTATTTACGACTGGCGCAAGGCAGTAAACGCCCCCGGGACGGATTCTTTCTGCGCGCCGAAAGCTTCTTTAACGTCGCCACAGAAATCGAGAGAATGGACGCAGAACCTGCCGCTGCTCCCCCGGTGATCAACGCCTACGGTGGGCGCTCCCTTCACGAGCAGTCCCACGGCGAGTCATTCTTGGCGCTCATGAATCACCGCTTTGGTGGTCAAGGTCTTTACATTCTCGATGAACCGGAGGCCGCACTCTCGCCGCAACGACAGCTTGCCGTACTCTCTAGAATTCATGATTTGGTGGAGGCACAGTCGCAGTTCATCATCGCCACTCACTCACCGATTCTCATGGCCTATCCAGATGCCCGCATTTATCAATGCAACGACGAAGGCATCAAGGCCGTGGCTTATGATGATACCGAGCATGTAAAAGTTACGCGCGATTTTCTGGCCAACCCAGGGCGCATGTTGCGTCATTTGTTAGCTAGCGATTAGACAAGTCGACCCACTACGGATCCGTCAATTCAGGCTTCGTACGGATCGTCGCGGCGCGCGCCAGAATTTCGATCATCCCTTACCGTCAGCCATGAACGCAAAAGACCCTACCGAACTCTCCTTGGCGACGAATGCTTAGGCATGTTTTTGCAAGTGATAGGTCAAAGCGGCCTCAATGCACAGCGCTAACTCGGCCCGAGGAAGCACTTGCTGCGCGGTCACAACAATCTCTCGGTTGCCCACAAACTGAATGCCAGACGGGAACAGAGTTCTAAAAGTCTCCACTAAGTTCGTTTGACAGTTAAAAAACATCGACACCTGGGCTGGCTGCTTGGCCTTCCAGGCAATGCGGATCGTGCTGCCCGATTTCGAGGCGCTGGTGAGGTAAGCGGGCTCACCCCACTTCAACGTTTCTTCCAGCTTGCCCACGGCAGGATGCTCAGCCGCAACCTCGAAGATCAAGTCGCGCAAGCTCAGCAATGTCACACGCATTGGCACGGGACATGCCTCAAATACTCTAGCGACCTGGGCGCTTTGAAAGGCAGGCGCGGTCTTTTTCGTTTTAGTCATTGAGCGGGATGCAAATACGGGTGAGTCGGTCTGCCGGTGGCGTGCTGCAAGTATCATTAAGATACTCTTCGTAGGGCGGATTTTGACCGAATTCTTCTCCGCTGGCTGGCAACCATGTGTCATAGAGCCAACGGTAGGGACGATCCAGATCCGAGTAGGACCCCTTAAACAAAAGGGTTGCACACCTCGAGCCCGCGATGGTCAGTCTCGGATGTCTCCTCTTGATGCAAGTTCTCTTGAATAAAATCGAGCACTGCTTCAATGCGCTTGCTATAGGTCCGCGAGTAAGTGTCTTCATGAGGATTGAAGCTTAATCAAGATGATTGAATAACACTTGCGGTCCATTATCGTACCCTGTTGCAGCACCTGCCTTATTGCAGCGCCTGCCCCAACCGCTCCCAACGTACGCCGCCCAAACCGTAGGAGAACCAAAGCTGGCGCGCGCGCCCCACAACATCTTGCAAAGGCACCGTACCAAAAACGCGCGAGTCCTTCGAAAGCGCTCTCTGATCACCCAACACCAAGACATGTCCAGGCGGCACAGTCAACTCACTGTCCTGGGCACTCTTATCGCTATTCGCCCAAAACACCTGCCACTCGCGTCCATCGATCCCTTCGGTAACCTCGATACCTGAACCCGGCCCACCGTCGACTCCAAGACCATAAATGTTCGTCACAATTCGTTCCGAGCGCGTCAGAGGTTGTCCGTTTACGAACAACGCCCGGCCCTTGATTTGAACCTTATCGCCGGGCAAACCCACAATGCGTTTAATGTAGTTCAAAGTGCGATCATTGGGATACACAAAGATTGCGATGTCGCCGCGCTTCACGGCATGCTTGCAACCCGGGCAGTTGTAGCGTTTATCCGCAATCAAAAAATCGCCCATCAAGATACCGGGAGCCATACTGCTGGAAGGAATCCGGTAAGGCTCGACCCAGTGACCGCGCACGTAGGTGTAGAGCAGAGGCAACACCAACGCGCTACACAACACGGAGACCGCTAAGTACATGCCACTGACCTGCCATGCCTGAGGCGAATAGCTCGCAGAACGTTTCGCACCCACCCACGCATCGAACATCCCGTAGACCCAAAGTGCAAAGCTCGCCAGCGTACACAACGCGAGCGCCAGTACGAGCCAACGGTTCGGTAGGTAGATCGCAATCAGCGCGCCCAAGGGAATGGTCAGGAATGCGAAGCCAAGAAAAAGCCAGATCGCCTTATTCAGTGCCCCGTTGTAGAGTTGTCCGTAACCAGGCAAGACGAAGGACATAAGAAGCGCAAGCCAGGGCTTGCGTCCAAGTGGAGTAGGGGTCATCGCTTCATTCCTTAAAAATTGATTCAAGACATTTACTTGCGCGAGGTCTTATCACTGTTTGCATTGCTTATGTGTTGCTCACCTAGAGCGCCGTGCTCACGGTCCATAAGCCGAACATGAAAGCCAAGAGCTCACTTAGTGCGAAAGCCCCGCCGCTCAGTAAGGCCAACCATCGCAAGGGCTTGAAAAAGTGTGCGGCAAGGGATTGCGGTACTTCTCGGTGCGCAGAATCAGCAGCACTGTTTTCCATAAGGCGTATGACCTTGTGCTCGAAATCCAGCGCTGGCTTCAACCCCACCTGGGTCATGAGTTGATCTAGTTCAACCTCTGAGATGAGCTTTTGAGATTCATTCATAAATGTCCTCCGACATCGTTGACTAACAGCTCGCGCAGTCGCAATTTGGCGCGGTGCAAACGGGTTTTAACGGCGCCAGGGCTGCAGTGTTCAAGCCTCGCAATCGTGGCCATATCAAGCTCCTGCACATAAGCTAGACCAAGCGTGCTGCGCTCGCTCATGCTGAGCTGGCGCAGGGCGCGCTGCAAGAGCACACCTTGTTGCAAGGCCTCCAGTCTTTGGTTAGGCTGCAACTCCTGTGAGGCCTGTTCCGGGGCACCCTCTTCTGCGCTCCGTTCATAACGCCGCGCAGGGCTGCTGAGCTCGGTCAAAGCGAGGTTGCGTGCGATGGCAAACAACCAGGTGACAAACTGAGCGCGGCTTGGATCAAATTGGTGAAAGTTTTGCCAGGCTCTCAAAAAGGCTTCTTGAGCGATCTCTTCAGCCAGTGCCTGAGAAAAGCCCATGCGACCCAAAAAGCCAAAGAGAGGTCCTTGATAAAGGCGAATCAGCGCTGCGTAGGCACTTCGATCACCCGCTCTTAGGGCAGCGAAGATCGGCTTAAGGTCCAAGGTAAGTCTTGGGCTGATGAGGTTGATTCATAGCCCTTATACAGGCCCGACGCGAATTAGTTACAGCCCATTCGAACAAAGTTTAGTTTCGAACAAAGCTTATAGGTGAGCCAGATTCGCCGACCAACTCGCACCAAAGTCCGCACACCAATTCATAAAGGTTCTGCGCGACGTCGAGTGCTTCGCACCTTACGCTTCACTAGGCTCAAGGGTAGTTGGTGGATCTCAGCCAACAGTTGCGCCAACTTTTGGCCTGCCTCTTCAATGAGTTTGACGCCTTTTTTTGCAGTCGCCGCCTTGGCATTACCGACCGCGCCCGAAAGGTTCAAATCTTGAGTTTGCCAAGCAAACTTGGCGGAGCGGCCATTCCCAAGAATGGCAAACTTTTTGCTGCGCACCTCGCTACTACTCCTGAAATTCTCAGCCCTTTTCATATTAACGAGTTCTGGGGCCGCCGCCAGCAACATCGACGTTTCTACCTCACCACCGTGTATGCCAAAGCGCATTTCGTGGGCGTTAAAGTCACTCATATCAAGCGGTAAGGTGTACCAGTTGGTCGACACAACAATCATGCCGTGCTTTTCGCGCAAATCCCGCGCGACCAGATCCATCACCGAGACCTGCCCGCCATGAGAATTGAAAAGCACCAATTTTTGAATGCCTGCCGCAGCAACTGCATCACCTATCTCGGTCCAAACTCTTAGGATCGTTTCCGAGGAGAAACTCAGAGTTCCAGGAAAGGCTGAGTGTTCGTTACTTTTACCAATGACCTGGGTGGGCAGGATCAAAACTGACAGTCCTTTGGCAACCTGGGGCATAGCTGCTTGAATCACACTGTCCACAATCACCGTATCCACAGAAAGCGGTAAATGGGGGCCGTGCTGCTCCGTCGCCGCGACGGGCAATACAGCGATCGTTCGTGCAGCGTCTAGCGCGAAGAACTCCTGCGTGGACAAGTGAGCCCAATAACGACACGGGGCCGGGCTGCTGGGATGATTTTTAAGACGTGATTTGGCGGCGGTGGTCATGACGCATTATCCGCAATTTAATGAGAGGCCATCGCATCGTCGGGCGTGTTCAAGCTTGTAGCGCGGGGAAACTCGGATGATCGCAAAGCCTAATAACCTACTGAATTACTCAGGTACTAACTCAAAACTTCCGTTTTGCACCGTCAGTGCTACACTCCGCCCGGTCATATAGATGAGTTACATGTTTCTCAGGAAACATGTCGTAGGAAAAAGAGGAGATGGGCTCGCAAAGAGGGCCCCGAGGAGACGCCCATTTGGGGGGTCGGCTGTGCCGGCCCCCCGGCTGTGGTTAAAATTAATCTTCACAACGTCGCCTAACTCGGCACCAGTTGACTCACATAAGCATGCTGAGTCGTGTCGATCACCGATACCCGATACTCCACTGCTTGACCATTGATGCCGCGCGCAACGCGCTGCAATTCGATCATCGGCGTACCCACAGGCCGAGACAATGCCCGCGCCATATCCACCGTGCACAAAATTGCGCGCAATCGTTCTTCAGCTCTCACCACCGTTATTCCGAACTGCGTCTGATAGAGATGGTAAAGGGTTGAGGAGCGATCTCTTACTCGTCTATCGGTTAACCCCGGAAAAAGCGTTGCGGGTAAGCAGACTTGATCACTTTCTACTTTTCGGTCTTGAAGACTTAAATGATTTCGGATCCGAAAAACAGGATCTCCGAGGGAAAGGTTTAGCAGCGAAGCCTCTAAGGCACTGGCTTGACCCTCCTCGAAGTCAATCGTCTCGACCTGTGGGAATTCTTTCAGCCCACTCTGGGCCTCGACCTGGAAAAACTGATCCATAAACCGGTCTCGATTATGGGTTGCAACGTAGGTCCCTCGGCCCTGATGGCGCACCAGTATTTGTTGCGCCACAAGTTCATCGACGGCTTTTCGAAGGGTGCCAACCGACACACCGAAGGCCTTGGCTAAGTCAGTTTCGCTCGCCAGGCTATCACCATGCTTGAGCTTGCCCATCTGGATGGCTGAGAGAAGTGCCTTAGCGACGATTTTATAGAGCGCATCACCGGTCGACTCCGGTTTTATTTTTTGAAAGTCCATGTCTAATGATAAGCCGAAAGCAAGGACCCACTGGTCTTTCCCATTTACTGATGTCTATTCATCCGTATTCAGTGCGTTGGCCCGACACAGAAAACCAGTGTATAGTTAAAAAATATCAAAAAGCCTCGGCACGACCTTGGCGTTCGGAGACCCGCTTGACACAATCAAAGACACCTAGCCGTCGTCACCTTTTGGCTGCCGCGACCATCGGGCTTGCACCGATCACTTTGGCGCTCTGGTTAACCTACCCTGGTAGTCGACCGGAAAGCGGCAGTGCACCCCAACAAGCCAACGCGCGTAGCGAGAAAGCCACCGGGGTCGTCAAAAGCGCGCCCAGCCGCAAGGCTTTAGTAGTCTCGTCCGGCTCGTAGTCGCTGTATTAATTGAGAGGGCTAGGCGCTTCGTCGCTCTAGCGAGAAAGGCCTCGCCCTCAAGCTTAAAGCTTAAAGCTTAGAGCGTCTTGTAATTGGCAACGCCATTTACAATGTCTTGAGTCACCCGCTTGCTGGGCTTAACAACACCAGCACTGGTCACCGTGACATCAAAGCTTGTTTGCAAACCCGTGAGACTAATCACTTGAATGCTCACGCTATCGCCCGCAGAGGAAATCGTGGCCTTGGACCCCGGCTGAGGCCTTGAACCTAGAGTACGCCAACCTGCGAAGCTGACGTCGACCGCTGGCTGACCCACTTCTACGACCAAGGCTCCGCCCGTCAAAGTAAGGTCACTACCGGACCCCGAGACCGTCAATTGCCGAAAGGTCAACGCTAAGTTGGTATGGACCTCAGGCTGAGGCGACGTGGTATCCACCTTGATTTTTGCCATCCCATTGAATAGATTACTTGACGGAAAGGCGTCCTCAAAGGTCATCGAAATCGTACCGCTCAGCGCTTGGTCAAGCGGTGTCGACGGCGTACGAAATCCCGTGAAGCTCATACTCAAATAGCTTCCGGCGGGAATCCCACCTCGTGCGCCTGCCACGAGACTGGTATCTACAGACAACTGCCCGACACAGGTATCTCGCAATTGTAAAGTGCTTGCGCAATCGATACTTTGAACGGCCTTCTCGGTGACCGACTTCTCGGTGACCTCTGAGGAAGCCGAGGTAAACGAGGAAGTGGTAGAAGACATTTGGGCAGAACTAGTACCCGTATCCACAGCAGACTTCACCAATGCCGCGGCATCTTGCTGGGAGAGTGACAAAACCGTCGTAACCGCTACAACCGGCGCGGCCGGGCTATTGCCGCCACCTCCGCCACAGCCAAGCACGGCCAAACCGAGCACGGTGACCGCAAAAAATTTACCCTTAGCCGAAATCATTTCTTGTCCTTTTGAGTGATTGTGGCCGAACTATGTCTCGGTCCAAGCCCTAAATCCTTAAATACCTTACGAGTGGGGGCAAGCTTCAGCGTGAACGGTAGAGGCCGTTTCCGGAGCGATCAATCTGCTTGAATCTTACGACTCTGAATAATCGCCCCGAAGCGCAAACCCTCAGCGCGAATTTTGGCTTTGAAATCGGCAATGCTTAGGGGGGTGGCATCTCCACCCACAGCATTAAAACGCTGTTTGGTCGCCGGCAAACTCAAAGCCTTGTTGACCTCGCGATGCATGCGATTGACGATGTCATCGGGCGTTGAAGATGGAGCCCATAATCCAAAAATCGTATCGGCTTCAACATCCTTGATCCCCAGTTCGGTCAAAGTCGGAACATCCGGAAAAAGTACCGAACGCGAGCCACTGGCAACGGCCAACATTTTGAGTCGACCGGTGCGCACATGAGGGAAGGAAATACCAGGATCAAAGAAGAAGTCGATCTGGCTCGCGAGTAGGTCTTGCAAGGCCGGTGCAGCGCCTCGGTAAGGAATGTGGGTTGCAAACACACCGGCGCTTTGCTTGAACAACTCCGCCGCAAGATGGGGCGTACTGCCCGACCCGGCCGAGCCATAGGTCAGCCTGCCCACATTGGTCTTGGCATAACTAATGAAGTCCTTCACGTTCGAGGGCGGCAAGGCGGCCTTCGTAACCAAGAATAACTTGATGTCTCCGAGCACGGCCACCGGCTTTAAATCTTTGTTGGCATCAAATGAGGTTTTAGGCAGGATGAGGTGATTGACGGTCTCAATACCGGTAGTACTGAGCACGAAGGTGTAGCCATCGCCAGGAGATTTCGACACCGAATCGGCCGCGACATTACCGTTGGCTCCCGAGCGGTTCTCAACAATCACCGGCTGCCCAAGCGACTCTTGCAAACTCGGCGCAATCGAGCGAGCCCAAACGTCGGCTACTCCGCCAGGAGGGTAGGCAACCACGATTTTGATGGGCCGGGTTGGGTAGCTTTGTGCCGAAGCACTTGGGGGGGCCAGGGACGCAACGGCGGCGGCGCCCAGGACAGCACCTTGTTTAAGGGCTCCTCGGCGAGCGATGTTGGCTGGGCTTCTGGTTTTCATGGGGTCTCCTGAATTTCATGGGCGGACTTGCAGGCTACTTTTGCGAGCGCCGCATTGTGTAAAAATGGTTTCAACTCTCAACGCGTACGGCTGATCGGTCGCGCAAACTTAATGACCTGCTCTTTCACTGGTGGGCTTTCTAAACCCAGGGCTCGATACAACTCACTTCCGTCAGGGTTGGCGAGTGCGACCTTTTGAGCCACGGCGAGTCGGTCAGCGAGTCGGTCAGCGAGTTTGTCAGCCAACTGTTGAGCCTTGGCTTGCAAAGGCCCGGCGACGCTCTCGGCATGCAACCCTGCCTCGGCCATTCCGAGCTCGGCCAAACCAGGCTCCAGAACATGATCAAGAATGCGTACGAAGTTTCCGTGGCCACGTGCGAAGGTATCGCTATAACCCTTGATCAATCGGGGCATCGCTGCGATTGCGGTTGAAAGGCTACGAGTCGAACCACTCCTCAAGGTGCCCTCAAACTTGAGAGCTTGAAGTAGCGCGGACTCCCAGCGTGCAATCAAGGTCTGCTCAGTGAGAAAACGTGAGGAGCGGCGACGTAAGAATCGCAAATTCGCCAAAAGTCGCATCGCCAACAAACCGCTCACACTACTCGTACTCAATTGCACGCCCGCACCGAAGCTTTGCCGATTACGGCGTTTGGCCCAAGCAAGTAGGGTCTGCGCAAAGGAGCCAGGAAGGATCGCTGCGATCTCATCAACACCAGGCTTCAAAAAATCTCGAACGATCACCGGCTCCTTCGGCTTGGCCATGTAATCCGTTCGAATTTGTTCAAAGCGCGAGCGTCGGCTTTTCAGATCGGCCACTCGAATCACATCTTCATAAGCCATCCATAAGGCTAGGTGTCGAGCAGCTTCTATGCTCACGACATAGGGGTGTGCATCGCCGCTCGCAATGCCTTGGACGATCGAACGGTAACGCTGCGCATAAGCGTCATCCTGAAAGTCTCGCATGCGAGCCATGCCAAGCGCGATCACCTGCTCGACACTTTCAAGTGCGGCTTTCTGACCCAGGTCTCTCACCACCTTGGTCTGGTTCAAAGGCTCACTCACTGCCGCATACCCCGCGGCGAAGCCTCGCAAACTGGCTTGGGTACGCGTGTTGGTTGCACCGTCGCCGGCAATCACCGACTCGCAAATCTTCCGCTCAAAAGGCAGGACCCCCGCACCCACTAGGGCACCAAACATCACTGCCGACACAATCGTGCCTTCCTGCTTGGCCAGTGCCGTCATGTCAAAAAGGCTGAGCTGGGCGCTACAAGCTTTCAATGTCGCCTCTAAACTAGCCCTGTCCAGGCGCCCTTCACTCATCGACGTACGTTCATCAATGGTGAGCGCTCGCGCGGTTGAGCTGACGACCGTGGTGCGCCGACGGTCAGACAGGCCACGCTCAAGGGCCCGAGCAGTCTCCAGCAATTCGCTGGAGATAAGGAGGTCCAAGTCTCCGGCGAGCGGCGCCAAGCACATCGGCGGTGCCTTGGCTCCGGCGGGTAAGACTTGGGGCAAACATTCAATGTAGTAACTGGTCGCCCCGGTGCGCTGAGCCACACCAGGAATACTAGTCGCCTGAATCGGCCAAGCACTGGCCAACCCAGCCTCTACAACCCATTCCGTTAAGGTACCACCGCCCTCACCGCCAAGCGCCAGGATCAGAATCTTCTTGAGCGTTCCCACCCCAGTGTTCACGCAGCGATCTCCAGCGCCGGACCCGAGCCGCCAAACCATTTCAGGACCGCGCGCCGCAACCGATCCTTCAGTCGATCCCAAAGGCTCGGATTTTGAATCACGTCCACCTTAAAGAAGCTCGGGCAAAGCGTGGCCGCATGTGCGTTCTCACCACACAGACCACATCCCACACAGTCCGGCGTCACATACGCAACGGGGTCGACACGAAGAAGGTCTTTGGAATCTCGCACCGTCAGAGAGGGGCATGCCGACAAACGCACGCAGGCGTGATCACCATTGCACACGTTCTCATCCACACCAAAGCGCGTGCGCACCACGCGATCACCCTGGGCCAAACTAGCCGCCACTTGCGGTCGAATGCGACGTTGACGCTCGAGCTGGCATTCGCCCTCAGCCACAATCACCTTAAGCCCGGCCTGCGGTGTACTGAAAGCTTCCAACAACGCGCTCTTCATCTGCGCCACGCGGTAGGTATGGACCGTCTTCAGCCATTTCACGCCCATGCCCTTCAGCGTATCTTCGATGGTGGTCTCAGTATGCGTCGCGCTACCCGCTCCGGCGCTTTGCTTCACCGACTCATTGGGCGAGGAAATCACCTCCTGCGTACCGGTGGCCGAGGTGTAGCCGTTCTTCATGATGAGCAACACACCATCACCGCGGTTCATGAGGCCGCTGGCCACACCCGACAACAAGCCGTTATGCCAAAACCCACCGTCGCCCATAATCGCCAAAGGCCTGCGCTCAGAAAGCGGCGCAACCGCCGCCGAGCTGGCCATGCTCATGCCATAGCCTAGAATGGAATTACCAAGCGAAAACGGAGCGAAGGTGGCGAAGGCGTGGCAGCCAATATCGGTAGAGATATGACTTACGCCGATATGTTGATGCACCATCTTTAGGGCCGAAAATACCGGCCGCTCAGGGCAACCCACACAAAAAGTCGGCGGCCGCACCGGCAAAGGCTTGCCGAGCACTTCAAGCGCTTGACTCCTCGCCGTATCTCGCTCACTGAAGTATTGCTTTGCAATGGTGACGGGCACTTGAGACAGCAGGGCAGCGTAACGTTCCGCAAAAGCGCTGAGCCCACGCAGTATCGCTTCCGTAGAATACTCCCCGCTTTGCTTCAGAAAATCTTTGCCATGCACCGCGCAACGTGAGCCGCGCCGATGCAGATGGGTGGCGATCTCTTGCTCGATGTATTCGGGCTGACCTTCTTCCAGAACCAGCACCGCTTGCTTGCCCTCGCAAAAGCCAGCAAGTTGGTCTGGCACCAGGGGATAAACCACGTTCAGAATCATCGTAGGAATACCTGGATTGCCGTCGACATCAGCTAGCCCAAGCTTTTGCAGAGCTCGAATCAAGTTACTGGTGAGACCACCCTGAACGATCAGGCCCAGTTCACTATGCTCTCCGCTCAAAAACTCGTTGAGCTGTTGCTCAACAATGAAGCGCTGAGCCGCCGGAATACGCTGCTCGATCTTGCGTTTCTCTTGTAAGAACGTGACTGGCGGGTGCGACAAGCGCTCATAGTTAAAGTCGGCAGGTTCTTTCAAACGGTTGATTGTAGAAATCGCTCCCGGACGATTGTCGCTAGCCACAAAAGAGCCGCGCAAATGGCACAGGCGAATGCGCATGCTCATCATGCAAGGCATGTTGCTCGCTTCACTGAGCTCGAAGGCTTTTTGGGTCATGCGCACCACGCTCGGCAAATCGGGCCGGGGGTCAAGCAGGGCCATCGTGCTCTTGAGTGCGAAGCTATGGGTGCGCTCCTGAATGACGCTGGCGCCCTCGCCGTAATCCTCGCCGATCACGATCAGAACGCCACCGGTCACGCCAGGCGAGGATAGATTCGACAAAG
Source organism: Betaproteobacteria bacterium (assembly GCA_031421635.1). Lineage (GTDB taxonomy): Bacteria > Pseudomonadota > Gammaproteobacteria > Burkholderiales > Burkholderiaceae_E > JAPOKJ01. The sequence continues at coordinate 83,821 of JANOPA010000152.1, read as the reverse complement.
CATCCGCAGCAACATTGGTGCCCACGATACTTTTCCAAGTCACGGCACCGCGCACCGGATACATAATTGAAGCACCGAGCATGGCTGCCGCCGAAGATTCATTGGTGCAGGGCTCCACATGCACCCCCAACTCAGCAAGTTCGTGCTGGGCTTGCACCATCACGTCCAATAAATTACTCACGGGCGAACCTTGGTAACCGCCAATATAGCTCACCCCGCTCTGCAACAAGGCCTTCGTGACGGCAAGAATTCCTTCGCCATGAAACACCTCGCCAGCGCCCAATTTGAGCAGGCCTATTTCTTTTTCAAAACTCAGTTCCATACCGTCAACATCCAAAAATCATAAGCACAGCATAGCAAGATTCTCAGATAATCGCGTTTTCCAATCCGGTCCAGTCAAGCCCAAAGCCTTACATTTGCCGAAACAAATGCACCCAAGCTCGAGAGACCGGTAATTCGGTTTTGGTATTCTTTAAACGAACGAACATTCGCCCACTATCGTCCCGTCGCGTGCCGTCGACGAAGTTCATATTGACAACGATGGAGCGATGGATCTGCCAGAACTGCTCCGGGTCCAAGGCGGCGATCATCTCAGCGACCGGCATACGGACGACATGCTCCCCTTGCGCGGTGTGAACAATGGTGTACTTGTCGTCGCTTTGTAAGTAAAGGACTTCCTGCACCGGAATATGTTGGGTTGTCTCCGCCGTGCTTGCTCTTAACCAGCGCAGCCGAGCCGGAGCGGCTTGCCCCGACACAGGCGCCGTCACACCGCGCAGCAAGTCTTGCAACATCTGTGTTAACACCGGTGGCGGGCTTGCTGCCTCAATGGCACCTCGCAGGCGCCTCACGGTACGGGCCAGTCGCTCATCGTCGACAGGCTTGACGAGAAAGTCGACCGCCTCACGCTCGAAGGCTTCGAGCGCAAACTGGTCGTAGGCCGTCAAAAATACGAAGCGAGTCTGACCTTCCAGATGCTGCGCCACTTGCAGTCCAGTCAACCCCGGCATCTTGATATCGAGAAAAGCCACGGCGGGTCGATGGGCGAGAATCATGGCCTCGGCTTCAAGACCATTGACTGCCTCGGCCACAATTTGCAATTGCGGCCAAAGACTATTTAGTTTAGAGCGCAAATGGGCGCGCAAGTGCTCTTCGTCGTCGGCTATGATCGCCGTCGGATTGCTCAAAATTTCTGGCTACCTTGGAAAGGCATGTCAATGATCACTCGAGTTCCAGGATTGGTGTCTTCAACTTTCAGGCTGGCTTTGCCATCGTACAAGACCAGCAAACGTTCGCGCAGATTTGCAAGGCCAATACCAGCATCTGCACCCGGCCTAAAGCCCATACCATCATCTTGAACGCACACTTCGATGCGCTCACCGGTGCGTTTGGCCGATAAGCGAACCTCGCCTCCTTCAATCTTGGGTTCCAGGCCATGCCGAATGGCGTTTTCAACGATGGGTTGAAGTAACATCGGCGCCAGCGGTTCGGCCATGATTGAGGGCTCAACGTCCAGTGTATATCGTAGGCGATCCCCCATTCGGATCCTAAGTAAATCCAGGTAGTGACCCAATAGTTTTACTTCCTGCTCGAAAGTGCCTTGCACCGAGCGGCTGGCCGCGAGGGAGCCGCGCAAATAGGCAATAAAATTCTCCAGCATCAAGCGCGCTTTGGCGGGCGCGGGCTCAATCAGGCTTACGACGTTGGCAAGGGTGTTGAATAGAAAGTGCGGCTCGATCTGCGCCTGCAGGAGATGAAGTCTTGCCTCTACCAACTGCTTTTCAGTCGAGAGGCTCCGAATTTTCTCGCGCGCGAGCATTTGCTGAATTTTTTTCTCCTCCCACTCGCGACCCAACCAAAACGCACCTCCCCACACGGATACACCATGAAGCAATAAGCCGAGTCCCCAGCCCACGGCTGGAAAGACAAACCAAAGCCGATGCGGTGCGGTGGTGAGATTGATAACGCCAAGCCCTGTCACCACGGCCACGTAAATCATCAGATGCGTGTAAAAACCGCGCATTGAGCGGACCTGCCGCCAGGCGCGCTCATGCGCGATAGCTTCGGGGCTAGTAGCAGCGCCCGAGAGCGGAGCATCTCTTCCTCGCCGATGATCGCGGGTTTGAGGTCTCACGAGTTCTTCCCACCCTGACTTCCCGACTCCGATTGGCGCTCCAGTAAGCGCTTCATGTGTCGATCCTCCCAGCCCTGACCAAGGGGACCAAAGCGTCCAAAGACCACCAAGCCATGAATCAACACCGCGAAACCCCAGCCAAGCGTCATACCCAAAGGCAAGCGTGGCGCATGATGGAACAGATTCAAACTCTCAAACGAACCAGCGAACAAGAAGCGCAGCCAGGCAAAACCCACCACCGCACAAAAAATGAAGGCGTGGAGATACCAGCCCCTCATCCGTCGCACTTGGCGACGGGCTTGTCGCCAGGCGCGTTGATATTCCTGATCTGGATTGTCGATGGTGTCGCTCATGATGATCCTCGCTAAAGTGTTGTTGAGGGTTTGATCATCCTACACCGGTGCCGGCGGCGCCCGACACTTGCGACGGAGCGGCGAGAAACTCACGCCAATCGACATTGAAATGACGGGAATGGTTCTTTGGTGATTAGTGCTATCTTTAAAGCATGCCCACTGAACGCAGCATTTACTACGGCAACTGGTTGGTGCTGGCCGGCTTCATCACCCAATTTGTTTCGGTAGGTTCGATGAACTATGCCATTGGAGCATTCATGCTGCCGATGACCGGTGAACTAGGTTGGTCACGGGCTGAGTTCATCCTACCGCGCAGCCTCGGGCAATTCGTCATGGCCTTCACAGGCTTCTATATTGGTGGCCATGTGGATCGGAAGGGCGCTCGACCCTTTATGCTCCTCGGGCTCTCGCTGCTTTCGCTGGCCCTGTTCGCACTGTCCTTTATTCACGCCTGGTGGCAATGGGTGATCCTCAACGGCGTCGTCCTTACGGTGGGTGCCGCACTGATCGGCAGTTTAGTGGTGAATGTCACGCTCTCTAAGTGGTTCGTCGAAAAGCGTGGCCAAGCGATTGCATGGTCCTCCATGGGCGTGTCCTTTGCGGGAATCGGCATCACTCCCGTTGTCACCCAATGTATCGACGCTTTCGGTTGGCGTATAAGCTGGCAGGCCATGGCACTGAGCACTCTAGTATTGACCGTACCTGCCGCACTATTGATGCGCCGCGCGCCGGAAGATCACGGCCTGTTTCCAGACGGCAAGACCAAGGCGCAAATGGCAAGCGGCGCCGGTGCTCGGGCCCAGGCTGATTTCGATACGTCATTAACCCGCCAGCAAGCGTTGCGAACCCCGATTTTTTACATGCTGGTTGGAGCCTTCAGCATGTTTCAAATGCTGATTCCTGTGGTGCTCTTTCAAACGATTCCTTTTATGACTGATGCTGGTTATTCCCGTGCCACCGCTGCGCTGATGATCACCGTGGCCTCGGTTCCCGCACTGTTGAGCAAACCCGTCTGGGGCTGGCTCATCGACCGCATGAATCCCAAGCCTCTGGCTGCATTCAGCGTCGCGTTGTCGGGCGTGGCACTGATCATGATCGTGTTCAGCGTTCAGGCGCGCTCGCAGGTCTGGGAGTATGTGGCCTTCCTGCTCATGGGCCTCGGCTGGGGGGGCACCATTCCAATGCAAGAGGTGATTTGGGGCTCCTACTTCGGGCGACGCCATCTGGGTGCAGTGCGCAGTGCGGCACTACCCTTTGCACTCATTTTAGGGGCTGGTGGGCCGCTCGCAGTGGCCCATTACTACGACGTGGTCGGCAACTACGATGGTGCATTTATTTTTGTCGCCTGTCTGAGCATTCTTGCCGGTGTCATTCTCCTCGCGTTACCCAAACGGTCGGCCCTCTTCGTTACTTGAATGCGACGCGAAACCAGTCTCGCGCCTGCGTATTTATCCCCGCTTCAACTTTGCCGCTTCAAGCTGCCGCTGGCGTCGCGCCTCACCTACTGCAATCAACCGAACGCGCTCGGCCGGATCTACACGACCATAGCGCGCCCGCCACCCAGGATCGTCTTTCCAAGGGATGCCGGCGGCGCTCGTAGTGCGTGGAGCAGTCGCTGTATCTAGTAAACCCAAGGCCCTCTTTACGATCTCTCGTTGCAAGTCCGGCTGCCAGGGAGGTCCGCTAGGATTTCCCAAGGGAAAATCAGTGAAAAGAAATCTTGGAACGCCACAATGCTCGACGATGTCGAGCGCCGAACCAACGATGACGGTCGGTATGCCATTTTCTTCAAGATGCCGTGCGACCAGACTCACGGTCTGGTGACACACGGGTCAAAGCGCGCTGATTAACGCGGCGTCGGCACCGTCTTCTCGCAATAGTGCAAGAAGCTTGGGCGCATCTTCCTCAATGGTTTTGCGCTGGCTATATTCAGTCGGCACGCCATAAAAGCGTGCGGTCAAGCCAGCGATTATGCCTTCGCGAGCCGCGGCTAGAGTGGCCTCCAAAGGTAAATATGACTCGCGGTCCTCGGTGTGCGTCGAAACTCGATCCCAGGCCAAATTGTCGGTATTCAGTCCCGCAGGCAAAGGATCCACTTTGGCGGACCAGACATGCTTGATGCCGCGCTCGTCGATGTTCGACAAATCAAGCGGACGTGCTGTGGCCACCAAAGCAATGTGCGCCTCGTTTAGGGGCAGCGCTAATGAGGCGAAAGGGACGTCTTCAAAAGATGCCCAGACATAATCTTTTGAGTATCCGATGGCTCGGTAGTATTCCCTCGTTCGCGCGATATAACGGACGGGTTGATCATTTCCAATCATGGATGAGGACTCCTAAATTCTTGAAGCATCGTTCTTGGCCGGTCTTTCACCAGGACTCGGCGCGAACGGATGGTTTAGTCTAGCAGCGTCGATCACCCTCGTAATGCGCTTGGATCGATAATCAACACTTAGAGAACTCGCCGAGCGCCAATCACTTCAGCCCGACTCACTCAGTACATAATTTAACCTTCACGACAAAGAGTTAGAGAATGACCACACACATCGCCAAGCTCCTATCCCCCACGGGCAAGCTACGTGCCGCCATCAATTTTGGCAATGCCGTCCTCGCCAAGGAAGATCCCAACACCGGTGCGGTTAGTGGTGTGACGGTCGATTTAGCCCAGGAACTCGCTCAACGCCTAGGTTTGGCGCTCGAGCTTAAAACCTATCGCGGTGCGGGTCTCGTTGTGGCAGCCGTCAAAGAGGAGGATGTGGACATCGCCTTTGTGGCCATCGATCCACTTCGCGCGGAGGATGTCGCTTACACGGCAGCTTATGTCGTGATCGAGGGCGCGTACTTGGTCAGGGAGAGTTCCGTGTTGACGGACAACGCCCAGGTCGACAAAAAGCCGAACCGCGTGGTGGTTGGCAAGGGCAGCGCCTATGACTTATATCTCTCCCGCGTATTGAAAGAGGCCGTCGTCGAGCACGCCAGCACTTCTCAGAGCGTAGTAGATCATTTCCTGGCAAGTGGCGCTGAAGTGGCCGCAGGCGTCAAGCAACAACTTGAAATCGATGTTGCCCGGCTAGGAGGCTTAAGAATCTTGCCTGGGCGATTTATGGCGATCCATCAGGCCATGGGCACGCCACACTCGCGTCAAGCAGCGCTTGGATATCTTTCTCAATTCATTGAAGATATGAAGGCCAATGGCTTTGTTGCCAAGGCCTTAGAACGCCACGGCGTCAAGGGTGCCGCCGTGGCACCTGCACATCCCTGACCTCGCCATAAGCAAGGTTTGAGGGTTTGAACTCGCGCCAGGACTTACCGCCCAGCGCGTGGCTAAGCCCCTGAATCACTCCCGAGTGACAAATCAGCGCCACACTCGGACTCTCCCCTTGATGTCCCTCGATCAATGGATCGAGCACATGCGCATGAGCGACCCACTGCCGGTGAATCGCCTGCAAAGCCCGCCCGGCCACTTGCTGGACGGATTCCCCGCCGGGAGGCACATAGGCCGAAATATCCGCAGCCCAGGCATCGATCTGGTGTCGCTCAATCTGCGACCAAGGTTGCATTTCCCACGCGCCAAAATTCATTTCGGCGAAACCCGGATCGACGACGGGTTGCGGCCAGCCGCGCGCAGCCAAGGCTTCGGCCAGACCCAAGCAACGTTGCAAGGGACTTGAGAACACCAGCACAGGCTTGGTCATCAAAAGACACTCTTCAAGCTGAGACTCTAGCGCCGCGGTCTCGGCCAGGAGATCCGTAGAGCCATAGCAAATGCCCGCCGCGACTTGTGGCTTAGGATGTCGGATCAACCGTAACTTCAACATTGTCAGCACTCAAGGCGATTAAAATTCCGAGATAAAACAAAGCTTCGCTCACTTGCTGTACTGCACCCAGGCCATCACCGGTGTAGCCACCTAAGCGCTGCTTCATCATCCGTCGTAGATAGAGCATGCCGAGCACGGAGCTGCTCGCGCCCCACATAAAGGGGCGTGCACTACTGGCAAGCCATACCGCGAGAGCCATCAGCACGAGGGTCAATACCAGCGCAATGACAGTATCAAATGTTTTGAGATTTTCAGCAATCGGCTTTGCCTTGGAATCATCGTCAGGACGTGCATAAGGCAGGCTGCGCATCACCACGACCGCGCACATCCGCGACCAAACATGGGCCGCCAGCAATGCCACACCGACCCAACTCGGATCCAGAGCCGCGAGCGACTCAATTTTAAAGGCCATGAGAAGCACAATGGCGATCGCTCCATAGCTGCCGATTCTTGAGTCTTGCATAATCGCCAAGGTCTGTGCCTTGTCGCGTTGCCCGCCAAACGCATCGCAAAAATCGATCCAACCATCTTCATGAAACGCACCAGTAAGCCATACACCAAACGCGAGCGCGATAATGACCGAGATGCCTTGCGGAAGGTAAAGGGCGCAGGGTGCATAAATTAAGCCAATGAAGAATGCCACCACGCCGCCCACCAAGGGAAAATAGCGGGTCGACTGAGACAGGCGCTCAGGCGAATATCCGACCCATGCGCTCAAGCGGCCACGTACCGGTATTCGGGTAAAGAACTGCAACGCTAACAAAAAAAGTTTGATTTGCTCCATACCCTACTTCACCGACTCGGACACCCCAGATGATGCGAAGCTCGCCATCTCTGAAAGAATGGCTGCGGCCGACTTCAAGAGGGGCATAGCCAATGCTGCGCCACTGCCTTCGCCAAGACGTAGCCCGAGCTTGAGTAGAGGCTTTACACCGAGGGCTTGAAGCACCAAAACATGGCCGGTCTCCTCCGATTGATGCGCAAACACGCATGACTGAATGATCGTGGGCTCGATGGCGTGCGCTAACAAAAGGGCAGCGCTGGTGATGAAGCCATCGATCACCAGAATCTGACCTAATGGGGCCGCTTCCAACATGGCTCCGGTCATCTGACCAATCTCAAAGCCACCCAGGCTCGCCAGCACCTCAACTGGAGTGTGCGCCTGCTCGTGCAAGGCCAAGGCTCTGGCCACCACCTCTTGCTTGAGCTTTAGTTTTGCATCGTCGATTCCCGTGCCTCGACCCACGACTTCTCGCGGCGAAAGCTTGAGCAACTTACAGATTATCGCTGCGGCACTGGTGGTGTTGCCAATACCCATTTCGCCGAAACCGAGGGCGTGAGTAGCGCTTGTTTGAATCGCCAGTCTTGCAGCCTGACGACCCATGTCCAGACAAGTCTGAGCTTGACCTAAAGTCATGGCAGGGCCTCGCGCAAAATTTGCCGTGCCAGGTCCGACTTTTTGCGACAAGAAGGTACCGATCAATGAAGGATTGTCAGAAACCTGGGTGGTGAAATCATGATCTACTCCAGCATCCACAACAAAGAGGCCGATGCCCTGTGCTCTAGTGAGCACATTGATGGCCGCCCCGCCCCCACGAAAGTTCTCCACCATCTGCCAAGTCACTTCTTTGGGATAGGCCGATACAGCCTCTTCGCTCACGCCGTGGTCCGCCGCAAAAACAATGATGGCGCTACGCTCGACGCTAGGTTGCATCGTCTTTTGAATGCGCGCAATCTGCTTGGCCAGCTCTCCAATTTCTCCTAAAGCACCACGGGGCATGGTTTTCTGATTCAAGGAAAAATCAATGTGACTGTTAAGTAGGCATGCGGCGCATAGGCAATCCAAATTCGGATCGACCGCTTCAGGGGGTAAGCTGGGATACGTCTGGCACCAGCACCGATCCGCTTGCACGCCGCATTCCATGATCACGCCACACAAGGAGCAGCTCAAGCGCCGCATTTTGGTCTTGCGCAATGCCAAATCTTCGGCGACAGAGTCGCCGTCCGTTAAAATTCGCTCATTCATTTTTTTGATTATTTGCCCGTAGGAGCAACATTGTGACTGAAGCAAGCCAAAACCAACCTATCGGCCAGCCCGAACCCAAGCATAACAACCTCGATCCTGGCATTAAGGCCCAGGTCTTGGCCGAGGCCCTGCCCTATATCAAGCGCTTTCATGGCAAGCTGATCGTGATCAAGTACGGCGGTAACGCCATGACCGACGAAAAGCTCAAGCGCAGCTTTGCGCATGATGTGGTGATGCTCAAATTGGTCGGCTTGCATCCCATTATTGTTCATGGCGGCGGGCCTCAGATCGAACAGCTCCTCAATCGGGTGGGAAAAAAGGGGGAGTTCATCCAAGGCATGCGGGTGACCGATTCCGAAACCATGGACATTGTTGAAATGGTGCTGGCGGGCTCCGTCAATAAGGAGATTGTTGAGCTGATCAACCACGCTGGTGGGCGGGCCGTTGGCTTGACGGGCCAGGATGGTGGCCTCATTCGGGCCAAGCGTTTGACCCTGACCAACAAAGAAAAACCCACTGAACTGATCGACATTGGCCAAGTCGGTGAAATTGCCTCCATCGATCCAGGTATCTTGCATACATTGACGGCTGCGGGCTTCATACCGGTGATCGCACCGATCGGCTCCGGTGGGGACGGCGAAACCTATAACATTAATGCCGACGTCGTCGCTGGGAAGGTTGCAGAAATCCTCAAGGCAGAGAAGTTGCTCATGCTCAGTAATATTCCAGGTGTGATGGACAAAAGCGGCAAACTTTTAACCGGCCTCACGGCCCGCCAAATTGACGAGCTTTTTGCTGACGGCACGATTTCTGGCGGCATGTTGCCCAAGATCTCTTCAGCCCTAGATGCGGCGCGAGGCGGGGTGAATTCGGTACATATTGTGGACGGCCGCGTGGACCATTGCCTGTTACTTGAAATATTGACAGACCACGGCGTGGGCACGATGATCAAAAGCCATTGATCGCGTCGCGCATGTCGAGAGCTAGATTGGTGCTCCTTATCGTGGTTCACCACAATCCCAACCCGACTTGCGGGCGCAGGGCGAACCGATGACCAAGCTCTGGCTGATCGATCTCGACGATACGCTGCATGACGCCACCCAACACATCCTGCCCTGGGTCAATCGGGCCATGACAGACTATGTGGCGGCGCATGTCGGCGTGGGCCTCGACCAGGCCGATGGCCTACGCGAAACTTACTGGACCCATTACGGCGCTACCCTGTTGGGCCTGATCCGCCATCACGGCGTAGACCCCGCCCACTTCCTCCGGCAAACTCATCCTGAGGCTGATCAACTCAAAATCTGGGTGCAGCCAAACCAAATGCTGGCGCGAAGGCTGATGCAATTGAAGGGTCGCCGAGTGCTGCTTACCAACGCGCCGATGCACTACGCCAAGGTGGTTCTGAAAGCGCGCGGCCTGACTCATTGCTTTGAGCGCATCGTGAGTATCGAGGCCATGCGCATCGGCGGCACACTCAAGCCCAAACCGTCAAAATCAATGCTACACAAAATTATTGCCCGCCTTGGCATGGAGCCGAGCCATTGTGCCTTGATCGAAGACTCGCGCGAAAACCTTCGCGCTGCGAAGGCGCTAGGCCTAAAAACCTATCTCGTGCACGGTTATCGCAAGCCTCAAAGCAGAAAAGCTAGTCCTTACATTGACCATCGAGTAGAATCAAGTCTAATCTTTCGAGCGAACCCTTCCTGAGCGACGAAAATGAGCGAAGAAACTACTCCCAATGTTCCCCTGACCCGTACTCGCCCGAAGCCCGGTGAGCGGCGCGTGCAAATTCTAGAAACTCTCGCAGTGATGCTGCAAGAGCCGGGTGGCGACCGTGTTACTACGGCGGCACTGGCCAGTCGACTGCAAGTCTCAGAGGCGGCGCTTTATCGCCATTTCGCGAGCAAGGCACAGATGTTTGAAGGTTTAATTGAGTTTATCGAGTCGACCATCTTTGGCCTGATCAATCAAATTAGCGGGCAACAAGAGGACGCACAAAAGCAAACCCGCTACATGATTGCCATGTTGACGGGCTTTGCAGAGAAAAATCCGGGCATGACCCGTGTTCTGATCGGAGATGCTCTGGTCACTGAAGATGATCGCTTGCAAAACCGCATCAATCAATTGATTGATCGCATCGAGGCCTCGTTCCGACAATGTTTCCGATTGGCCGTGGCACAGCAAAAGCTTCCGCCCAGTACCGATATTGCGGCACGGGCCAATGTGGCTTTAAGCTATGTTTTGGGGCGTTGGTTGCGCTACGCCAAAAGTGGTTTTAAACACTCGCCAACGGAAGGACTTGAAGCTCAAATCCCTTTTCTAGTACTCTAGAGGTCCTTTAGGAGGAGTACAAAAATGATTTGGAACTTAATTTCTGGTTTGATCGCCGGTGCAATTGCAAGATTTATTTTCCCCGGCTCCGAGAAAATGGGCTGGATTCTCACCATGGTGCTCGGCGTTGCAGGTTCCTTGCTCAGCACGGTGGTGGGTCAAGCCACGGGCTGGTACAAAGAAGGCATGGGTGCCGGGCTCATCGCCTCAGTCGTGGGAGCGTTCATTCTTCTATTTATCTATAACCGCGTCGTGGCTAAAAAAGCTTAAAGCACGAGGGTCTCTCGCAGTCCCAGAGCACATTAGTGAGACGAGGTTCCGCAAACCGAGCAACTCGGATTTTTCGGAACCTCGATTTCATTCCAGCTCATAGAACGTGCATCGACTAGTTGCAATTTACCAACTAGTGGGCGACCAAAGCCACCCAAAATCTTAAGTGCCTCCGCCGCCTGCATAGCGCCAATGATGCCGGTGAGGGGTGCAAACACTCCCATGACCGCACAACGCACTTCTTCGGCAGCTTGATCCTCTGGAAACAAGCAGTGGTAGCAGGGCGAATCCACACGCCGAGCGTCGTAAACGGCGAGCTGCCCATCAAAGCGGATCGCAGCACCCGAGACTAAGGGCACGCCATGCTTCACACAAGCACGGTTAATCGCATGACGGGTAGCAAAGTTGTCGCAGCAGTCTAGTACGACGGAGCTTCGAGCAACGGCGGTTTCAAGAGCCGCGCCTTCAAGGCGCTGATTGCACACCTCGACCTGAATTTCCGAATTTATTTCGAGCAGGGCAAGCTTGCCGGATTCTGCTTTGTCCATGCCCACACGGGATTGGCGATGCAAGATCTGGCGCTGCAAATTAGTAAGATCCACCTGATCGCCGTCGGCCAAAATAATTCGACCCACACCTGCCGAAGCAAGATAAAGCGCGGCGGGTGAGCCAAGCCCGCCTGCACCGACAATTAGCGCTGTTGAGGCAAGAAGTCGATCCTGGGCTTCCAAGCCGATTTCTTCGAGCAAAAGATGTCGGCTGTAACGGAGTAACTGCTCGTCATTCATTCACGCTCATGCCGTACTAATCAATGGGTCGGACAGTCGTTCATCAAGGCGAGAGATGAGCCATTCACGATGCCTTTACTTGTTCGCTTTAGCCGTCGCATCCTTGATCTCTTCCTTGACCTTGGCGACGATCACCGGAATGCCTTTAAGGTGGTTCATAGCCTGCTGTAATTGATAGTCATCGGCACTACCAAATTCTAAGGGCTTACGATCCTTAGCTTTGTCCGCAGCAGCTTTTTCAGAAGCAGCCGCCTTTTCAGCAGCCGCTTTCTCGGCCGGCGTTTCAGGCTTTAGAACGATCGCTTTACCATCTTGATCTTTCGGGTTGCTCAGGTGACGGGTAAGATCGGCCTCGCGCATTCTTGGGCCAGCATCGCCTTCGAGTGTTTCTTCAACGATCAAATCAGGCACGATGCCCTTGGCTTGAATTGAACGGCCGCTGGGTGTGAAATACCGAGCGGTGGTGAGCTTAATCGCCGTGGTTTCAGAGATTGGTAAAATGGTTTGTACCGAGCCCTTGCCGAAGGTTTGCGTACCGATAATGGTGGCACGCTTGTAGTCTTGCAAAGCACCTGCGACGATTTCAGAGGCCGAGGCCGATCCACCGTTCACCAAAACCACCATCGGAACTTTTTTGGCTTCGGGCACCACCGTAGCCACGTAATCTTCCCCACGGCCGACGCCCCGTCCAGGCAAGTAGTCATCCGGTGCAGCGAGATACTTGTGCTTGGAGTCCGCATTGCGACCGTCAGTGGAAGTGACTAATACGCGAGGTGGCAAAAAGGTTGCCGACACCCCAACAGCACCGTGCAATACACCGCCCGGATCGTTGCGAAGGTCGAGCACCAAGCCTTTGAGATTGCCCTTGGCGTAAAGCGCATTCAAATGCTTCACCAGGTTTTCGCCAGACTTATCTTGAAATTGCGTGAGACGCAGATAACCGTAGCCGGGTTCCAGCACCTTCGATTTGACCGACTGTACTTGAATAACATCTCGAATCAAGGTTAAAACGATGGGCTTGGGTTCATTCTTGCGCACCAAGGTCAATACAATCGGTGTTTTTGGCTTACCGCGCATTAATTTAACGGCGTCATTAAGGCTCATGCCTTTAGTCATCTTGTCGTCGATCTTGACGATGAGATCTCCCGCCTTCACGCCCGCACGAGAGGCCGGCGTATCTTCAATCGGGGAGACCACTTTGACGAAACCGTCTTCCTGACCGACTTCGATTCCCAGGCCTCCAAATTCGCCCTGAGTGCTGACCCTCAAATCGCGGAAGGCATCCGCGTCAAGGTAGGCCGAATGAGGATCGAGTCCGGACAGCATTCCGCCAATCGCCTCGGTAATGAGCTTTTTGTCCTCCACAGGCTCAACGTAATTTTCCTTAATGACGCCAAACACAGCCGACAACTGCCGCAGCTCTTCAAGAGGCAAGGTTGGGCGCTGGTCCTTCTGGGCCACGGCAGTGACACCTAAACTGACCATAATTCCGGCCACTACGCCGACTGAGATCCAACCTAAAGGCAACTTACGCATCTTGTTTCACCATTTTTTAACGCCACTCTGAGGGCGGAGCCCATCTCGAAGGCCTAACCTACTTGTCACTGTTCTCAGTATAGCCCGTGGCTAAGCCCTTACGCACCTTCTAAAGGGGGGACATTAGGTGTGAAGCCCTACCAGGCTGCCAAACGGCCAATGCAGACAGCGCATCGGCGCCGCATTAGTGCAAAAACCGGAGTTTCAACCCTCAGCGCACGGTTATCCACTGATACTCTAGCCAATTATCCGGGCGATGTACGACATCCACATGACTACGGGCTGCCCAGGGAATGACCTGGCGGTGCAAAGGGAGGTAAAACACCTGATCGTTCATCTCTTTAAGAAGCTTTCGAACAATCACTTCTCGTTTCTTGGGATCGGCTTCTAAAGCTTGCTGTTCTTCAAGCGCGTCAATGGTTGGGTTTTTCACATCGCCCCAGTTCCAATCACCCTTCCCACTGGCCGTCTTGGAGTGATAAATCTGGTCGAAGGTGGTTTGACCGTCGGTAATCGCCCCACCCCAGCCCAGCAGGTACATCGACACATCACGCTTCTGCCCTTTCGCAAAGAATGGCCCGCGCGGCATGGCCAGCACCTTGATCTTCATGCCTAACTGTGCCCACATATTGGCCAACGCGCTACAAATTTCCTCGTCGTTGATATAACGATTATTGGGGCAATCGAGTTGCACCGAAAAACCATTCGGGTAACCTGCTTCTGCCATCAGCCGTTTGGCTTCAGCCACATCATAGGCGCGACGTTTCTCGATCTCCGGATCGTTATAAGTGCCCAATGGGGACGGCATGATGGCGCCGGTCGGAAAAGCCTGGTTGCGCATCAATCGGGTCTTGATTGCTTCGATATCAATGGCCTGATACAGAGCGAGGCGCACACGACGATCTTTAAACGGATTCTTGCCCTTCACGTCGGAATATAGCAATTCGTCGCGGCTCTGATCCATACCAATGAACAACACCCGATTCTCCATTCCATCAATGACCTTGACATTCGGACTGGCACGTAGCTTCTGGACGTCATTGGTCGCGGGATCGTGTAAGAAGTCGACCTCATTCGACAACAAGGCAGCCGTGCGAGTGGGATCACTCTTCAGAGGCGTGAAGATCACCTCGGTGACGTTGCCTTCAATCTTGCCCCAATAATTCGGATTAAGTGTGTGCACGGTGCGCACATCGGGCTGGCGGGACTTGAGCACATACGGTCCGGTACCATTGGCGTTCAGGGCCGTATGAGTTTCTTGCTTATTTTTGAAGTCCTGAGGTTTGGCCGAATTGTTTTTCTCACACCACGCTTTGCTCATGATTTGGATGAGCGTAGCGTGTTCTAGAAAAATCGGATTAACATCCTTCAGATTAAACTCCACAGTGAAGTCATCGGCCTTACGTGGTTCACCCAAGCCTAGCGCATAAGACTTGATGGCCGACGTATTTTCCTGAGCACGCTTCACCGAGAACACCACATCCTCAGCCGTAAACGCGGAGCCGTCATGGAACTTGACGTCGCGGCGCAACTTGAGCTGCCACTGCTTAGGGCCGGTTTGCTGCCACTCGGTCGCCAAGACCGCCTTGAGCTTCATTTGCTTGTCGCGGTTTAGCAAGGTCTCGTAGACTTGGCCATTAATGGCGTTAGTCAGCAGCTCATTTTGAGCATGCGGATCCATCGTGTTGGCATCGCCCTGGTCGGTCCAGCGAAAGGTTTTGGCGTGAACCGTTAGTGGCAAGGCGGTGACCATCACCGCGCTGAACCCTACGCTTGCGCCTAAGGATAAAACGACCGCGCGGCGCAGCAAGGATTTCAGCATCATCGACTCCATTCAGAGGGTTTACTAACGAGGCAAACTGGAACTACCCATCAAAAACTCATCAACAGCGCGCGCGCACTGACGGCCTTCCCGAATCGCCCACACTACCAAACTTTGACCACGACGCATGTCGCCTGCCGCAAACACTTTGGGCAGATTAGTGGTGTAGCAGCCCTTGCCATCGGTGGTGGCTTTGGCGTTTCCTCGAGCATCCTTAATGACGCCAAAACCGTCGAGAATATTACTGATCGGAGAAATAAAACCCATCGCGAGCAACACCAGATCCGCGGGCATTTCCCACTCGCTACCGGCGATTTCTTGCATTTTCATTTGGCCCGAGGAGGCATCTTGCACCCATTCGACACGAGCGGCTATCAAAGCTTTGACATTGCCTTTGCCGTCGCCTTTGAAGCCCTTGGTGGTGATCGCCCAATCACGCTCACAGCCCTCCTCATGTGAGGACGACGTTCGAAGTTTGGATGGCCAATAAGGCCAAGTCATCGGTTTGTTTTCCGATTCAGGCGCCTTAGGCATTAATTCAAACTGACTTACCGATACTGCACCTTGGCGATTGCTGGTCCCTACACAGTCCGATCCGGTGTCACCACCACCTATGACGACCACATGTTTGCCGCCTGCCAAAATTTGGCCTGCTACCTTATCGCCTGCCACCACTTTATTTTGCAGAGGCAAGAAATCCATGGCGAAATGAATACCCTTTAGGTCGCGCCCTGGCACCGGAAGGTCGCGCGGATGCTCAGCACCGCCCGCCAGCACCACCGCATCAAAATCGCGCTCCAAATCTTGCGGCGACACTTGTTTCGTAGCGTCGCTTTGGGCCGGAGCAACGTTTTTATCTTTCGCAACCAACACACTGGTCTCGAACCTGACACCTTCGGCTTTCATTTGATCGATACGACGATCAATGTGAGTCTTTTCCATTTTGAAGTCGGGAATACCGTAGCGCAGCAGGCCACCAATGCGGTTGCTTTTCTCAAACACGGTGACCTCATGACCAGCGCGCGCCAATTGTTGAGCCGCAGACAAACCTGCCGGCCCAGACCCCACTACCGCAACTTTCTTACCCGTCTTTTGGGTGGCAGGCTGAGGGACTACCCAGCCCATCTCCCAGGCCTTATCGATGATGGCGTGCTCAATCGACTTGATGCCCACAGCATCGTCGTTAATGTTTAAGGTACAAGCTGCCTCGCAAGGCGCGGGGCACACTCTTCCGGTGAATTCTGGAAAATTGTTTGTCGAATGCAAGGTATCAATCGCTTGCTTCCAATCGCCACGAAAGACCAGGTCGTTCCAATCGGGAATGATGTTGTTGACAGGACAGCCGTTTTGGCAAAACGGAATGCCGCAGTCCATACAGCGCGCACCCTGGGTTGCGGCTTCATCATCACTCAAATGCAGTACGAACTCCTTGTAATGTTTAAGGCGCGAATCAGTCTTTTCCAACCCTTCGGAAAGCCGCTGAAACTCCATAAACCCAGTCACTTTACCCATGTTCTCTTCTCAACAAACTTTTTATAATTACCCAACACTGCTGCTACGACGCGTTGCAAGCGGGCACAGGCCCGCCAGGCTCAACACGTCGGGTTCGATTAACATCAAACCTTGGCGGCCTCTCTGGCCTTCATTGCAGACTGCTTTTTGGCATGCATCTCACCGAGTGCGCGCTTGTATTCGCTCGGGAAGACCTTGACAAACTTCTGGCGAGCCGAATCCCAGTTGTCAAGCATCATCCGGGCCTTCTCGCTACCGGTAAATTGAAAGTGACGTTCAATCAAACTCTTGAGAATGATCTCGTCACACTCGCCTTTATGCCATGTTGAGGGCTCTGTACGGGTCAATTGCTCGGAGGTCGCCAACACCGGCTCCAAGCCTACCATCGACATATTGCAGCGCGGTTCAAAGTCTTTGTAAGGGTCATACACATAGGCCACACCGCCCGACATGCCAGCCGCGAAATTGCGCCCGGTTTCTCCGAGTACGACCACCGTGCCGCCCGTCATGTATTCGCAGCCATGGTCGCCTGTACCTTCCACCACACAGGTCGCTCCTGAGTTACGGACCGCAAAGCGTTCACCTGCGACACCACTAAAAAACGCCTCGCCTTCAATCGCGCCATACAACACGGTATTGCCGACGATGATGTTCTCGTCTGATTTGCCGCGGAAGTCGTTGGTTGGACGGACGATGACGCGACCGCCAGACAGGCCCTTACCGACATAGTCATTGCCCTCGCCGACCAAATCCAAAGTGATGCCCTTGGCAAGAAAAGCGCCAAAGCTCTGACCCGCCGTGCCATTGAGTTGCACATGGATCGTGTCCTCGGGCAGGCCGTCATGACCATAACGCCGTGCCACCTCGCCCGACAGCATCGTGCCGGCCGTACGGTTGACGTTCGCAATCGGCAGGATGAAGGACACTTTTTCTTGACGCTCAATTGCAGACTTGGCCAGCTCAATCAGTTTGTTATCGAGTGCCTTATCCAGCTCATGATCTTGAGAAGCAACCCGGTGCCGCGGCACCTCAGCAGGAACATTAGGCATCGCGAAAATTCGCGAGAAATCCAAGCCCTGAGCCTTCCAGTGCTCAATACTTTTACGGGTATCGAGCAGGTCGGCACGGCCGATCAAATCGTTGAATTTGCGAACCCCTAACTCGGCCATCAAGGTACGAACTTCTTCCGCAATAAAGAAGAAGAAGTTAACCACATGCTCGGGCTTGCCCTGGAATTTGGCGCGCAAAAGAGGGTCTTGAGTAGCCACACCCACTGGGCAGGTATTGAGGTGGCACTTGCGCATCATGATGCAGCCTTCAACCACCAAAGGTGCGGTGGCAAAACCAAACTCGTCAGCCCCCAACAAAGCGCCAATCACCACGTCGCGACCAGTCTTCATTTGGCCATCGGCTTGTAAGGTAATGCGGCCACGCAAGTTGTTGAGCACCAAAGTTTGTTGAGTCTCGGCAAGACCGAGCTCCCACGGAGTACCGGCATGCTTGATCGAGGACAAAGGTGAGGCACCTGTGCCGCCGTCATGGCCCGCAATCACCACATGATCCGCCTTGGCCTTGGCCACGCCAGCCGCAACCGTCCCGACGCCCACTTCGCTCACTAGTTTGACCGAGATGTCTGCACGATGGTTGGCGTTCTTCAAGTCGTGAATAAGCTGCGCCAAGTCCTCAATCGAGTAAATATCATGATGCGGCGGTGGCGAAATCAAACCCACACCCGGCACCGAGTAACGCAATTTTCCGATGTAGTCCGTGACCTTGTGGCCGGGCAATTGACCGCCTTCGCCAGGCTTGGCACCTTGGGCCATCTTAATTTGAATTTGATCCGCGCTGGACAGATACTGCGCCGTCACGCCAAAGCGGCCCGAGGCGACTTGTTTAATTTTCGAGCGTAAAGAATCGCCGCTCTTGAGAGGAATATCGGCCTCAATGCGATCTTTACCGAGCATGCTTGCGACGGAGTCGCCGTCTTTCACGATGGACTTTCCAGCCACCATTTCACCACGATAACGCAGCTCGTCCTCGCCACCCTCACCGGTATTGCTCTTGCCGCCAATACGGTTCATGGCGACCGCCAAGGTGGTATGCGCCTCAGTTGAAATCGAACCAAGTGACATGGCCCCCGAGGCAAAGCGTTTTACGATTTCCTTGGCGGATTCGACTTCCTCGATGGGAACCGCCGGTAACACACCTTTGCGGAACTCAAACAAGCCGCGCAACGTGACATGACGCACGCTTTGATCGTTGATGAGTTTGGCGTATTCCTTAAAGGTGCTGTAGCTATTGGCCTTGGTTGCATGCTGCAATTTTGCAATCGCATCCGGCGTCCACATATGCTCCTCGCCACGAACCCGGTAGGCGTACTCGCCACCGGCATCGAGCGCATTGGCCAACACCGGATCATTACCGAAGGCTGCGCGATGCAGGCGAATACTTTCCTCTGCAATATCGAAAACGCTAATGCCTTCGATATTGGAAGCCGTTCCAGTGAAGTATTTATCAACCACACCACGACTCAAGCCAATCGCCTCGAAAATCTGTGAGCCACAGTAGCTCATATAAGTGGAGATGCCCATCTTGGACATCACCTTATTCAAGCCCTTACCGACCGCTTTGACATAGTTCTTGACGGCCTTTTCTGGCCCCATATCTCCCGGCAAGCCCTTGGCCATATCGGCCAAAGTTTCCATTGCAAGGTAGGGGTGAATGGCTTCGGCTCCGTAGCCTGCCAGCAGGGCGAAATGATGCACTTCGCGGACGCTACCGGTTTCGACAATTAGGCCGGTACTCGCGCGCAGACCCTCGTTAACCAAATGCTGGTGAATGGCACTGGTCGCAAGCAAGGCGGGAATGGCCATGTGATCGGCATCCATCTTACGATCCGACACGATGACGATATTAGAGCCCAGACGGACAGCATCGGCCGCTTCCGAGGCGAGCGACGCCAAGCGCGCCTCAATGCCCTCTTTGCCCCACACCACCGGATAGCAAATATTAAGCTCATAGCTCTTGAACTTATTACCCGTGTAGTGCTCGATGTGGCGTAGCTGAGCCATGTCGTCAAAATCAAGCACCGGCTGGCTCAACTCAAGGCGCATGGGTGGATTGATGTTGTTCAGATCGAGCAAGTTGGGCTTCGGACCCACAAAGCTGACCAGGGACATCACCATCTGCTCACGGATGGGATCAATCGGTGGATTGGTCACTTGGGCAAACAACTGCTTGAAATAATTAAACAGCGGCTTGTTTTTGTCGGAGAGGACCGCCAAGGGCGAATCGTTACCCATCGACCCGATGGCTTCCTCGGCAGCGACGGCCATCGGGGTCATCAGGAACTTCAAATCTTCCTGGGTATAGCCGAAGGCCTGCTGTCGATCCAGTATGGCAATGTCGGAGCGGGCGGCGGCGCGGTCTGCCTTTATATCGCGGTCATCGGCACTGACTTCGTCGAGCTTGATGCGAATGGCCTCAATCCATTCGCGATAAGGCTTGGTATTGGAGAGCTGATCTTTCAGCTCTTTATCATCAATAATGCGGCCTTGCTCAAGATCGATCAGGAACATTTTGCCAGGTTGCAAACGCCATTTTTTGACGATTTTGCTTTGCGGTATCGGAAGCACACCAGACTCAGAGGCCATAATCACCATGTCGTCGTCGGTGACGCAGTAGCGCGCTGGGCGCAGACCATTACGGTCCAAGGTTGCACCAATTTGGCGGCCGTCGGTAAAGGCAATGGCAGCCGGGCCGTCCCAGGGCTCCATCATGGCAGCGTGGAACTCGTAGAAAGCGCGACGCTTCACGTCCATCAAGGTGTGCTGCTCCCAGGCCTCGGGAATCATCATCATCATGGCATGAGCAATGGGGTAGCCCGACATGAGCAACAGCTCAAGGCAGTTGTCGAATGTGGCGGTATCCGATTGACCAGCATACACAATCGGATAAAGCTTTTTGAGATCGTCGCCCAACACGGCGGACTTCATGACACCTTCTCTTGCCCGCAACCAGTTGTAGTTACCTTTGACCGTATTGATCTCGCCATTATGCGCGATCAGGCGGTAAGGGTGAGCCAAGGGCCACTCAGGAAAGGTGTTGGTCGAAAAGCGCTGATGTACCAGCGCCAAGGCCGAGATAAAGCGTGGGTCGCGCAAGTCCTTGTAATACTGACCGACCTGACCGCACAACAGCAGGCCTTTATAGACGACGGTGCGAGCCGACATAGACGGCACAAAATATTCCTTACCGTGCTTCAAATTGAGCGACTGAATGGCATGGCTGGCCATCTTGCGAATCACATAAAGTTTTCGCTCTAAAGCGTCCGTCACCATGATATCGGGACCACGCCCGATAAATATTTGCTTGATGATGGGCTCTTTGGCTTTCACTGTGGGAGACATCGCCATTTCAAGATCAATCGGCACTTGTCGCCAGCCGAGCACCACTTGACCCTCGGCGCGAACGGCGCGCTCGAGCTGTTGCTCGCAGGCCAGGCGAGATGCGCTTTCCTTCGGCAAGAACACTATACCCACGCCATATTCGCCCGCAGGGGGAAGCTTGATGCCCAAGGCGGCCATCTCTTCACGATAGAACTGATCAGGTACCTGGGTCAGGATACCTGCACCATCACCCATGAGTGGGTCAGCGCCCACTGCGCCGCGATGGTCCAGATTACAAAGAATCTGCAAGCCCTGCTCGATAATCTTATGGCTTTTTTTCCCTTTGATATGAGCGACAAAACCAACGCCGCAAGCGTCGTGTTCATTGCCAGGGTCGTAAAGGCCTTGGGCTTCCGGGGGTTGATGCAATATCGTCATGGCTGAACCTACTATCACGCCACCCTGCTTTTCAAAAGACGACTAAAGCGCGGCGACAGGTACGCACCTGTCCGCGCAGTGGCTTCGCCAAAGTGCAGTGCAGCAATCTAAGTCAATGGGATTATGAAGTATAGCGCCAAAACCAGCCAAATTGACGGTTTCAACTTCTCACCGAGGTGCAGGTTTCTTCGCTTGCTAAGCTAGCTTCGAAAAAGTAATCCCGAGCCGGGTGGCTTCCTTAAGCGCGTAGCGATCGGTCATTCCGGCCAGGTAATCTGCGAGCGCGCGCTCCCCTAGGTCTTGAAAGCGAATAAAGTGCTCTTCCGGTAAGTCGTCAGGTTTGCGGCTCAAGTGCCT
The DNA here is from genome assembly GCA_031421635.1 of Betaproteobacteria bacterium. Taxonomy (GTDB): domain Bacteria; phylum Pseudomonadota; class Gammaproteobacteria; order Burkholderiales; family Burkholderiaceae_E; genus JAPOKJ01. The sequence goes on along the minus strand of JANOPA010000152.1, from coordinate 62,048 downwards.
AAAAAGGTCTTGGAGCACCCTTTGCGCCTCGTCCATTTTCTCGGCCACGCTCGGATGCCGATAAAGCTGGCGCCTGAGAAAGCCCTTGAGCTCGTTCACTTGGCCTTGCATTTGTACGGAAAAACTCACTAGGGGCGGCAAGCTGCGGATCTCATTGAGACTGCGCGGGCGATGCGCTTTGAGAGCCACCGAGGTAGCGATGATGAGATCAGACACCATCAGATCAATTAAGCGGCGCTGTAATTCCGCCACCCAGCGGCGCCTCGGGAGTACGCCGTAGGTGCTTGCGATGCGCTGAGCAACTTCGCCGACCAGGGATAGGTCGGTGAGCTGATCCGGGTGCAACAGGCCAGCGCGCAGTCCATCTTCAATGTCGTGATTGTTGTAAGCAATTTCGTCGGCAAGGTTGGCCAATTGCGCCTCAAGACTAGGCTGCCCACCGATCAAAAACCGTTGTCCGACCTCGCCTAAATTCCGAGCTCTCGCTTTGGAGCAGTGCTTGAGAATACCTTCACGGGTTTCAAAACAAAGATTGAGTCCGTCAAAAGCGACATAGCGCTGCTCAAGGAGGTCCACCACGCGCAAAGACTGAGCATTGTGCTCAAAGCCACCATGCCCATGCATGCACTGATTCAGCGCTTCCTGGCCGGCGTGACCGAAAGGGGTGTGCCCCAGATCATGCGCCAAGGCAATGGCCTCAGTGAGGTCCTCATCCAAACCAAAGTGACGCGCCACCGAGCGCGCAATCTGCGCCACTTCAAGGCTATGGGTCAAGCGCGTCCTGAAGTGGTCGCCTTCATGGTTTAGAAAGACCTGGGTCTTGTATTCCAATCGGCGAAACGCGGCACTGTGAATAATACGGTCGCGGTCACGCTGAAACTCAGAGCGATGGGCGCTGCGTTGGTCGCGAATGACATTTTGGGTCTCGTCGAATTGGCGGGCTGCATTGGTGGCTTGCGCCGCAAAGCTCGCTTGCTCACGCACGAAAGGCTCGCAAGTTGTCGAAGCCTAGCCGGAGTTGCTCGGAGCGCAAGATTTTCCGCTAACCTTTCGAGACACAGGCTTGAAGCGTTGCGCGTAGCTCCGCCTCGGGTACCTTGCGCACCAGTGCCGTCCCAAATGGTGAAAGCAAGACAAACTTAGGGATGCCTTGTTCGGACTTTTTGTCCCCGGCCATCAACTGAATATATTGTTCTGCAGGCCAGCCAGGCCCAGTAATTGGCAAACCCGCCGCGAGGTTGGCCGAGCGTATTTTTTCAACCTTGTCCCAAGCGATTAGGCCAAGTCGTGCGGACAAATCGGCAGCCATCACCATGCCCGCGCCCACCGCCTCGCCATGGAGCCATTCGCCATAGCCAAGGCCCGACTCAATCGCATGTCCAAAGGTATGTCCAAAGTTGAGAATAGCGCGCACACCGCCCTCACGTTCATCCTTCGACACCACGTCAGCCTTGATCAGGCAGGAGGTTCGCACCGCCTCAATCATTTTGGTGGGATCGCAGCGGCTTAGAAGCGCCAAGTTATTCACCAACTCGTCAAAGTAAGCCTCATCCGCGATAGCGCCATGCTTCAGCATTTCGGCCAAGCCTGCCGAGACCTCGCGTGGCTCTAGGGTTTTGAGGGTGGACACGTCGGCGATCACCATCTTGGGTTGATGGAAAGCCCCAATCATGTTTTTTCCCAAAGGGTGATTGATGGCGGTCTTGCCACCCACCGAAGAATCAACCTGAGCAAGAAGCGTAGTCGGCACCTGCACAAAATCAACACCGCGCTGATACACCGCCGCAGCGAAGCCTGCCATATCGCCAATCACACCACCACCCAGGGCAATCACAAGACAATGACGATCAAATCTTGCCGCCAAAAGCGCGTCGAAAATCAGGTTCAACGACGTAAAGGTTTTGTACTCTTCGCCGTCGGGCAAGAGCACTTCAAGCATCTTCGCAGGATCATTCGCTCCGCTAGACCCGAGCGAACACTTGAGTGCGCTCCCATAAAGCGCGAATACCTTCGGGTTAGATACGATCGCGATTTGCCGCCCGGAAGCAAGTGATTGAAGGGGCGCGAAGTCCGCACCGAGCACCTGCTCCCCGAGATAGATGGGGTAGCTGCGCTCAGCTAGAGAAACATTTAAGGTGATCATGAAGGCCTTGAACGGCGGACCACTTCCTAGGACGGCGAGCCGTCCTGTCCAGACTTGAGAAAAGATACGGGAAGTTGCTCAATTATAGAGAGCGTCAAAGCTTGCGCACTTTGCCGCGCGGATGAAATGGTGAGGTGCGCGATGGATTTGTAGAGCGGCACACGCGTAGCCGCCAAGGCTTCGAGTTTTTCTCGCGGCTGACCACCGGCCAATAGAGGGCGCTTCGTATCGTTTCTTAAGCGATGAAGCAGTTCATTCACAGAGGTTTCCAAATAAATGACAAAGCCTCGATCGTGCAAGGCTTTCCGATTGTCTTCGCGAAGAATAACCCCACCGCCAGTGGCTAAGACCAGTCCGTCAATTGTGGAGAGGTCCTCAATCAGGGCCGCCTCCCGACGCCTGAAACCCTCTTCTCCCTCGAGGTCAAAGATGGTCGGAATAGCAACACCGCAGCGAGCTTCCAGCTCCCGGTCAGCGTCGATGAAACGATATGAGAGCTTGGACGCGAGCCGCTTGCCGATGGTGGACTTGCCTGAGCCGGGCATGCCGACGAGGAAGATTCGTCGGACTTGCCCTTCTGTATCCGGAGTGATCGACAATGGACTCCCTACTTCGGGTCCCGACAAGAGCTTGCTTCGCCGAATGGGGAGATGTATCTGATCGTACCGATCCCTATTGTGGTGGGCGGCACCAGTATGCCAGGGGGGGCTAAATCCGTGTTTAAAGTATCGGTTGCAGAAATAGTCAGGAGAGTCACGAAATTTTGTTTTGCCTCAGTTCCCGAGGGTGCAAGAATTGATACTGTAAGATTAATCTCAGCATTCAAGCCATAAACCTTTGGGTAACGAAGCATAATATTTGCAAATCCATCCGTACCGGTTTTTGAATCGACTTCAACCACCTCGGCGCTCGCAATATTGCCAGGATCAAGCCGACCATTACCATTACCAAAACTTAAGGGATCAGTCGCCGAATCCTCACCCGGGTCCAACTGGCCGTTCAGATTCACATCCTCACTCAAGCACAGGGCGCTATAGTCCATCGTCCAGTACTTAGTGGCTCCTGAACTGGGAGTAAATACAGTCCATCGGCCCTTAAAGTACCGCTTTGGTTGCGCAGTCACCGTCACCCTTGCACCTCCGATCGGCCGTCCGGCGCTGTCAGTCACAAGCACCGTGTGAGGATAGAAATATTTCGTTCCAGTAACATCGCTTTCAATCAGAGTCGAACTACCAAGCCGAATCGATACTTCTTGCGCAGCGACCGTGAGCTTGGCGGTGGCCGGAATCACTACTGGACCAGACCCTGTCACAACATCTGCTTTTAGAACAACCAACTCATTCCCGGTCGGTGCCGCCCCTCCGAAAAACGAAGATGTAGCCTGCCCATAACTGTCGGTAATGGCGAAAGCAGGTTCGATACGGCCACCGCTAGGGTCGCTCACCGAGCTGAAATCGACGCGAACACCTTTCACTGGATTGATTCCATCAGTCACTCGTGCGACCAGCTGAGCAGAGTTGCTTGTCGCGGACGTAAGATTGACGGCAACCACCGAAGGGCCAGCCTGTAAACTAATCTGTGAAGGAATTCTTGCTACGAACTCCATTTTCAAGGAGACCACCACGTCATCAGAAGTCGCGGTTAAAGTAGATACTCCAGCGCTCGACGAAAGCACTACGAACGAAACTCGTCCGTCCGCACCAGTCATCTGGCTGCTAGTTACTGCACCACCTGCATTTTGTACTGTGCCTCGGGTGGCGGTAAGGTTAATTACTTTCCCCGCTTGTGGAACGCCGTTATCAAGTAAGCGCACGGTGACAACATTCCCTGGCTGTGAGGCGCCAACAGGAAACTCTGCGAGAGATCCAGGCGCTTCGAAAACAAGCTGCTTAGGTGTTACAGAAATTGCGAAAGTAGCGGTTGTGCCCAAGGCCGACACTGACAGCGTATCCGGCCCGGCCTTACTCCCCGAAATCTTAAATTTGGCTTGGCCTTGACTATCAGTCAAGCCAGGCTTAACTGATAGAGTATTTCCGGTCGTCACCGTAACAGTCTGACCAGCCACCGCATTTCCGCCCGAATCCTTCAAGACGATGGAGTATTCAGATTCGGCACCAAAACCCAAGCCCGTGGCGCCATTAATCGAAAGTGTCGTTCCCACGACGGAAAGGTCAACCGACGCGGTTAAAGCATCACTTTGCGCAGTCACTTTAATGACCCGCGTCGTTTTATCCGTCGTCTTGACCAAGGCAGTAACGATGCCGCCGTCATTGGTTTTGGTATCAGACGGTGTAAGGGTCGTGCCCGCGTCAATAGTCGAAAAACTGATCTGTGCGTTTTTCAATACAACATTGTCGGCCGTCTTGGTAATTGCCGTCAAATTAACGATCTTCTTTCCGTCAGAGTCAATCGTTATCGAGTCGGCTGTGAGGGTCAGCGAAGCTGCGGTACTTGCCTTCAATGCCGAAGTCGCACCACCGGATGAAGCGGCCGCGCCGCCTGCGCCCGCGCCAGAGCCACCACAAGCATTCAGCAAAGCCACGGTCGCAAACAAGCCAAAGGCCGAGCCGATTTTTCTTAAGAGTCTAGTCATTCTTATTTGTCCTTCACGAATACTGGCGACTAACGAGTCACACCGTTATCCGTCATGATTCTTGGAGTTAGAAATACAAGTAATTCGGTGCGATCGTTTTGTCGCTGATTGTTTTTGAACAGATTGCCCACGATGGGGACGTCGCCCAGGAACGGAACCTTGTTGGTGACATTTCTTTCGGTCTGCTCGTACACACCACCGATAACCACTGTTCCGCCATTCTCAACCAGCACTTGAGTGGAAACCCGGCGAGTATTGATCGCGAAGCCAGACGGTGTTAACTGTCCGACGGAGTCTCGGTTCACTTTGACGTCGAGAATCACGGCGCCTTCAGGCGTAATTTGCGGGGTCACTTCCAGCGAAAGATTTGCCTTCCTAAAACTTACTGCCGTAGCGCCGCTAGAAGTGGCACTTTGAAACGGGAGTTCTGTACCTTGCTCGATGATGGCCTTGCCTTGGTCCGCTGTGAGTACGCGCGGCGACGAGATCACTTTACCGCGCTGATCCGCTTCAAGAGCCGACAACTCAAGGTTCAAGAATTTGGTCAAGCTTGAGCCGAATAAACTGATGGCAAACGAGGCGGGGCTATTTCCGTTAATACCGCCTGCAGGCAAATTCACAAAATTGGTGTTGTCGAGGCTAGTCGAGCGGCCTAAACCTTGGGCATTTCCGCCGCCACCCGCGGAAATATCGGTTCCGTTTTGGGACGAGAGATCGGCCGCACCGCGCAGGTTTCCAGACAACGTACCATAGGTCGAACCCAGGACTCTCTGACCTGCGCCGTACACTGGCACATTAAAACCTTGCGCCGTACCCGTAACTGGGTCGGTCACAGACACGGTTCGATACACCGTCGAGGACAGGTCGTTATAGCCGAGCTTCGCGCCGAGATTCCGTGAGAAGCGATCATCCGCTTCGACAATCCTCGCTTCAATTAATACTTGCCTAACAGGAATATCCACCTGTGCAATGAGTCGGGCCAAATCATCCAGGCGAGTCGCAATATCTTGAACAAAAAGTTTGTTCGTCCGTTGATCGACCACAACGCTGCCGCGCTTGGAAAGTATGGTTTGCTTTTGGTCCGTCAAAAGCTTTTGAAGCGCTTCAGCTTTCTGATAGTTCAGTTGGAAGGTGACGGTTCTAAGTGGTTCCAATTCTGAAACCTGCTGCTTGGCCTCAAGCTCAAGCTTTTCCTTGGTGGCGAGCTCGTCACGCGGCGCAATGAGAAGCACATTGCCGTTTTTGCGCATATCCAAACCTTTGGACTGCATGATGATGTCCAAGGCCTGGTCCCACGGCACATCTTTCAGACGCAGAGTCAAGGATCCCGCAACCGAATCACTGGTCACAATATTCAAGTTGGTGAAGTCCGCGATGACCTGCAGCAAGGCCCGCACGTCGACCGATTGGAAATTCAAAGAAAGGCGGTCCCCGCGATAACCCATTCGGGTACCTTGCACAAGCTTGTTCGGGTCTTCCTTGACGGGTTTCACTTCAACGATGAACTGATTCTCGCTCTGGTAGGCGTTGTGCTCCCAAAGCCCTGACGGTTCAATAATCAGACGAGCATTCTCACCTTGTTGCATCGCGCGTACGAATTTCACCGGCGTACCGAAATCACCGACGTCGAGACGTCGACGCAAGTTATCGGGGAGTGCGGTGCGCAGGAAATCAACAACAATGGTTGCGCCCTGCTGCTTGATATCCACGCCAATTTGAGGATTGGACAAGTCGACCACTAGACGCCCTTCGCCATCTTTGCCACGGCGAAAATCAATATCGCGCAGTGCCGCGCCGCCCACCTTAGGCTCGGCTTTAGCAAAGCTATATGAGGGCCCGGCCGAGGGCTCGTTAGCGCTGACGGCCAGGGGGGTCAGAGTGACAATGAGGTCCTTGCCTTCTTGCGCGGTCGTGTAACTTAGAGCGCGTTTGAGATTCAACACAACGCGAGATCGATTTCCAGCTTGCACCAAGGAGACGGAACGCACATCACCTTGGTTCAGCTCGAGAGTATTTTGAGCGGTCCGCACTTCGGTGTTAGCAAAGTCAATCGCGACCCGAGGGGGATTCGCAACAGAAAAGCTCCCGGGCTCCGCAGTCAGCTTATCTTTCAGCGAAATGCGAAGGTAGGTGATATTGCCTTGCTGAGAACTGGTCACCGATTCAATAACATTGCCTTGCGCCGCCGGTACAGCGACAACCGCAGGGGATTTCCCTGAGCTGCCCGCGTCTGTTGCTGACTGGCTTTGCGCAAAGGCAAAGGCCGGCAAAGACAACAGGCAAACAAGAGCGCCAGCGAATCCTATCCTGTTCAAGGTAGAAGCTCGACTGGCGCCGGATCTAAAGGCAAACTGGTTCATAGCGACCTGACTCATTGTTTTACGCCCTCCCTTATTCTTAGAGAGGTTTCTCTTTCAACCCAATCCCCCGTCGCATCCTGGACGAGTTCTTTAATAAATACTTCGGCATCACTGATCTTGATGATCTTGCCAAAATTCTGCCCAGCGTAGCCTCCTACCTTGGCTTGGTAGACAAGCGTATCGACTTGCAACAAGGCGGTTGTCACTTTCGAATCCGCGATCCGGCCCACCATTTTGATGCTCTCCAGAGGAAAGCTCTCAAGCACTTCACGAGCACGCTTGGTATCCGGGGCAAGCCCGCCGTTATTGGCCTTGGCCTTGGACGCACGGTCAATGGCTACCGCTAGCTTGGCAGGCGAGAAAGGGTCGACTTGCGTTTTGTTGTCGTAAGTGAATGGCTCGACTTTTTTAGGGGCTTCAACCGTACTCTTGATCGGTTGGACGCCGGCCCTGGCCTCTTTCATCCACTGGTCTAAATCATCTTGCTGGCTATCGCAGGCTGTGAGTAAAGAGAGGGTCGTGACAAGAAATAGAATGCGAATCATTTTGCAGCACCCGCCTTCTTATCCGCTTCGTCTTTCTCTTTGCGCCTCTGAGCAATTTCGTTGGCGTCTAAATAGCGAAAGGTCTTCGCTGTCGCTTCCAAAATTAACCCTCGATCGACCGTATCGATCTTCATATCATTGAGTGTGACAATGCGAGAAAGGTTTGAAATGTCACTTGTAAAGGAGCCAAAGTCGTGATAGGCGCCGGCGAGCTTAATTTGTATTGGTAGCTCCGCGTAGTAATCGTGAACAATCACTTGTTTCGGTTTAAACAGTTCGAACTGCAAGCCACGTCCGACGCCTGCGTTATTAATTTCGGTCAGTAAAGCATCCATTTCGGCCTTACTGGGCAACTGTTTCTCGAGCTGCCCAACGTACTGAAGAACCTGCTCTTTTTGCTTGAGGAGCAAGGGCAAATTGACGGCCTTTTTGACCTTATCCTGAAACTGAACCTTCAGCTCGTCTTCTTTTTTACGATTCGTTTCGATCTCGTCGAGCTGGCTGCTCCAAACCGCAAAATATGCGGCGACACAGAACAGTGCGACCAACCCAAGCAGTAGCGAGAACCGCGGGACCACCGGCCACAATCCGGGATGCTGGCCGTTTAAGCCCTGGAATTGTTCTTTGACCGCGTCAAGATCAAAATTAATCTTGGGCAGGGTCAGCTTTGAGTTTGCTTCTTTCTTTGCCATGATTTAAGCCCCCTGCTTCGGCTTAATCGGCGCACCTGGGGCGCCAGGTTCTGTACCAATCGGGGCGCGTCCCTTAATCAAGGCGGTAATTCCGAATTCGAAAATTTTGCGAGGATCTTTAGTATTTTTAGGATCAAGCGGCGTCGCTTTAGTTTCGATCAACTGAGGCTTTTCCAACCAGGCCGTCTGGTAGGCCAAGTTACGAAGAAACTCCGATACCTTCTCATTGGTCTGTGCGACGCCCATGAGAGTGATTTTCCCGGTTTCCTGCTTGTAACTCTTGACGAAAATTCCTTCAGGGGTATGTTTCACCAACTCATCAAGCAGATGTACGGGTATGGTTCGATCAGATTGAAGATCTTCAACCGCTTTTTGACGCGCCTTAAGTGCAGCCACTTCCACTTCCAACGTCTTGATTTCCGCGATGTCCTTATTGAGCTCCGCGTTTTTGTTTTCGATGTAACGGTTGCGGACCATCTGAGTATCTAACTGCTTGGTAAACAACAACCATACGGCAGCGATACCGGCGAGCGCCAGAATGGAGGTTAAACCGACTACACCATAGAAGTCGCGTTTGCGCTTCTCTCGGCGCATTTCCCGGTGCGGAAGGAGATTTAGGCGAATCATGCGTCAAACCTCCTCATGGCAAGCCCTGAGGCAATCAGTAGTGCAGGCCCATCCAAACGCACTTGGCGCTCGCGAACCGTTTCGCCAAACTCCATGCCTTGAAACGGGTTGACGACCTCACAAGCCACTTGGGTTTTAAGGCCAACCGCCTCAGCAAGGCCAGGCAGTATTGATGATCCACCGGCCAGAATAATCTTGTCGACCCGCGTATACGGCGTCGAGGTAAAAAAGAACTGCAGGGCTCGGCCGACATCTGCCGCAGCCTGATCAACAAACGGGACTAACAAATCGCTTTGATAACTATCGGGCAATTCGGCGCTTCGCTTCTTAAGCTCGGCTTCCTCGTAAGTTAGACCGTAAAGCCGGACAATATCTTGGGTGAGCTGACCGCCACCAAACATCTGATCACGCTCGAAAACGGTCAAACCATTCAAGGAAATGGTCACCGAGGTGACCGTTTGACCAATGGAGACCACGGCAATGATTTGTCCTTGGCCCTGGTTCGGCATGTAGCTCGAAACATAGTCGAGGACGGTGCGCACGACATACGGCTCAACATCCATGACGATGGCCTTTAGTCCGGCCATTTCGGCAATAGCAACCCGATCTTCCACTTTCTCTTTACGGGAGGCTGCTAGCAGTACATCCACTTCATCGGGAGAGTTTGCCGAAGGGCCTAGAACCTGAAAGTCGAGATTCACCTCTTCAATGGGAAAAGGAATGTACTGGCTGGCCTCAGATTCGACCTGAATTTCATACTCGTCATCGCGCAATCCGCCAGGGAGCATTATTTTTTTGGTGATCACTGATGCCGAGGGTAGGGCAAGGGCAGCTTCTTTTGCCTTGCTTCCGCTCCGTTTCAGGGCGCGACCGAGCGCCGCAGCGACGACTTCGGGTTTTTCGATCGAACCATCGGCTATCGCGCCGCGTTCGAGAAATTCGATGGCATAGCGTTCGAGACGGATCTCGCCTTTCGCTCCCTGCGACAATTCCACCACCTTGACGGAGGACGAGCTCAGGTCCACCCCGATCATTGGAGCGGTTTTGCGACTAAAAAAAGCCGGCATTGGAAGCTTCATTTTGGCAAAATTTTCTTAAAAATTAGAGATTTATGAGCTTTTTTGGGAATCTACATGAGATCGTACCAAGGCGCACACCCAACTGTAAAGCTTTTCGACGTTTTTAGATGCCTGCCCCGCTTCCACTTGTCGCAGACAAACGACCGTTGGGCGCCAAACCTCAAAAAAAGTGCGGAATTGAAGCAACGACGCGGGCGAAACTTGCGGGTCTTGAATCTTTTCAAAAATACTGTCGAAAGCCCGCGAGGCATATAATTTGGGCTCATGCCAAACGGCAGCAGAATGGCCCCTGGCCGAGACAATGTGACCCAAGCTTCCCCGACCCCAGCTTCCAATTCGAAAAAAACAGCCCGTCGTTCCTTCGGCGCACTCCGTCAGGACGGCTTTTCTTGGCTTGGCGCCCTAGGCCTGGTCGTCGCAATTCCCGTTGCGGCCGCACTTTGCGGCACCTTAGTGGTCGCCCTCGCCCTCCTTCTGGCCAATGACAGACTGCCTCCTCTCGATGCCTTGATTGACTACAAACCTCGCATTCCCCTGCGGGTCTACACGGCCGACAATGTACTGATCGGCGAGTTTGGCGAGGAACGACGTACCTACGTCAAAATTGAGGATGTGCCGGACTTAATGAGCAATGCCGTTTTGGCGGCTGAAGACGCTCGGTTTTTCGAACACGGTGGGGTCGACTTTATCGGCATTATTCGCTCGGCTGGTGTCAACTTGCTGTCCTCCGGCAAAGAGCAGGGCGCGAGTACCATCACGATGCAGATCGCGCGGGAGTTCTTTTTATCATCCGAAAAAACATACACCCGAAAGATCATTGAAATTCTATTGGCCCTCCGGATTGAGGAGCAATTGAGCAAAGATCAGATTCTTGAGCTCTACATGAATCAAATTTTCCTGGGCAAGCGAGCCTATGGCTTTGCGGCCGCCTCACAAACTTATTTTGGAAAGCCTCTGCGTGATATTTCCGCCGCCGAGGCGGCTATGCTGGCCGGCTTACCCAAGGCACCTTCTCGTTTCAACCCCTTAGTCAACCCCAAAAGAGCCACCGAGCGCCAACGCTACATCTTGCGCCGAATGCGTGAGTTCAACTTCATTGACGAGACGACGTATCAGACCGCCTTGAGCGAAACGCTCAAATACGCCTCTAACAGCATCGATTTTGCACTCAATGCGCCTTATGTTGCAGAGATCGCACGCCAAGCTGCGTTCGACCTTTACAAAGAAGATAGCTACACGGCCGGGATTAAAGTCTACACCACCATTCTTGCTGATGACCAAAGTGCGGCCAATGCAGCAGTCAAACAAGGCGTCTTAGACTACGACCGAAAATACGGCTACCGAGGACCAGAGGGGTTTATTGACTTGGCTTCGAACACGGCTAAGCTTGAAGAACAAGTTGAGTCGGCGATCGGTGAGGCTGGCGATTTAGAAGAGTTTTTGGCGGCGGTCGTGCTCGACGCCTCGCCCACAAAGGTCCGCGTCAGCCGGGGTAAGGGCAATACTATTGAGATGAGCGGCTCAGCATTGCGCTTCGTTACCAATTCTTTGTCACCTCGAACCGAGGGTGACCGCAAGCTTCGCCGCGGTGCGATCGTGCGTATTGTGGAAGCCAAGCCGGGTCAGTTTGAAATGAGCCAGCTACCCGAGGTGGAATCGGCCTTTGTGGCCTGTAATACCGAAGACGGCTCGGTACGTGCCTTGGTCGGCGGCTTTAACTTTACGCAGAACAAATTTAACCGCGTCATACAGTCGATTCGTCAGCCAGGTTCGAGTTTCAAGCCCTTTATTTACTCCGCCGCTTTGGAGAAGGGTTTTATGACGACCACCATCATTAACGATGCTCCGGTGACTATCGACCCCGCTCTCACTGGTGGGCAACTCTGGGAGCCAAAGAACTATGATGGCGGCTTCTCAGGCCCAATGCAAATGCGCACTGGCCTCGCAAAATCCAAGAACATGGTGTCGATTCGAATTCTCCAAAATATCGGCCCAAAATATGCGCAGGACTACATCACACGCTTTGGTTTTGATCCCGAAAAGAATCCACCTTACCTCACCATGGCCCTGGGTGCTGGCACCGTCACCCCTTGGCAAATGGTCGGCGCTTTCTCAGTATTCGCCAACGGTGGCTTTCGTATCGACCCTTTCGTCATCAGTAAGATCGTGAATCAGCAAGGTCAGACTGTGGCAGAGGCACAGCCGACCAAGGCAGGCGATGAATCGATCCGCGCGATTGACGGTCGTAACGCCTTCATCATGGACAGCATGATGCGTGACGTCATTCAAAAAGGTACGGCTACCAAGGCCAAGGTGCTAAAACGCAACGATCTCGGCGGCAAGACGGGCACGACCAATGATTCGCATGACGCGTGGTTCGCCGGTTATTCGCCAAAGATCGCAGCGATCGCCTGGATGGGCTTTGATACCCCTCGAAAGTTGGGCGACAAAGAGACCGGAGGCGGCCTCGCCTTGCCGATCTGGATCAACTACATGGCAAAAGCGCTGCGCAATAGCCCCGAAACACCGCAACTTATCCCCAATGGGGTCGTTCAAGCGGGCGGCGACTATTACTACAACGAGACCCGTCCAGGCCAGGGAATCTCGGCTGTGGGTGTGACCGAAGGCGGTATCTCAAATAGCCACAATGCCGAGCAAATCAAGAACCAGGTGTTTTAAACGCCCCTTTTCGAACCCCTTGCATTGAAACAAGGCTGAAGCCTAAACGGCGAACACTACGCCCTGCCCGGCTTGCGCGCTGACAGCTCTTGAAAGCACGGCGCTTAATGTTTCCCCTGAGCGAGTGTCCAGCCACTGCGCACCGCTCAGGCGAAAGTGATAAGCGCCTCCACGATAGGCGAGCCAGATTTCTTGCATCACGGCCTGACCATTGATGACCATTTGCGAGTCATCCTCGAACGTCACGGTGAGAACATGACCTTGGCGATCAGTATCGTGATCTATCGCGGAGTCCCCGAGTAAATCTTCAATGCGGTTAAGTAACGCCTCGCAGCGCTGGAGAAAGACCTGTTCGCTCATGCTATCCTCGGATGATTCGTTGTCGGCATCATACCGGCAGTGGTTGGCCTCGATCTGGCTCGTCTGAATTTGTAGTCCAGACCAGTCAGTCGCCTAGCTCTCATTCATTCTGCACCATGTCCTCTCGGCCCCTGACAACATCTACCCGCGACGGCGCTGCTTCGACAGCGAAGCCTATCGTCACACGGCGTCGAGACGCGCTGAAAAAAGGCGTCGTCGCGCTGGGCGTTCTTGCCGTGGTGACGCTCGGCGCCTGTGGGCAAAAAGGGCCGCTCTATCGTCCCGATCCAAACGATCCCACCAAAAAAAGACCTTAAAACTCAATTCAATGATGGACTGGCTCAACTACCGCTCGGGCGAACTATTCGCGGAAGACGTGTCTCTGCAAAGTATTGCAGAACAATTTGGTACACCCACCTTCGTGTACTCACGCTCGTCCATCGTGGGGGCATTCCGGGAGTTTAAAGAGGCTTCCGCCGGGCGAGATATTTTGATCTGCTACGCGCTGAAGGCCAATCCAAACCTGGCAGTGATTGATCTTTTGGCTCGCGAGGGTGCAGGCTTCGACATCGTTTCCGGTGGCGAGTTGCAGCGTGTACTCGCAGCCGGCGGCGCTCCGGAAAAAATTGTCTTCTCAGGAGTCGGCAAGTCGCTCGAAGAGATGACTCTGGCGCTGAAAATCGGAGTCGCCTGTTTCAACGTGGAGTCGATTTCGGAACTACATCGCCTTAGCGCCTGCGCACAATCGGTAGGCAAGCGCGCCAAAGTCTCGCTGCGTGTCAATCCAAATGTCGATGCCAAAACCCACCCCTATATTTCCACTGGCCTTAAAGGCAACAAGTTCGGTATCGCCCATGAGCAAGCGCTTTCAAGCTATGCGCTTGCGGCCTCCTTGCCAGGGCTTGAGGTGGTCGGAATTGATTGCCACATCGGTTCGCAAATTACCGAACTCGCTCCCTTTCTAGCCGCGCTGGAAAAGGTTTTGGAGCTTATGGAAGCTATCGAAGCTCAAGGGATTCGTCTTCATCACCTGGATCTAGGCGGCGGCCTGGGTATTTCATATGAGGGTGAAAGTCCGCCGTCTCGCAAGAGCTTATTTGATGCCCTTTTCGCGCAAATCGATCAACACCCGATTGCTCGGCGCTGTAAACTTATGTTTGAGTTCGGGCGCTCCTTGGTGGGCAATGGCGGCGCATTGCTCACGCGAATCGAATACCTAAAACTAGTCGCGAATAGCGCGCCTGATGCGAAATCTTTCGCTATTGTCGATGCCGCGATGAATGATTTGATGCGCCCTGCTCTGTATCAGGCCTTTCACGGCGTGGCGGAGGTCCAGCAAAAACCTCAGTTACCGGTTCATCGCTTCGATATCGTTGGCCCGGTGTGTGAGTCTGGTGATTGGTTAGCGAAGGATCGGGGCCTTCAGGTCGAAGAGAACGACCTCTTGGTGTTCAAATCCGCAGGTGCTTACGGTATGTCGATGAGTTCCAACTACAACAGCCGCGCTCGCGCCGCCGAAGTGATTGTCGACGGCAAAACTGTAACGCTGGTGCGTCAGCGCGAAAAGCTTGCCGATCTATTTGCCTTGGAATCGGTTTTGCCAAAGTAGTTCACAAGCCTGAACCCGAGCAAACTTGCGACCACACAGCTATAGACAAAGGGTTCGAGGAAATTATTTTTCCCAGCGCGCATCCACCAAAAATGCAGCAAGGCGAGCACAACGATCACGTAGATCAAGCGGTGCAAGCGGGTCCAGCGTCGGCCAAGCCGTCGCATCGCCCATTGATTGGAAGTCAAAGCGAGCGGCCAGAGTAGCAACATTGCGGTAAAACCAACCGTGATGAAGGGCCGCTTCCAAACATCTTTGATCAGCGCTAAGAGTTCAAACCAGTGATCGAACCAAACCCAGGTCATCATGTGAAGCAAAACATAGAAGAAGCAAAAGAGCCCGAGCATTCTTCGAAACCGTAGCACCCCAGTCCAGCCGCTCAGCTTGCGTAGCGGCGTCACACTCAAGGTCAGGCACAACATGACCAAGCTCCAGATGCCTGTCGAGCGAGTAATAAACTCAATGGGATTCGCGCCCAAGCGATCCGTTACACCAAGGAGCACCAAGCGCACCAAGGGGAGCAGACAAACGCCGAAGATCGCAACCCTGAGAGTGCCGGAGTTCATCTAAAAGTACTTCTTGAGATCCATGCCCGCGTAAAGACTTCCCACCTGTTCCGCGTAGCCATTGAGCATCAACGTTTTGCGTTTACGCTGCAAGAAACCGTCCTCGCCAATTCTGCGCTCGGTGGCCTGTGACCATCGCGGGTGATCCACCTCGGGATTCACATTGGAGAAAAATCCATACTCCTCAGGTGCGGCACGGTTCCAACTGGTCAAGGGCTGCTTTTCGACAAAGCGAATCTTGACAATTGACTTGCCGCTCTTATACCCGTACTTCCAAGGCACTACGAGGCGCACGGGCGCACCGTTTTGTTTGGGTAGGACTTCACCGTACAAACCCATCGACAACATGGTGAGCGGGTGATTCGCCTCGTCGATCCTCAATCCTTCGGTGTAGGGCCAACTGAGCACAGGATTAAACAATCCCGGCATTTGCGTCTTATCAGCCAGGGTTACAAACTCAAGATACTTTGCGTTGCCTGTCGGCTCAACGCGCTTGATCAATTCGGATAAGGAAAACCCCACCCAGGGAATCACCATAGACCAACCCTCGACACACCGCATCCGATAGATGCGCTCTTCCATCGGCGCCATCTTGAGTAACTCTTCGATATCGAACACCTTCGGCTTGGCCACCGCGCCTTCGACCGTGATTGACCAAGGACGAGTCTTCAAGGTGCTGGCATAGCGCGCAGGATCTTCTTTCTCGGTGCCAAACTCATAAAAATTATTGTAGCCGGTCACGTCTTTATAAGGCGTGGGTTTGTCAATGATTGGGGAAAGCTTGCTTTGCACTCCCGGCAGCTTTTGTGCACCACTGGCGCTTTGGGCCACTGCCTGCGCATTGGCGGCATCACTGACACCTGCCAAAGCCGCCAGTGAACCCACACCAAGCCTGGAGCGTAACGACAGATAAGACGCCCCTTGAGTCGCGGCAAGTAAGACCTCCCGTCTTTGTTCAAAGATCGCTTGAGGGGTAATTTCCGAGGCGTGCGCTTGGGGGAAGTCAGGCTTGAATTTCATAGGTCCATTCCGAGAGAGGCGGCACTGGTCATTGAATACAAAACACGCGCAAAAAGTGGAGGGCCAGCACCCCTTGTAGAACAAAACGCAACAAACTTACGGGCTCCCGTATTCGATCACTTCGCACAACTGAACTGCAAGGGGTTTTTATCACTAAGGACGAAAAAAAACCAGCGAATGCGCTGGCTTCTCTTTTCTGGTCTATCCACCAAGTACGTGCTCAGCGTAACCCAGCCACATAGTCCGAGACTGCCTTGATTTCCAAGTCAGACATGCGACTAGCGATCAAAGACATTTGTGCGCTGTTCTTACGCAAGCCCTGACGGAAAGCGACCAATTGAGCTTCGGAGTATTCGCCGTATTGCCCACCAATTCTGGCGTACTGAGCCGGAATTCCGGCACCATTGGGGCTATGGCAACCAGCACAGGAAGGGACGCCCTTATCCGGGATACCGGCTCGGAAGATTTTCTGACCTAGTTCCACCAGATCTTTATTCTTGGCAGCCGCAGGTTTGTATTTCTGCCCTGAGTAATAGGCCGCAACGCTACGCATATCGGCGTCCGTCAATGCAGTTGCAAAAGCGCCCATGATCGGGTTGGTTCGCTCGGCTTCTTTTGCGCCAGCCTTGACCTTGAAATTGGTCAATTGCTTGTACAAATATTCGCTATGCTGACCGGCCAATTTAGGATTAGCGGGCGAGCCGCTGTTACCATCGGCACCGTGGCATGAAGCGCAAACTTGAGTTGCAATCTGCTCGCCGCGCTTCAAATCTGGCTTCGCTGGAGCTTGCGCCAAAGCGATGCTAGAGGCGCCTAATGAGAGCGCAAGTGTGAAGCCACGACTAAAATAGGCGAGGCCGCGACCACGAGTTGGCGCTTGAGTTTGACGTTGGCAAACGCCATCGACTTTTAATGCTATTTTCAATGAATTCATGAGTGAAGGCATCTTTGATACCAAACTTCGTTGAGACAACCCTAGATTCTACAATACCAAGGCCAAAATGATTCTTCTGAGCAGCGCGAGGTTTTTCACAACCGTCGCCAAACCCGCCCAATTACCTTTGGGAGGCCTTCCCGAAATCGCTTTCGTGGGGCGTTCCAACGCTGGAAAATCCTCTTGTATCAATGCTTTGTGCAACCAAAAGAAGCTCGCCTTCTCGAGTAAAACACCTGGCCGAACCCAGGCCCTTAACTTTTTTGGGCTCGGACAGCGCAAAGAAGAGGATTTACCTCAAGCATTTCTAGTGGACACTCCGGGATACGGCTACGCGGAGGCCTCGCTAGAGGCCCAAAAGCAATGGTCGGGCTTGAGCGGTGCCTACCTGGGGGATCGCGCCTGCCTTAAAGGGGTCGTACTCGTCATGGATATCCGGCGCGGCGTCACCGACAAAGATCGCGCGCTCATCAACTTCTGCCCGATGGACATGCCCATCCTCATTGCCATGTCGAAAGCCGACAAGTTTAGCCGCATGCAACAGGCCAAACAGGTGCTTCTCATCAAAGCACAGGTGGCCGAGCTGCGCCCTAGCCAACCAATCACCTTTCATGCGTTCTCCGTTCTGAGTAAGCTAGGGTTCGATGAAGTCCGAAAGTGGATATCGGAACGTATCGCCCCCGCGCCTCGCACACACGCGGCCCCTCAACCCTAATATACGGCTTGCCGCAAATCCTTCGCGAGAAATGGTCCTTCTATGAAAAAAGCTTCTTCTATGGCCCCTAACGCCGCCTCTGAGCCTTCGCCCAAGCAAACCTTAACCGGCCCCGCTCCGGTCACAACACAGGCTCCTGCACAGTTCCCTGCGATTCGGATGCGACGCCTTCGTAAGGATGAGTTTTCGCGTCGCATGGTCCGCGAAACGCATTTGGGTCCCGAAAATTTTATTTACCCGGTTTTTGTGGTCGAAGGCAAGAAGGTTCGCCAAGCGGTTTCATCGATGCCTGGGGTAGACCGCTTAAGCTTAGACCTGCTTTTCAAGAGCGCTGAGCGCTGCCTTAAAGCGGGCGTTCCTGTCATGGCGCTTTTTCCAGTGATAGAGCCTGGTCTGAAAGATCCGACCGGGAGCGAAGCTGCAAACGTTGACGGCCTAATTCCAAGAGTGGTGTCCGCACTCAAAAAACGCTTCCCTGAATTGGGGCTGCTCACCGATGTCGCCCTAGACCCTTACACGAGCCACGGCCAAGATGGAGTGATCGACAAGGACGGCTATGTCATCAACGACATTACCGTCGAATTACTCAGAAAACAGGCTTTGGTCCAAGCCCATGCCGGTGTGGATATCGTGGCGCCTTCCGACATGATGGATGGCCGTATTGGCGCGATCCGCCAAGCGCTTGAATCCGAGGGCCATATTCATACCAAAATCATGGCCTACTCCGCGAAGTACGCCTCAGCGTTTTACGGACCCTTTCGTGACGCGGTAGGCTCCGCCAAGAATCTAGGAAAAAGTAGCAAAAAAACTTATCAGATGGATCCCGCCAATATCGACGAGGCGCTGCGCGAGGTGGCCTTGGATATTGCCGAAGGTGCCGACATGGTCATGGTTAAGCCAGGCATGCCCTATTTAGATGTGGTGCGCAGAGTCAAAGACCAGTTTCGAGTGCCAACTTTCGCATATCAGGTGAGCGGAGAATATTCTATGCTTAAAGCCGCGGCGGCCAACGGGTGGCTCGACGAGAGGGCCGTGGTGCTCGAGTCGCTTATGAGTTTTCGCCGGGCTGGCGCAGACGGCATCTTGACCTACTTCGCCCTTGACGCGGCACAGTATCTTTCTGAAAAGAGCGCTTGATTGATTCATCTTCTTCACATTTCAGACGATCAGACTAGCATCCTCAGTGCCGTCCCCAAGTCACTTCCGCGCAAAGGCTTTCTTTGGTTTGATGTTGACTACACCGATGCCAGGCGCTGGGTTGAGGCCGCCACACAATTGACGGGTGTAAAAATCCTCGAGGATCATCTTTTAGACTCGGAGAATCCTCACCATCCTTCGTTCTACGATTCCACTTTGCAATACGAAATGATTGTTTTTCGCGGCCTGGCGAACCGTGTCAATCTCGATCCCAACGCCCAGAACAGCGTCACCAACATGGGCCTTCGTATCAAGACCCGACCCACGACATTCTTTATCCTTCCCAGGGTTTTGGTGACTGTGAGGGCCTTGGATAGCAAACTTTTCACAGTCTTGAAAGATAAGCTCTTGGCCTCGGCGGACAGTAATCAAAGAATGCCCATTGGCCCAGAAGAGCTCATGCTGAGATTTTTGAATGGCATGGTTGACCGCTACCTTGATCTACGCCAACCCATGACCGACCTGATTGATCGCTGGCAGAAGGAACTTCTTGACCCACGGCGACCGTTTCGCGACTGGTATTTGCTACTAGAGGCCCGAGCCGAAATACATAAGCTCGAAATGTTGTGCGAGGAGCAACTTGATGCCCTTCAAGAATGGCGCGATGAGCGCGCACAACGTAAAGAGGTCCTGGACTCGCCAGGACCACTTAACGTCGCTTTAGAGGTGCGCACTAACGACGTGGTGGAGCACATCGGCCGTGTCATGCACCATAGCCAAAGGCTTGAAGCCGCAGCGGAGTCCGCTGTGCAGTTACACTTTTCGTCCACCGCGCATCGTACCAACGAGATTATGCGCACTCTCACTGCCATCACCGCCATATTTTTACCTTTGACGCTCATCACCGGTATTTTTGGGATGAACTTTGAGACCATCCCAGGCCTGCATTCGCGCTATGGCTTCTGGATGTCGATAGGCATCATGCTGTTAGTTGCGGGTGGCATGATCGTCTTCTTCATGACGAGAAGCTATCTGGCCTCAAGTTCGTTTCGGCGTATGTTTGATGAGCGTAAACGAGGCCGCGACGAGAGCTAAGCTGGAATAAAAAAAGCGTTGAACTCTCAAGCAGAGAGTTCAACGCTTTGATCGACTTAGGCCTCTCGCGAAGCCTAATACCTTCAATCCGCCTTAGGAGCCTCACTAGGCGCCGGTGTCGCTGGATCAGGACGATCCATCAAAGTCACCAGAGCCATCGGTGCATTGTCCCCAGCACGGAAACCGTTCTTGAGAATTTGCACATAGCCACCCGGGCGCTTGGCATAACGTGGGCCGAAGTCCGCGAAAATCTTGGTGACCATATCGCGGTCACGCAGACGATCAAAGGCCAAACGACGGTTCGCCAAGGTGGGTTTTTTGCCGAGCGTGATCAGAGGTTCAACCACGCGACGCAGCTCTTTGGCCTTCGGCACGGTAGTTTTGATCTGTTCATGTAACAGCAGGGAGTTACACATATTGCGCAACATCGCTTGGCGATGTTCGCTAGTGCGGTTAAGTTTACGTAGTCCGGAACGATGACGCATGATTGCTTCCTTTAGCGATCGAGGCCGGCCGGTGGCCAGTTCTCAAGACGCATACCCAGTGTTAACCCGCGAGTGGCTAACACTTCCTTGATTTCATTGAGCGATTTACGGCCCAAGTTCGGCGTTTTCAACAGCTCATTTTCAGTGCGCTGAATCAAGTCACCAATGTAATAGATATTCTCGGCCTTCAAGCAGTTCGCAGAACGCACGGTCAGCTCGAGATCATCCACTGGTCGCAACAGAATTGGATCGATCTGTGGGTTGCGCGCGCCGCTAATACCGGGCAGCACGCTACCTGGACCGACTGGAATTCCCAGGTCGCCCATCATTGGCTCAGCGCCGCCTTCGAGCTGAGCAAACACTGCGAACTGCTCGACCAAGATACGCGACGACTGACGAACCGCTTCCTCAGGAGAGATCACACCGTTGGTCTCAATATCGACAATTAAACGATCCAGATCGGTACGCTGCTCAACGCGAGCGCTCTCAACGGCGTAGCTGACGCGACGAACAGGCGAGAAAGAAGCATCGAGAACGATGCGACCAATCGACTTGTTATCACGCATTTCGCGCATTGTGCCAGGCACATAGCCACGACCCTTCTCAACCTTCACGCTCATATCGAGCTTGCCGCCAGAAGTAAGGTTACCAATCACATGACCTGGATTGATCACTTCAACATCATGAGGCAAATCGAGATCGGAGGCCAGAATTGGGCCGGCCGTATCTTTCTTCAAAGTCAGGAACACTTCGTCGCGATTGTGCAATTTGAAGGTCACGCCCTTCAAATTCAGCAACAAGTCAACAACGTCTTCACGCAAGCCGTCAACGGTCGAATACTCATGCACGACGCCGGAGATTTGCACTTCGGTCGGCGCATAGCCGGTCATCGAAGACAACAACACACGACGCAGGGCATTTCCCAGAGTGTGGCCAAAGCCACGCTCAAAGGGCTCCATCACCACGCGAGCGTGCGATGGGCTTAACTGTTCGACTTCAACGATACGGGGTTTCAGCAAAGTAGTCTGCATTAGGAACTCCCTCTTAATTAACGCGAGTACAACTCGACAATCAGATTTTCATTCACATCAGAAGCAAAGTCTGTGCGATCCGGTAGGGCCTTGAAGGTGCCTTCCATCTTGGTCTTGTCCACAGACACCCAAGACGGCATACCTTGCTGCTCAGCCAGGTTCAACGAATCCACAATACGGGCTTGCTTCTTGGCTTTTTCACGAATCGCGATCACATCATTTGGCTTCATCAAAGCCGAAGGAATGTTCATCACGGCACCGTTGACGGTGATCGACTTGTGCGAAACCATTTGACGGGCCTCAGCACGGGTCGAACCGAACCCCATGCGATACACCACGTTGTCCAGACGGCTTTCCAAAATCATCAACAGATTTTGACCCGTACCACCGCGCTGACGCTCGGCTTCGGCGAAATAACGGCGGAACTGACGCTCCAAAACACCGTACATGCGCTTGACTTTCTGCTTCTCGCGCAACTGCAGACCAAAGTCTGAAGTGCGGCTACCCGAAGTGCGGCCGTGCTGGCCGGGCTTGCTGTCGAGCTTGGACTTGCTGTCCAGGGCGCGACGAGCGCTCTTTAAAAATAGATCTGTACCTTCGCGCCGAGATAACTTGGCCTTAGGTCCTAGGTAACGTGCCACGGTAGGACTTCCTTTCTCAAATACGCAACTTTGCAGTTACGGTTAGTCCACACTTTTAGGAACCTTCCAACAAGCTGCTGGATAGGTGGTGAACGGTGGGCTTAAAGCAGGCATACACCCGCTCAAATTTAAAACAATAAAGGTGCCTCGTTGAAAGGGCACCTTATTTCAGCAGCGCACGAACAATTCGTACGCAGGTCTGAATAATTCTCGACTAGATACGACGCTTCTTAGGAGGGCGGCAACCATTGTGCGGCACAGGAGTGATGTCGGAGATCGACAAAATCTTGATGCCCAAAGCATTCAATGCACGCACTGACGATTCTCGACCTGGGCCTGGACCCTTGATCAATACATCGAGGCTCTTGATACCGCACTCTTGAGCTGCACGACCAGCGGCTTCGGAAGCCACCTGGGCGGCAAACGGAGTCGATTTACGCGAACCTTTAAAGCCAGCACCGCCCGATGTCGCCCACGACAAGGCATTGCCTTGGCGGTCGGTGATCGTGATGATGGTGTTATTGAAAGAGGCGTGAACGTGAGCGATACCATCAGAAACGTTCTTACGAACCTTCTTGCGGACACGGCTACCGCTGTTGGCTGATTGTTGGGCTTTAGCCATTTCTCATCACTCCAATTATTTCTTCATGGCCATAGCGGCCTTACGCGGACCCTTGCGGGTACGAGCATTCGTGCGAGTACGCTGACCGCGTACAGGCAAGCCGCGACGATGGCGCAAGCCGCGATAGCAGCCTAAGTCCATCAAGCGCTTGATCGACATGGTCAGTTCACGGCGAAGGTCGCCCTCGACGTTGAACTTGTTGATCTCATCGCGAATGCGCTCGAGCTCAGCGTCGTTCAAATCTTTGATTTTCTTGGTGACTGGAACACCGGCTGCTGCACAAATGCCGCGAGCGCGAGTGCGTCCAATACCGTAGATCGCCGTCAAACCGATTTCGGTATGCTGACGGTCCGGAATATTAATACCTGCAATACGTGCCATGCTTTAGTCCTTATCCTTGACGCTGCTTGTGACGTGGATCTTTGCAAATCACACGAACCACACCATTGCGCTTAATCACTTTGCAATTGCGACAGATCTTTTTGACTGATGCTGCTACTTTCATTGCGTATACCCCTAAAACTTTTTCTTTACGACTCTTAGAAACTACTTATCGAACCAACCGACTCGCTCAAACTTCTTGACTATCGCGCGCGGAACACAATACGTGCACGACTCAAGTCGTAAGGTGTCAGCTCGACTGTCACCTTGTCACCCGGCAAAATCCGGATGTAGTTCATTCTCATCTTGCCGGAAATGTGAGCTAAGACCACATGCCCATTCTCCAACTTCACTCGAAACGTTGCGTTCGGAAGATTCTCAGAAACTTCCCCCTGCATTTGAATGAAATCTTCTTTACTCATTACTTGGCGTTTGCCTTTTTCAACAGGCTTTCATACTGATGCGACATCAAGTAAGCCTGCACTTGGGTCATGAAATCCATTGTCACAACCACAATAATTAACAAGGAAGTGCCACCAAAATAGAAGGGGACATTCCAACGTAATACCAAGAATTCAGGCAAGAGACACACCAGGGCGATATAGATCGCTCCCACCATGGTCAAACGCATTAAAATCTTGTCAATATATTTGGCACTTTGCTCGCCAGGACGGATACCAGGCAACAACGCTCCGCTTTTCTTCAAATTATCCGCGGTCTCTCGGCTGTTAAATACCAAGGCCGTGTAGAAGAAGCAAAAGAAAATAATCGCTACTGCGTACAACATGATGTACACCGGCTGACCCGGGGCAAGCGTGGCGCCCAAGTCTTTGATGAAGCGAACTACTGGGTTGCTGACATCGCCGGAAGTAAACCACTGAGCAATCGTTGCCGGAAATAAAATAATGGAAGAAGCGAAAATCGGAGGAATGACACCCGCCATATTTAACTTCAAAGGCAAGTGCGAGGTTTGACCTTGGAAAACACGATTACCGACTTGACGCTTTGCGTAGTTCACCGTGATCTTACGCTGGCCGCGTTCTACGAACACCACCAAGGCCGTAACTGCCAAAACGATCAGAACGATGAGAATCGCTGCGAAGGGATTCATAGCACCAGTACTCACCAAGGAGCCCATACCCGCCAAGGCACCAGGCAAGCCTGCGGCGATACCCGCAAAAATTAGAATAGAAATACCGTTACCCAAACCACGCTCAGTGATTTGCTCACCGAGCCACATCAGGAAC
Source organism: Betaproteobacteria bacterium (assembly GCA_031421635.1). Lineage (GTDB taxonomy): Bacteria > Pseudomonadota > Gammaproteobacteria > Burkholderiales > Burkholderiaceae_E > JAPOKJ01. The sequence goes on along the minus strand of JANOPA010000152.1, from coordinate 37,487 downwards.
ATTGTGCCCGTCACCAAGGACACCACAGTCACAAACCGAAATACCACACCGGGATCAATCACTAGGCCAGGCTGAGCTTCGAGCGCGACTGCAATGCCAAGCGCCTGGAAAGTCGCCAGGGCGCCCGTGGCCCAACGAGTGTATTTAGTAATGGTGCGACGACCCGCTTCGCCTTCCTTCTTGATCGCTTCAAGTGAAGGAACCACAACCGTCAAAAGTTGGAAAATAATCGAGGCCGAAATATAGGGCATGATGCCCAAGGCGAAAATCGTAAAACGTGACAGCGCGCCGCCCGAGAACATGTTGAACATGCCCAAGATGCCGCCGGATTGACTCTTGAACAAAGCAGCCAACTGATCTGGGTCAATACCCGGCACAGGAATATGTGCGCCCAGGCGATAAACCACCAGAGCCATCAACAAGAAAATCAGGCGATTCTTCAAATCGCCGGATTTAGATGCTCTCGACAGTACGGAGGGATTAGCTGACACGCTGAGTTCTTATGAGTGTTAAGTGAGTGTTCGAGAAGCTCGAAATCAAACTTTCTTAGGTAACTTGCGAACTTTGACTTTTTCAGCCAAAGCTTCAACCGTTCCACCCGCAGCTTCAATCGCAGCCTTAGCGCCTTTAGTAGCGCCAATGCCTTTCAAATTCACTTTGCGATCAATCGAACCCGACAAGAACACCTTGGCGCTCAAACTCAGATTGTCAATTAGACCCGCCTGCTCGAGCACCAACATATCAATATCCGTCACGGCAAGTTTTCGCAAGTCCGTCAAACGCAATTGCACATTCAAACCAGCCGACAGGGAGTTAAAGCCACGCTTAGGCAGACGACGTTGCAAAGGCATTTGACCGCCTTCGAAGCCCACTTTATGGAAGCCGCCAGAACGGGACTTTTGACCCTTGTGGCCGCGACCTGCCGTTTTTCCGAGACCCGAACCGATACCACGACCGACCCGTTTCTTTGGATGCTTGGCGCCTTCAGCGGGCGCGATTGTATTGAGACGCATGATCTTTTCGCTTTTTTCGACGTGAGCTTATTCAGCTTTAACGAGGTAGGACACTTTATTAATCATGCCGCGCACGGCAGGAGTGTCTTCTAACTCGCGGGTTTGACGAATCTTTTTCAGGCCCAGACCCAACACAGTCGCCTTATGCGAACCGCGTGTGCCGTTGGGGCTGCGAACCAATGTGACTTTAACGGTCTTCTTGTCCATGATGGATCTTTACCTTGAAGTGTCGCGAAGCAGGCTGATTAAGCCAGGATATCTTCGAGGCTCTTGCCACGCTTTGCCGCAACTTCGGCAGGAGTGGTCATTTGCCGGAAGGCATCTAATGTGGCGCGAACCATGTTGTAGGGATTGGACGAACCGTGGCTTTTGGCCACAACGTTCGTGATACCAATCACTTCGAATACTGCACGCATTGGGCCACCAGCAATAATGCCAGTACCTTCAGGTGCGGGAGCCAGAAACACGCGAGCGGCGCCGTGACGACCCTCGATGCGATGCTGTACGGAACCGTTTTTCAACGAAATCTTGAACATCTGACGACGTGCTTCTTCCATCGCTTTTTGAACAGCGACGGGCACCTCGCGGGCCTTGCCCTTACCCATACCGATGCGACCATCGCCATCACCTACTACTGTAAGTGCTGCGAAGCCCATAATCCGTCCACCCTTCACCACCTTGGTGACACGGTTGACTGCGATCATCTTCTCGCGAAGACCATCATCGTTTTCGCTGTTGACACGTGCTTGAACTTTTGCCATGTGATTTCCTATTGCGCCGTGACTTAGAACTTAAGTCCGGCTTCGCGGGCTGCGTCGGCCAAGGCCTTAACACGTCCGTGATAACGGTAGCCAGCGCGATCAAACGCTACGCTTGAAATTCCTGCTTTGAGCGCCTTCTCAGCGACCAATTTACCCACTAAAGTTGCAGCAGCGACGTTACCGCCATTGCCACTTGCAGCCTTGAGCTCAGCCTTGGCAGCAACATCGCTTGAGGATGCTGTCACTAAAACCTTGGTACCCGTCTCGTCAATAATACTGGCATAGATGTGGGTGTTGGAGCGATAAATCGTCAGGCGACTGACACGCAACTCAGCAATTTTGAGCCGGGTTTGACGTGCGCGACGCAGGCGAGCAACTTTCTTATCCATGTCGTTTCCGCCTTATTTTTTCTTGGTTTCCTTGATGACCACTACTTCATCCGCATAACGAATGCCTTTGCCTTTATAGGGCTCAGGCTTTTTCCATGCGCGGATTTCAGCAGCGATCTGACCAACTTGTTGACGGTTGGCCCCTGAGACAATGATTTCGGTTTGCGTTGGAGTCGCAACCTTCACGCCTGCAGGCATCTTGTGGTTAACCGGGTGGGAGTAACCCACTTGTAAATTCACTACATCACCTTGAGCGGCAGCGCGATAGCCCACGCCGACCAGGGTAAGTTTCTTTTCAAAGCCTTTATCAACGCCCTGAACCATGTTGGCAACAAGAGCACGCATGGTGCCGCTCATTGCATTCGCTTGAGCTGAAGAATCAGCCACTTCGAAGGTCAAGACAGATGCGTTTTGCTTGATCAGCACTTTAGGATGCAAACGCTGACTCAGCGTCCCTAACTTGCCTTTCACACTAATCGCTTCCGAGCCCAATGTCACTTCGACACCGGCTGGAATAGTAATGGGTTGTTTACCTACGCGTGACATATCACCCCCTTACGCTACGTAGGCGATGACTTCGCCGCCCAAGCCACTGGCCCGTGCTTTGCGATCAGTCATGATGCCCTTGGAGGTGGTCATGATGGCAATTCCAAGACCGTTCATTACGGTTGGGATGCCATGGCGGCCTTTGTAAACGCGAAGACCCGGGCGGGAGATCCGCTCGATTTTCTCGATCACAGGCTTGCCTGCGTAATACTTCAACGTCACAAACAGCTCAGACTTACCGCCTTCGCTTTTTACATCGTATCCGTCAATATAACCTTCATCTTTCAAGACGCTGGCGATAGCCATCTTGACTTTTGACGAGGGCATTGTTACCGATTTCTTCGCCACCATCTGCGCATTGCGGATGCGGGTGAACATATCGGCGATAGGGTCGCTCATGCTCATAGTTGTTCCTCGCTTACCAGCTGGCCTTGGTTAGACCGGGGACCTCACCACGCATTGCGATATCACGCAACTTGAGGCGGGCCAGTCCGAACTTGCGGAAGGTTCCGCGAGGACGGCCGGTAATATCGCAACGGTTGCGCAGGCGTGATGGGCTCGAGTTTCTTGGCAATTTTTGGAATGTCAAGCGAGCCGCATAACGATCTTCGTCCGAACGAGATTGGTCGTTAATAATGGCGGTGAGCTCAGCGCGTTTCTTGGCGTACTTTTCTACAGTCGCTTCGCGTTTGAGTTCACGATTGATCAGGGACAGTTTGGCCACTTGCCTATCCTTATTTCTATCAGCTAATTGCTAATGTGTATTTAGCGGGGGATCAGAAAACCAGTAACGACTAGTTACGGAACGGGAAGCGGAAAGCAGCTAACAGCGCTTTAGCCTCTTCATCATTCTTGGCGGTGGTTGTGATGCTGATGTTCAGACCACGTAATGCATCCACTTTGTCGTACTCGATCTCAGGGAAAATAATCTGCTCTTTCACACCGATGTTGTAGTTGCCACGGCCATCAAACGCACGGCCCGACACACCACGGAAGTCACGAACGCGAGGAAACGCGATAGTAACCAGGCGATCAAGAAATTCATACATCCGATCACCACGCAAAGTCACCATGCAGCCGAGTGGATAACCTTGACGAATTTTGAAACCAGCAATCGCTTTTTTGGCCTTGGTAGTGACTGGCTTTTGACCAGCGATCTTAGTCAAGTCGCCAACGGCGTTGTCCAAAATTTTCTTGTCGGCAATCGCCTCACCTACACCCATATTCAGGGTGATTTTTGTGATGCGCGGCACTTGCATGGCGGTCTTGAAGCCAAACTTGGCCATGAGATCCGGCACTACTTTTTCTTTATAAACTTGCTGAAAACGAGCCATTATTTCTTCCTTACCTTGCAATCTTGTACGTACGATCTAAACCGCAATTTGTACTGTTTTTGCCAGGGCTTGCTAATTTTTAAGTAGCGCTATCGGCTCACTATCTCTAGTTGGCCCGTTACGCTTTTCGCCTTTAAGCCTTAATCTGCTCACCGTTCGACTTGAACACACGAACTTTTTTACTATCTTCGAGAAACTTGAACCCAACCCGATCACCCTTGCCGGTAGCAGGATTGAAGATCATCACATTGGACTGATCGATCGGCATAGTTTTATCAACGATACCGCCAGTCTCGCCCTTCATAGGGTTAGGCTTCTGGTTTTTCTTAACCATGTTGACACCCTCAATTAAGAGATGCGACTCATCAACACGATCTAGAACCACGCCGCGCTTACCTTTGTCGCGACCCGCAATGACGATGATTTCATCGCCTTTTTTAATCTTTTCCATCTCTAGTAGCTCCTTACAGCACTTCCGGTGCAAGCGAGACAATCTTCATGAAGCGCTCGGTACGCAATTCACGCGTCACAGGCCCGAAGATGCGGGTACCGATAGGCTCAAGCTTGGCATTGAGCAATACGGCGGCGTTCGCGTCAAACTTAATGAGTGAACCATCGGCACGACGCACACCCTTACGAGTACGGACGACCACAGCGTTGTAGACCTCACCTTTTTTCACGCGGCCACGAGGCTGCGCTTCTTTAATGGAGACCTTAATGACGTCACCCACGCCCGCATAGCGGCGCTTAGACCCACCCAACACTTTAATACACATAACTGAACGCGCACCGGTGTTGTCGGCTACGTCCAAGACGGACTGCATCTGAATCATTGTTTTTGTCCCAACTTAATCAGCTTCATTCGACCCTTGCAAACCAAGGCTAGTCGAACGACACCGGTCAGTTTTGGTCCCGTGTTTGGTTAAAACCTGGGAAGAAAATTTCGAAGGTTGTTCAAAAGCAGCCTAAACCGAGGAATCCTGTGAAAGACCTCTTTTTTGACTTCTCTTGAAGCGAGCCTTAGATTATGCCAGAGTTTATTCTGCCGTGTCAAATGTTATTCATAGGCGCTCTTTAAATGTGCAACCGTCAGGATGCCAGGCCTCACAAATGGCCATGATTGCGATGTCTTCCCTAGGCTATAGACTTGGATTAAGTCTGCTTTTGGTGTTTTTTTCGAGTATGCCGACAAGGGCAGAGTCCGGAAGCGCTAAACCAAGGATTCATCAAGTTCAAGCGGGCCCCTTTCGGATTGCCTATCGGGTCATTGGCCCGATTCATGCTGCCCCAGTCATCTTGTTGCATGGTGGCGGCCCCGGAGCGGACAGCTGGACGAGTTTTAGTCGCAGCGCCCCGACCTTGTCGCAGAAGTACCGTGTGTATGTGATCGACTTCCCTGGCTGGGGCCAATCTTCGAAGAATTCGCAGGCGAGCACCTTTCTAAGTCCATTCCGAAACGGCGGGCGGGCGGTGATCGCCTTTATGGATGCGCTTGGGAACCGCAAGGCCCATTTAGTGGGCAACTCGTTCGGCGGCACGGCCGCCCTGTACGCTGCGCTGCCGCAGCCTGAGCGCTTCGAGCGCTTGGCGCTTTTGTCGCCGGGCGGTGCCGATACCTTGGCGACCCAGGGCCCAAGCCAGGGGGTGGAATTGATGTTGAGTTATTACCAGGACGAAGGCCCGACGTTGAAAAAAATGCAGGCCTTCCTAGGTGATCTGGTCTTCGAGCCCTCCAAAACAACGCCAGCCTTCGCCAGGGAGCGGCTACGTACAAGCCAGGATCCAGCCGTGCTGCGCAACCCGCCCTTGAATTTACCGCGAGGCAGAGCGCCCAGAGAAGTATTGGTCAGCAATGACTCGAAGCTTGTCATCTTGCCTCACCCTGTCCTTTTAATTTGGGGTCAGGAAGACCGCATCAACCCCGTGGCGGGCGCGACCAGCTTCGCCGCCATCCCCGGCCTAAGCACGGTGTATCTCGCCAGAACCGGCCATTGGCCACAATGGGAGAGCGCCGCAAGTGTCAATCAATTGATCTTGCGGCACCTCGGGCCTGACTGACTGACCCAAGCGGATCGAGGTTGGCCGACTCCAATACGTCGATCTTTGAGCACAAATCCTCGCCGACCCACTACCCACTATCAAGCAGGCTTCCATCCTTTAGGGGTGCGCGGCCGATCAATTTTGGCCAGGTCGCATAGCACGTCGGCCATGCCGGAAAAATCGATCGCGCCGTAGTTATTGGCGCGGGCCAGACTGTACGACTCGAACACTGCCGACGCCACAGGCATCGGCACCTTAACCGCATGCGCCGCACCCAAGATCAGGCTCAGGTCTTTATGAGCCAAATCAATGGTGAAGCCTGGCGTGGTGTCTCCGGCCAAGACCTTATTCGGGAAGTTCATCTTTAACTGACCGTTGTTGGCCGAGGTGCCGAGCAGCACTGCTAGCGTCTGCCTTAAATCAAGCCCGAACCGTTGCGAGAGGGCAAGCGCTTCGGCATTGACCTGAGTAAGGGTAATCGCCACAAAATTATTGACCAGCTTGGTGCGGCCTCCGGTGCCCACCGAGCCGCAGTGGAAAACCGTGTTGCCCATGGCATCCAGCATGGGTTTCACCCGTGCGTAGTCGGCATCGCTCGCTCCCACCATAAACAGGCACTCGCCGCGATCAGCATGCTCGGCCAGTCGGCCGACGGGCGCGTCAATCATGGTCAGACCATGTTGCAAGGCGGCTGCGTGCAGGCGATCCGTGGCCAGAGGGTCGATGGTGCTCATGTCCATCAGTAGGCTGCCCTTGGCCGCGTGGGCGAATACTCCATGCTCACCCAGTGCAACCTGCTCGACCTCGACCGAGGAAGGCAGCATGGTGATCACCACCTTGCATTGGCGTGCTATGGCCGCAACGCTCTCTCCCGCCTGGGCTCCCAAGCTCACCAACTCACTGACCGGTGCCGGATTGACATCCATGACCATCAGTTTGAAGTCTTTTTTGAGCATATTCGAGGCCATGGGCTTACCCATGCGCCCGAGCCCAATGAAACCAATCATTTCCATCATACGATCCTTTTTCAACACCTCGGCGTACTCGATCAGGCCCCGACGTCAGGCCTGTGGTCCGTTCCCTGTGATCTTAATGCTTGCGCCGGGATCTAGCGAACTATGATTCAAAAATCAGGTCGACTCCAGCCTGCGGCGAAGTCCCTGAGCAAGATCTTTTCTGCTCGGGTGTCATTCAACCAAGAACCATTTATCGACAACCACGAATACGGGACACAGTGCATGAGCACGACGCAAGAGCCGACGGCCAACTCGGCACAAAACTGGCAAGAGAAAATTTTCAACATTCTCAAACAAGGTGGCGTCAAACAAGTGGCCTATGTGCCCGACGCGGGCCATGCTCATGTCATCCGGCGCGTGCAGGCCGATGCCGACATGCGCGACATTGTTCTGACCACCGAAGAGGAAGGCGTGGCCCTCGCCGCGGGCGCCTGGCTAGGTGGCGAGCGGGCGGTCTTGTTGATGCAAAGCAGCGGCGTCGGCAATTGCGTCAACATGCTCTCGCTTCTGCACACCTGTCAGTTTCCTTTCCTGACCCTGGTGACCATGCGTGGCGAGTACGCCGAGTTCAATCCCTGGCAATGCCCGATGGGCGAGGCTACTCAGGCCGCGCTCGAATTGATGGGGGTCAAGGTGCTGCGCGCCAGTACTCCCGAAGAAGTGGAGGACTTGGTCGGTGCCGCCTTAGACGCGGCCTTCGAGGCTGGGCAAAGAGTGGCGGTGCTGCTCTCGCAACAATTGATTGGGCGTAAAAAATGGGTGAAACAATGAACCAAGATGCGATCGGTCAAGACCTGACCAGCCAGGCGGCCCGCATTGACCGGCGCGCCTTCGTCGCCCAACTCGTCAAAGCCTGCCCGCAAGCGTTAGTCGTCACAGGTCTTGGCTCACCCACTTACGACGTGTTCGCCTCGGGCGATAGCGAGCGCTACTTTTACCTGTGGGGGGCCATGGGTGGCGCCACCCCTCTCGCCCTTGGCCTTGCGCTGGCCCAGCCACAACGCCCAGTCCTGGTAATCACAGGAGACGGTGAGCAATTGATGGGCATCGGCAGCTTGGCAACGGCTGCCGCGCAGCACCCAAACAACCTCTCCATCATTGTGCTCGACAATGGCCATTTTGGGGAGACCGGCATGCAGCGTAGCCATAGTAGCCTGGGTACCGATTTATCCCTGGTCGCCAAAGCTTGCGGCATTGAAGATTCGCGCAAGCTCCATTTAATCAGTGAGTGCGACTCACTTGCGGCCGCAATCAATGCGCGGCAAGGCGTGTTGTTTGCGCAAGTTTTGATCAAGAGCGAGGAGGTGCCCCGAGCCCTTCCCTCACGTGATGGCAGTTTTGTCAAGAACCGCTTTCGAGAAGGTTTGGGGCTACGTCCGTTCTGATTCTTGAAGGCGTTTCGTCTTTGCGGGCAGTGGGCCTGTCATCTCGGTCCAGCGCTGGGCGGCAAAGGTCATGGTCAACTCAAACTCGCCTTGATGAATGAGCAATTCGGTCGTTCGCGCTTTGGCCCGATTGTCTTTGGATCACAGGCTCCCGATACGGGTAATGCGGAAATTCTGCCGCATTACGGAACCAAGGAGCAGAAGGAGCGCTTCTTGAAAGCGCTGCCCGCGAACCACATGGCCTCCTGCTTTGTGATGACCTAGCCGCAAGGCGGTGCCGATCCTTTGGTATTGCAAACCAAGGCCGAAATCGATCACGGGCACTCGGTTATCAATGGCGAAAAATGGTTCGCTTCGAACTACCAGAAGCCCAAAGCTTCGTGAAGCTCAGGATGCCGCAGCGCTTTTTCCTCAAGAGTGACGCCGTCGACAGCGGCCTCCCAGGCCCGCCTCAACGCACTCACGCCAGCTCCGACTCCGGAGGGATGCCCAAAGATACCGCCACCGGCAGCGAAAATTAAATCGGTCGAGCCTAGGGCAGCATAGGTCGCGGCAGCAACCAATCCAGTCTGGCCAGAGCTAAATACGGGCATGGCTTGCATAGGTGCACTTGGCCAAAGGGGAGCGAGCACGGAGCGAGCCGAAGCAATGACACTGGTATCGCTCTCGCTAAATTTATTGGCGAGTCCATTGACGTGTAAATGATCCGCGCCTGCAAGCCGCCAGATTTGCTGCCAGGGCGCGTAATCCCAGCCCAAGGCGGGCGAGCGATTTAAATAACCCCAGCCATTGCGGTGACCATGAATAGGCAGGGATGCATGACGACGCAATTCACGCAAACCCACCAACCCTACACTGTTCAAACTGACCATGATGCAGGTGCCACCTTCTGCCAATACAAGGTCGTGTCGGCGTTTCATCTCATCAAGTTCACCAGTGAGATTGAAGGCCATCATCGCCTGCTTTCCATAGCGCTGAGCGCCGTCACGAATTACGCGCATGATTGCCCGCACCCGTTCATCGAAAGGGCAATAAGCGCCGTCCGCCTGAAGCTCATCATCCTTGATGAAGTCAATGCCGCCATCCACTAGCTTCAAGACTTCTAGAGCACTCTGCTCCGGGCTAAGGCCCACACTGGGTTTGATAATAGTGCCGATCAAAGGCCCTCGCTGGACCCCTGTTAGGCGCCGCGTACCCTGTACGCCAAAGGCCGGTCCGGGATAGGATGCGGCAAAAGCAGCGGGTAACTTCAGGCTCGTAATACGAAGGCCCGACACCTGACGCAGCTCGAATAGATTGCCCGCAATTGTCGCCATGAGATTGGGCAGGGATGCCCCTATATTTTCAAGCGGCCAGGAGAGTTCGAGATGGCATCGACTAAACACTAGAGTGCCGGTTGGATATCGCCCCGGCAAACTAGGCTCATCCACGGTCTCAATGACGCGTAGTTGTTCGACGCGGGCACCAGAGCGCTCAACCAACTCCGGCGTTTCATTGGAAAGCTTCAGGAATGTTCCGCTCGACTGTTCTCCGGCGATGACTTCTGCAGCACGCCGAGGATCGTCCCAGGTTTCAAGCCAATAGCTTGCGTAGATTCGTTCGCTCAAGTGATGCGCCGAATACTTTCTGAAATTTCAGCGCGATCAAATACCTTCAACCAATCGGCGGGCACCCCGCGCGACACCACTTCGTCCATGCCTTTACGCATTACATCCAGAAGGGTGGCGCAGACCGTCTCCGACAGTCCTGGTTCGAGTAAGGCCGTTTGCTCGACACTCACTCGATAAGAGCGGGGACGGGTTTAAAAATTTCCTTGGCGATTGCGTCACCCGCCTCAAAAGCCTCGTCAGGATCCTAAAGGCAGAGCCCATTAAATTCTCGGAAAGGCGCAAGCCCATCTTGCCACCTGCACCAAAAAGGGCAATTGACTTCGTCATCGGTAGAAATCCTGAATAATTAGGCCTTGCAGCATTGATATAGTCATCATACCAAAGATGGACTCATAAAAAAACCGCCGAATCACCTTGGCAATTCAGCGGTCGAGGTGGTACTTGATCGAGCTTCCTTCAGCGCGTTTTCAAGGCCAGGTCAGTGGTTTTTTTGTTCACCTGGCTACTAACTAGCCGAAGTACCCATAGAAAAACTAACGCTTCCAATGGTAGGCATCGATAGGTGTTTAGACATTGGATCACCTCCTTTCAAGGACGCGGGCTATTCCGCCCCGCCAGCATACCTGCAATCCCGCCGCAACACTAATAACTCTATGCGAGACGGCGGTTATTGGGTTAGAGATATAGGGCGAACGATCCGCGAATCAGTGTCTCAACGTAGACGCAATTGATGGAGCCTCTACATCGTGAACCCCTGCAACGTCATACCACCCAAAAACCTGTTGCACGGATTTCACTTCGGGCAGCACGTAAACAATAGCGCGGCGTAGCGCAAAAGTGGGACGAACGTAGGTCTCGTAGAACGCAACGGGCACATTAATACATCCATACGAAATGCGGTTGTCCTCAACAGAGGCCGTTGCCAACCTCTCGAGCCGACGCTCTTTGGGGTTAGTGACCATCACGCGATGAATCGACACCCCTTCGTCATAATCGACCCACACTACATCTTCGCCGCGAGAATTGTGACCTCGTTCACCACCGAAGCGACCGGCGGGCGTGGTCCGTTCTTGTGGAAGAACTTCTTCGATTGGCCGCAAACCAATGTCAGGAACCGAGTCGTCGCCGCGCGCGGCACCTAGCAGTACGGGGGTTGAGCCGCGCAAACGAGCGTTACCATCGAAAACATAGAGCCGTGCGTCATTCTTGTCGACCAATACGAATTCGGCACCATCAGCATCCCGCGTCTTGGCAACCCAGTCTGCCATATGGCGCGCTTCAGCAGAGGGATTGCCAGTACCGAAGTCAGCGAACCGGGCATAAAATCCAGAATTTGCCGCAGCGCTAAAGGTGTCGCCGGGAAAGACTCTGTCTTTCAGGTCAGACCCCAAGACTGAAGGAGCAAGAATAACGACTACCGCTGCACAGGAACCGATAGCTCTGCATACATTCCTCTCAAACCCGGAGCCGCTGGCAGAAACGAGAGAAAGGTTGAGGATCGACATGATTGCAGGGAAATTTCTTTACGCGACAAACTTGCGAGGAATCACACGTTCTGCCAATTGGATGAATTTCCATCCCTTCGGCAATGTGTGTTCTTTCGTAGACGCCTATCAATTGCGATCAGCGCGGGCCCGACGTTCATTGGACATTGCCCCTGTGGAATTGCGGTTCATATTGCCAGCGGCATTTGGATCCACGCTTCCGGTTGAGTCTCGGTTCATGGTTGTCGAAGGGTCCCGGCTGGTCGATCCAGACGAGTCCCGGTTCGGGGTTCCTGCTGCATCTCGATTCGTCCTGTCTGTCGAACTATTTGGCTGGGGACTCTGCGCGTTTGTGTCACTACGTGTCGTATCGTTTGCTTTGGGATCGCTCGTCGTAGCACCCTTGGGGGTGGACTCAGCGGGGGTAGTGGTACTGCTTTGTGCATAGGCGAACCCAATTGCGCCAATTAATGCAGCGGCGGCGGTTGAAGCCAAGAGCTTTGTCGTATTCATAGTGGTACTCCTAAAGGTTGATATCTGAAACCGTTGAATGCCGGTCAAGCCGGATAGCGGCGATATTAATCACCTCGCGACGGAAGTTCCGTACGCTCGCATACACAAAAATAGCGCAGGCTGCGATCAACTCTGTCCAGGGATAAACAAGTTTTGGAGACCCTTTAGGCTGGTCCATAGCGATGGTCTAATGACGAATGGCACGCAATCCAATGGTACAATTTCTGGGTAGTTGTGGTCGGCATAACCTTCGGTGGCCAGTAGGTGGCTTTGATGCCGACCGATGCGACCAAAGTTACGCTGCAACTGTGCTGTGGGTAACAGTTCGGTCGCAGGATAGGCCGCTCCCAGCAACACCACATTGAGACGCTTGTTTATTGCTAGGACGTCCATCAAACGACGATTAATGTCCACCGCTACCGGACCACGGTCGAGATTGACACGCCGCGCTCGTGGGCCAGTTTTCGGACTGAAGATAGTCGTTCGCCAGGGCGTAGAAAGACTTGATGAATCAGGTCCCCAGATCGTCAGCCAGTTGTTGATAAATCGGTGTTCGTTGCTGCATGAACGAGTGTCTTCTTAGAATTGAGATGACCGGTCAAATGTTTTGGCCTGAATTAAAAAGGGAAATTGGATGGAGGCCACGCAGCACGACACAATGCTTGTAGTCTTTGAGAATCGGCCGCTGAGCCTTCGCGCCGCTCACGGCACAACGCTAACCTGTATCGACGGCATTGTCTGGCTGACTCAAGAAGGAAATCCTCGCGAGGGGCATCTCCGCCGAGGACATAGTCATCTGATCGAGAGCGACGGTCTTGTGTTGATCGAGGGCTCGCCCCGAGGTTCGTTTTTAGTGACCGGCCCGCCCTACATCTCTAAACGTGTTTCAACGCGTTGCTTGTTCCAGACAGAGAAGCGCTTGTAGTCGCTGTTCTTTCTGCTATCACTACTTGCCATCTCAATACCTTTCCCTTTGATTGCATCTACCAACGGTATGCGCGGGATTGAAGCCCACTTGCCTTTCTTAGTGGACATCATCGCGCAACACTGGCGACTCACCCAGTCCTGGACGAACTCCTGAGGCGTGGCATTGTGGCTACCGTGATGGCCCACCTTCCAAAACCCAGCACGTTCGATAAGCGCGCGAGCCTTTGGTTTTTGGAGCATCTCATTCCAAGTGCCCCATTGTGCATCCCCAGGAAAGAACAAAACAGCGTCGCCGATCTCAAAGGCGAGAATAAGGCTCGTGCCATTGACGGCTTGCTCTAACGCTACCGTGACAGCGGGGTCCCATGCGGAGGCCGCCTGTTCAATCCTTTTGGCGTGGGCGTCGCTCACCATCAAATGATTCCAATCGGCATGCTCGGCGAAACGCGATGGATCCATGGGCCAGTCTTCGCTAAACGGCTCCAAATGCTCCATTGTGTTAGCGCTCGATATTTGCTGTCGTAAAAAGGTCTTGCCTGCGGGTGGGTTCATGTCTCGAATGACTTCGGGCGATTTTGAAGGTCCCAACACAAAGGCATTTATTTCCGGAAGGGCTTCAGACTTGATGCGCTTCGGATCGCCATTGCCGGACAGAAAAAAGGCCTTCGGGCGCGAGGCAATTCCTTCATGCAGCATCGTCATGGCCTTTTGATTGGTCAGGGCATTGAGCGCCATCGCGTGCCATTGCGCTTGCTCGGCACCCAAAGGAGTACTGTCCTCCGGATTTATTCCTCCAGGCGAACTGGACTCGGGGTTGGCCCATCGGTTAACAAGAGCCAAGGCCAATCCTGCCTGAGATTCACGGATCTCGGTGGCATCAGGGTCATCGGGATCCTCAGTCCATGGAAACCAAACCTCTTTCACCTTAACCTGTTTCCATTTCGGGTTGCCAAAGCCGCTAACATGATCGGCATGGCGATGCGTACACACCAGTACGTCAATATGGCTCAAACCATTTTCATCCTGTGTGTCTGCCAGAATCTGTTCGACGACATCGGTCATGGTCAAAGGGCCTGCCGCGATTGATCCACAGTCCACCAAAATACGTCTCGTAACGTCACCCGTGCCAGGGTATTCGATTAGAAAGCAGTCACCAAAACCTACGTTATACATACGGACTAAAATTTCTTTGGCCATAACCTACCTCGTAAAATGTAGATTGGCGAAACTTGCGCGAAGCTTTGCCCTTTTCGGATAGTCTTCAGCAGTTAGGTAGGAAACCATCGGGTCGTTGGCATCGGCCAACTTTGTGAAACTCAGTTGCTTATTCAGCCGCGCGGTAGCCTCTCGCGCACTCGCTTGGCTCAAATGCGCGCTCGGTAGAGGTTTACTAATCATGTATTTGATCCTGCCGTTGAAATCAATCACCAGGGTCGTCCCACCGCGCAGCGGTAATCCTCCACACTGAGCGAGCGTCGCGTCGTCGTTTCGGACCTGATCCACCTGGGCCACCAATTCAATCGACAGACGCCCGTTCGGTGCGACTCGAAAGACCGGATGTACGCCAAGCGGGCGAATCTTAGTGTCCGGATCGAGATCTAGACGCTCGGCATTTTTCCGAGCGTAGTCGTGCAGCTCACGAGCGAGGGGGCCAAGTGCTTTGTTAACGGCTCGGCCTCGGCTTCTTGGATCTTGCCTCAATGGTGTGGACGTTGAAGTCGAGCCCTCTTCAAAATCCTCTTCATAAAATTGATCGGCCAGGGGAGAACTGCTCGAAGAGCCTTTAGAGTAAAGGTGCATCTGCTCTTTCTGAGAAGGTGTGCTGCTTGAGCTAATCTGACTGGCCGCATCAACGATCAAGTCGAGAAGCTCGTTGGCCTTCCAGCGAAGCGGGGGCAAAGAGTTGTCGGCGGGGTCCCAGACCAAGGACTCTTCGGCCAATGACTGCACGCCTTCGGGGTATATCCTGCGTTGACGGAACCCTTCAATCACCGCCGCTCGCTGACCTAGCTCGTCCTCGGGTGAAAGCTCTCGATCAGCGGTCACCATAGCGCGTAAAAAGTCCCCGTAGCAGACATCCACAGGTGGCATGTAGTCAAAAGCGCGGATACACATGGTCAACATAGACTGCGCAATTCGTGCAGCTTCGCCGGCGAGCCTGTTAACAACATCTGGATGTATTGAACGAGGCTCCAGATTCTGCGATCCGGTCAGGCGCACAAGATCTGCTGTTCGGCGTTCATAAACCATCATAAAAGCGTCGAACACTGCCGCCACCAAGATTGCACCACGTTCATGGGGCTCAATGATGTCGTCTCTGAGCTGGAGCTTGGCCTCACCTAAGGCAGACCTTAAAGCGCGGCCAGTGGCCGTAGCGTGACCGAACTGTGGCGCCAACCCTAGCAAGTCAGATGCTTTGCGCAAATCCCACCCGGTTTTCTGAATCTGAGCACGCACCACGTCAATAAACGAGAAATGTTGAAACAAAGCGACGATGTCAGAAAAGCCTTCATGAAACGCGAGAACATCGACGTTAGAGGGCTCCAAAAAATTTCGGCGGAGACGATTGACGATCGCATGCGTCATCTCATGAGCAATGATGTCGTGGGATAAGCAGGTGAACACGGACTGATTAGGAAGATTCTCGCCCGGCGCAGCCTGGTCGGCGCGAAAGTATCCAAATACCACCGCGTGCAAGCTTTCGTCAAAATAGGCATTAGCACCATAGAACGCATGCGGAAAAAGTCGCAACGGCATTCCGCGCTTACTGAGATAGATTTTGCGACCCAATGCCTTGTCAAAGTTCTCCAAGGTGCGCATCGCTACGGCATAGACCATCTGCTGATGAAACCTTGGGTCCGATTCGCTGGGTTCAAGCCCACCCTGCATCAACAGATGGGGATCGTTCAAATCGACCGGCGGATAATACTTGCCCGTGCTGGCATTAAAGTCAACCACACAGATGCGTTCCCCGCTGGGACCAGGACGAAGCGATTCCTCGTTCTCAATGTCAACTCTGGCCCGGTTCCCTAAGTTACGACCAATCATCGGGTCCGCCGCGTAAATCTTTAGGGGGCGACGTTTCGGTCGGTCGAGGCTCGACACATTGGCAGAGATTTTGAACATACGATTCACTCCTGGGCCGTTGCTGGCGTCAGGCTATCAGAAAGCCTGCATTTTTCAACCCTCAGTTTTGGGTAGGACGCTCGTCGCCAGCATGGAAATTGAAGGCTGACAGCGTCTTTCAACCGAGTCGCTCGCCAAGTCCGTCCCGAAAGCAAGGCCTCCAACTTGACGCTACTACTCAATCAACCTACATTTCTAACACCACCCCCCAAGTTTGTAATCCCACCCCCCAAGCGTCGCTATGCAAAAACCAAACAGTAGGCCTGAACCCACGTCTGAGTCCTTCTCTGAACGCGCTACGATCTTCGACGCACTGGTCATTGGCGCAGGATTTTCCGGACTCTATCAACTGCTCAGTTTGCGCGACAAACTAGGGTTAAAAGTTCAAGCGCTTGAGGCGGGCGACGGAGTCGGTGGCACTTGGTACTGGAACCGCTATCCCGGTGCCCGCTGTGATTCGGAAAGCCACTCCTATTGCTACACGTTTTCTGAAGAACTGACGAACGAGTGGGAATGGTCCGAGCGCTATCCAGGTCCACCCGAGATTTTGAGTTATCTCAACCATGTCGCTGAGCGTTTCGATCTGTTGCGAGACATCCGTTTTAACACTCGGGTTACTTCAGCGCACTACGATGCACTTGAAAATCTCTGGCGCGTGACTACGTCGAGTGGCGAGCAAATAAGCTCGCGATTTCTGATTGCCGCGGTGGGTTGCCTTTCAACGGCCAATATTCCTGCCATCCCCGGGCTCAATTCGTTTGAGGGGCGCTGGTACCACACCGGTCGATGGCCGCATGAAGGGGTTGACTTTACAGGTGCCAGGGTAGGACAAATTGGCACCGGCTCAACCGGTATCCAAGCCGCACCAGTGATTGCCGAGAGTGCCGCCCATCTCACTGTATTTCAGCGTACGGCGAACTATAGCGTTCCCGCACGAAATGCGCCACTGAGTGGCGAGTTCAAACAATACGTGAAAGACAACGCCGCCGAGATCAAACGGGTGATGCACTCAACACCGAATGGGCACCCTTTCATCATTTCGGAGCGTTTGGCCTTGGAGAGCTCACCCGCGGAACGCCAAACACTCTACGACGCCGCTTGGGAAAAAGGTGGCCTACAGTTTCGTGCCACCTTCCATGATCTACTGATGAGCAAAGCCGCCAACGACACGGCTGCAACATTCATTCAAAACAAAATCCGCGAGATCGTCAAAGATCCAATCACGGCGGCGAAACTCGCTAACATCGACCACCCCTACGCAGCCAAACGCCCGCCCATCGACACCCACTATTTCGAAACCTTCAATCGCAGCAATGTTTCCTTAGTCGACATCAAGGCCAGCCCCATTGAGGCAATCACGGCGCATGGTATTCGTACAAAAAACGCCGACTACCCGCTCGACATCATCGTGTTTGCTACTGGCTTCGATGCCATGACAGGTGCACTTCTGAGCATGGATATTCGTGGGCGAGACGGACTCACTCTAAACGAGGCCTGGGCTAACGGTCCGCGCAACTATCTAGGGCTACAAGTCGCAGGGTTCCCAAACCTGTTTACCATGACTGGCCCAGGCAGCCCTTCGGTTCTATGCAATATGCCAGTCGCCATCGAACAGCATGTGGAGTGGATTACCGCATGCATTGGCCACATGATTAAGCACAAGCTTTCTCGAATCGAGACAGAGGTTTCGGCGATGGACGCCTGGGTCGAGCGCGTCAATCAAGTGGCTCATGCGACCTTACTTCCTCAGGCCAAGCACTCCTGGTATCTTGGCGCCAATGTACCGGGCAAACCTCGAGTCTTCATGCCGTATGCTGGTGGCATGGCTCAGTATCGAAATATTTGCGAGGACATCGCGGAGCGCAATTATGAGGGGTTTATCCTCAGCGCATGAGAGTCAGCAGAAAAATCCTTTGATAAACCGTCACCTAAGGGCTAGACTTAAACCCTCCCGGATGAACCTCCCATAGCTGGCCCTTGAATCTCAAATGCACACCATGCCTTCGACTCAAACCCGCTGGCTCATGCTTGCACTGTTATTCGCTTGTCGAAGCGGTCTGGGCTTTCAATTCCAAGCCTTAGGCTCTGTGTCCGCTCCCTTGGTCAGCCAGTACGGGTTCAGTCACACCGAGATCGGCACCTTGATCGGCTTCTTCATGTTGCCTGGCTTGTTCATTTCGCTGCCCGCAGGCTTTGCTGGCCGCTATCTACCCGACCATAAGCTCGCCGCCTTGGGACTGCTCGGCCTGGCGGCCGGCGGTGTAATTAGCACAGTCGCGCAGGGTTTCGGCTGGTTCGCTTTTGCCAGAGCCGTGGCAGGCGTCGGATTTGTACTGAGCACGCTCTACATGACCAAGATGATCGCCGACTGGTTCTCCGGCAAAGAGCTCGCCACAGCGATGAGCATTCTCGTCATGAGCTGGCCTTTCGGCATTGCGCTTGGCCAAATCGTACACACCTGGGTTGCCGCCACCATCGACTGGCGCATCGCGTTTCTGACGACGGCCGTGTACTGTGCAGCCGCTGCGTTGGCCTTGTTCATGTTTTATCGCGTGCCGGTTCGGGAAGGGCAGGTGCCGTCTGCGATTGCCATGACGCTGCCGCGCCCCGAACTGATTCTCACCTTGCTCGCGGCCAGCGTTTGGGGCTTGTTTAACGCCGGCTACATCGCCTACTTAAGTTTCGCGCCGCGGGTTTTGCAGGCCGGCGGTTACGGGGCAACTCAGGCCGCAGCCGTGATCAGCATCGCGAGCTGGGTGATGATCCTCTCGGCCGCCGTGTGCGGTCAGATTGCCGATCGCACCGGCAAGCGCGATCTGATCGTCTATGTCTGTTTGAGTGGTGCCATCGTGGCACTGCTGCTCTTGCCCTTTACCGACTATGCGGTGGCGGTGAGCTTGCTATTCGGATTGATTGGCGCAGCACCCGCCGGTGTGATTATGGCGCTGACCGCCGAGGCGATGGCGCCGCAACGGCGTGCGTTCGGCATGGGCGTATTCTTCAGTTTCTATTTCGTCATCATGACCATCGCGCCGCCAATCGCCGGATGGATGTTTGATCGTAGCGGTAATCCGTATGGATCGATTTTGTTCGGCGCGGCGCTGATGGCAGCGGCAATGTTGGCCCATGTGGGGTTTCGCAGGGTGCAGAGGTTTCAGACTAAAACATGCCCAGACCATCGCGTCGCCACAGTATCGCGACGCGATTAAGGTTCCTGTCGAATCCCGTTAAGACAGTAACAAGCCACCGTCTATATCTACGGTTGTACCAGTGACGAAATCGTTTTCGATGACAAACAAAATGCCCTTGGCGACCTCGGCCGAGGTGCCTGCCCTAGGGATCAGGTGGTTGGCGGTCATTTTCTTGTAGAGCACCGTACGGTCGTCGCCTTGCACAGCCACCATGGGTGTATCAATTGCACCCGGCGAAACCACATTAATTCGGCGTGGAGCAATCTCTGCGGCGACCGCCCGTGCAAGTGCCTCAACGGCGGCGCCAACACTAGAAAGGGCGACTTGGCCTGGCTTGCATTTGCGCGCAGGAGAGCCACTGACCAGAACAATACACCCTCGTTCCGTGAGATGTTTGCCGCCTAAGTTCACGACATTGGCATAGCCCCAGAGCTTGTCGAACGAGGCTTGATAGCCGTCAAGGTCCATGCTCATGAAGGGTCCAAGCGCACGGGTGCCACCGGTTGCGGCGCTCACCAGAATGTCATACGGAGCCAAGGACTCAAAGAGCGCCGACAATGCGGCCCGGTCGCGCACGTCACACTTGGCTGCAGTCACGCCGTTGGGGAGGGGACCTGCCCGCTCGGGATTGCGACTGACCACCGTGACCGAGGCGCCCTTGGCCGCGAGTTGTTCGGCACTGGCTAGACCAATGCCGGAAGTTCCTCCGAATACGATTGCTTTTTTGCCTGATAGTTCCATGGTGTGATTGTCCTTTGCTTTAGGGGGTATGCGGTTATCGGGTTATGTTGACTTTACCCCAACGGGCGACCGCTCATCAACATCCCGGTCAGACAAGCCACAGCCGCGCGCATCGTAGTAGGTCAGGGTGTTGACCATCGACAACTTGTCAATCCAGTGGCGGGTACCCTGAAGGCGGCCATCCCCTTGCACAATGCCCAGCCAGTTGGCCGCCTTGATGATGACCGGGCCAGTGCCAACGGTGCGATAGGCCAGCCGAACGCCATCGGATGAGGTACAGTAGGAGACTCGAATCGGCGCAGGCATGAGGAGTGTAGAAGTGAGTTGCGCGACTTGTATCATTTAGACTTATTTTTTAAGGACCATAACCATGGCAAAGGCCTACTGGATCAGCACCTATCGCGCCGTTCTCGATACCGAAAAACTAGCCGACTACGCCAAATTGGCCGGCCCAGCGATCACTGCCGGTGGAGGCCGTTTCTTAGCCCGAGGAGAGCCCGTCAAAGTCTACGAAATGGGCTTGATGCAGCGTACCGTTTTAATCGAATTCGACAGTGTGGCCCTAGCCATTAGCACCCACGATAGCGCCGGTTACCAAGCGGCCTTGGCCGCCTTGGGTGACGGTGCTCAGCGCGAAATTCGAATAATTGAAGCCGCTTAGTAGAACGAGGAATTGAAATGGCAATAACTGGCGGTTGTCATTGTGGTGCCGTTCGCTATGAAGCAGAAGGCGAAGCCATCACCCATGCGTTGTGCCATTGCAAGGATTGTCGACGTCATGCGGGCGCCCCAATGGTGGGTTGGACCATGTACAAAGAAAGCGCGGTCAAAGTCACTAAAGGCGTACCAAAGGTCTACCACTCATCGGAGTTTGGACGCAGACGTTTCTGCGCCGATTGCGGCACTGGTCTGTTTTACACGAATGCCAAAGTGCTGCCGGGTATCGTCGATATCCAGAGTGGCACTTATGATAACCCGGACTTGGTGCCTGCGCGCGCGCACATCCAAGTCGCTGAACGTATAGGCTGGATGGCTCGCGCGGACGAACTTCCCATGTTCGAGCGATACCCGCCGATCTAGCGGGCGGCCAAGCATGTGGCTAGACGCAGCTCTCTCAATTCGCCGCCCTTCATGACTTCTTTAATTCGCCCAATAGCGATGTTTTCTAGTCCGCTCGAGACGCTTCCTGGGCATCGATGAGCGATCACAGGTCGAATCAAAGCTTAAGGCTCGCTTTTTATGGCGACGACTTCACCGGGTCCACCGATGCGCTCGAAGTGCTGGCCTTTGCCGGTCTGCGTTGTGCGTTGTTCTTAAAAGTCCCCGACGACCAGACGCTGGCCGAGCTCGGCCCCTTCGATGCGATTGGCGTGGCCGGTGACAGTCGCGCCATGACTCCGTTGGAAATGGATCTACAGTTGGCTCCGATTCTCTCGGCGCTGGCCGAGCTGCCGACTCCGCTGGTCCATTACAAAGTGTGTTCGACCTTCGACAGTTCACCCTCGATCGGCTCCATCGCTCATGTGATGACCTTGGCACGAAGTCACTTTGGTTCGCACGTCATTCCCGTCGTCGCTGCAACGCCTGCGCTTGGCCGCTACTGTGTGTTTGGTCATTTGTTTGCCCGTTCGGGTACTGATAATCGCGTTTATCGAATCGACCGGCATCCCATCATGAGTGCGCATCCGGTGACGCCCATGAACGAAGCCGATCTGGTCCGGCATTTGGCGGCACAGCGCCCGCTGACTATTGCCAAGTTCGAGCTGCCCAAATTTTCTGCCGGACGCGATGCCATCGACCGGGAATTCAGTCGGCTTTTGCTTGAGGGGCCGCAGGGCGTGCTATTCGATGGCAGCGAACCCGCCCACTTAACCGAGACCGGGCGATTGTTGCAGCAAAGGTCTGAGCAACATTTTGCACAACAAAAAACACCAATGTTTGCCGTCGGCTCATCCGGGCTTGAGTACGCGCTTACGCAATGGTGGCGTGAATCAAAGTTACTGCCGTTGGCCGAGCCCAAAGCGAGTTTTAATCCGGTGTCTCAAGTGTTGGCGGTCTCGGGAAGCGCCTCGGCATTAAGTGCCCTGCAAATAGATGCCGCGCTCGCCGCCGATTTCGTTGATGTACCCATCGATCCGCTAGCCTTGGTGAGCCAACCCGAAGCCGCGACAGCCCGCTTGCTCAAGTGCACCCTCGACGCGCTGACTCTGGGGCGAAGTGTCATGATGCATACGGCTCGAGGTCCGAAGGATGCGCGCATTGATGCATTGCTCGATGTTCTGATCCGAGGCGGCCAGACACGCGACGAGGCCATGCACAGCGGTGGACGCCAGCTCGGCCAACATCTTGGTCGTTTGGTGGACGGGGTGCTTCGGCAATTTCCCCTGCAACGTTTGCTCTTGTCGGGCGGCGATACGTCGAGCCAGATTACTCGCGCTTTGGCCCCCGATGCGCTTCAAATCGAAGCTGCTTTGGCGCCGGGCGCGCCGCTTTGCGTCGCGCGTTCGAGTCAGGCTCATTTGAAGGGTTTGCAGATCGCCTTGAAGGGCGGTCAGATGGGACAAGCCGACTTTTTTATCCGTGCGCGCGACGGTCTTTTGCCGCGCCAGTAAACCATTTGGGAGTGAAGGAAGATGCCACAAGAAAAAACTGAACAGGGTAAACGTGTCGCCGTCGTTACCGGTGCTGCGATGGGCATCGGCGCCGAAGTCTCGGCCCGACTTTGCGCCATCGGCATGACGGTGGTGCTCGCGGACATGAACGAGAAAGCCGCTATCGAAACCGCCGGGCAATTGAAGAACCTAGGCGGCCAGGCCTATGTCCAGATCATGGACGTCAGCCAAGCGGAGTCGATCAGCGCAGCCTTTACGGCCATTGATCAAAGGTTCGGACGCTGCGATGTGTTGGTCAATTGCGCAGGCATTGCCAAGGTGTTTCCATTTCTGGATTTTCCGCTGGACAATTTCGTGGCGACGATGAATGTCAATGTCACCGGCACCTTGCTGTGCGCACAGTACGCGGCAAGACTAATGGTTCGCCATCAATGGGGCCGCATCGTCAACATCGCCTCGGTGGCCGGCATGCGCGCCGTCGGTAGCGGTCGCACGGCCTATGGCACATCGAAAGGCGCGGTGATCGCGCTCACCCGACAAATGGCGGTCGAACTGGCTGAGCATGGCATTACCGCTAATGCAGTCTGCCCAGGCCCCATTGACACACCCATGACCCGGGTCTTACACACCGACCAGTTTCGCAAAGAATACTCAAAGGCCATTCCGATGGACCGCTATGGCACCACCGCCGAAGTGGCGGCGGCAGTGATGTACTTGGTATCCGACGATGCGGGCTATGTTACAGGCACAGCGATGCCGGTCGATGGTGGATTCCTGGCCTCCGGCGCGCGCGGCATCTAAGGCGGGAAATTAAGGCGCGCAGACACGGCAACGGCGTCGGCGCGGCCACCATGCGCAGACGGTTCATCGAAGCCTCTAACGCAATGGCACCAGCAATTTAACCCTAAAATGAACTCTGAATTCAGAGTTCTGTTAAAATATCTTTCATAAATAGCTGTCCATCCCGGTTGTGCAAAGTGGATGACGCCCCCCACCCTGGAGACCTGCCATGACCTCGTCGACCGCCTCCAGCACCAACAGCGCCGCGCTAATTGCAGGCTTTTTGAAGGCTCAGGGTGTTGATCGGGTTAGCGCGTTACCACTCCAGACCGAAGATTCAGCCTGGACAAAAGGAGCACTTACTATGACGCCACCGCTTCGAACTTGGGCACTTGTTTTCATCTCGGGCTGGTTCGCTCTTATGGGCTCGCCGAGTCTTACTTACGCACAGGCCGCAAACAGTCTTGCACCCCTCGGCGCAACTCAGTGGACTCGCGAGCACGCGGCGCATTTGCTCGAACGCGCGGGCTTTGGTGGCACCCCCGAGGAGATTGACAAGTGCTTCGCGCTAGGTCTTGAGCAAGCGGTCAAGCGCATGATTCATTTCTCGCCAACCTCGTCGGCTTTGCCACCCTTCGATCACTCGGGCATTTTTGAGGAAGGCTTGGACCCCTTCCCGCCGAGTCGTCCCGCAGCCACCGATCTGGCCAAAGCCAAAGGCGAAGCGATGGGGATCGTGGTCAAGCCGAATGGCAATCGCCCCATCCAGCCTGTCGTGAACAAGTTTTTCTATTGGTTGCGCGCCAGCCGTTTAGAGACGGACCGGGTAGCGTATTGGTGGGCGGATCGTATGCTGCGCAGCGACCAACCCTTAGTCGAAAAGATGGCGCTCTTCTGGCACGGCCATTTTGCGACCAACGAAGACAAGGTGCGCGACTACCGAAAAAATTTAGCCCTGCTCAATACCTTCCAGGAACAAGGGATGGGCGATATGCGCAGCTTATTGATCGCTGTGTCTCAGTCTCCCGCCATGCTGGCGTTTTTGGATGCAGGTGTTAACGTAAAAGGCGCTCCCAACGAGAATTTCGCGCGTGAAATCATGGAGCTGTTCACCATGGGCGTTGGACACTACAGTGAACAAGACATTCGCGAAGCCGCGCGTGCCTTCACGGGCTGGAATTATCAAGACCTGAAATTCGTCGTCAACGCAGACAAACACGATGCTGACACCAAGACCCTGTTGGGACAACAAGGCAAGTTTGATGGCGTGCAAGTCATTGATGTCATTCTCAAGCAACCCGTCACGGCGAAGTTCCTAGCCGAGAAGATGTATCGTTATTTTGTGCGCGACGACATTTCCCCAGAGTTGAGCCAGACCTTAGCCGACAAACTGAGGCGCAGCAATTACGCCATCAAGCCATTCTTGGAGACGCTGTTCATGTCCCAAGACTTTTACGCCCCGCCCTCTGTGGGTTCACGCATCAAGAGTCCGGTCGAGTTAGCCATTTCGACCTACAAAAAACTCGGCCTCAATTACATTCCTGGCGCTCCCGATCTGAACGAGACGACAGCGCGCCTCGGTCAAAAGCTTTTGAACCCTCCCACGGTCGCGGGCTGGTCCTATGGCAAAGCCTGGATCACGCCCAGCTTACTGATGGAGCGCGGTAACTTTGCTCTGGACTTGTTGTTCCCCGATGTGGCCAGCATTGCTTATGATCGCTACGCCATGGTGGTCACGGGTGAGGAGGTGCGCGCCGTGCAGCGCGGCATTCGCGCGGGTTTGGATATTACCAATGCGACCCGCCCTGCTGGTGCAGCAAAGGATGCGGGCGAGCCGATGGCACTGTCCAACAAAATGGCGGACAGTAATGAGGCTTTTAATACCCGCTACGGCGCTTACCGTGGCTGGCAAATGGCGATCGAAAAAGTCAAGCCGATTCCTCGCGAATTTGCGCGTTTGAACTTAAGCGAAATGATTCGTCGCTCGGGTGCGAAAACAACCCTGGACGTGGTGATCTATTTTGAAAATCGCTTCATGAGCGTGGCTTTGGATGGATCGACCCGACAACGTACGGCTGAATATCTCAAGACCGAATTAGGCAGTGACGATGTGCGATCCAGCTTATCCTTTGCTGAAGAGGCCCTACGTCAGACACTCCACATCTTGCTCAGTCGCCCTGAGTATCAACTAGGTTAATGTCATGAATGATTTGCAAAGGCGGCATTGGCTAAAGCAAATGGCTCGCGCCGGGATCGCGGGAGGTCTCACGGGAGGCATAGCGTCGGCATTTGGGCCAATCGCGCTGGCCCAAAATCGCATCGACAATGACAAAATTTTGGTGGTGCTTGAATTATCCGGCGGCAATGACGGCCTCAATACCGTCGTGCCTTACGGCGACGATGCCTACTATCGCTACCGTCCGAAGATCGGACTCCCTGCAAAGTCTTTGCGCACACTGGACGAGCGCTTTGGTTTGAATCCCGGCATGGCGGGAATGGAACGATTATGGAAAGACGGCCAGCTTGCCATCGTACACGGCTGTGGGTATGAGAAGCCCTCGTACTCGCATTTCACTTCGATGGCGTATTGGCATACGGCCAGCCCCAACAGCGGCGATGACTATGGCTGGATGGGTCGCCTCGCCGATGCCATGAGCCCGCCGAAGGATAACTTTATGATCAATGTCGACACCGAGCAGTCTTTGGCTGTGCGTTGCCGTCTCCATACACCGGTAGTCTTTAACGATCCCATGCGCTTTGAGCGCAATGGTTACGCGCAATCTCGCTCGCTTCTCGACACTCCTGGGTCAATTGAGGGTGCCAACGAGTCGCTGCAATTTTTAAAGCGGGTCGCGGCCAGCGCTCAAGCGTCCTCGCAGAGCGTGCGTCAAGCCTGGGCCAACTACAAAAGCCCAGTGGACTATGGCCTTGTACCGGTGCAACTGCCCAAGATCGCAGCCTGCATCGCTGCGGGTTTGCCCTCGCGCCTCTACTACACGTCCTACGCAAAAAATGTCTTTGACACCCACGTGCAACAAACAGAGTTACACCAGCGCCTGCTGACCTATGTCTCAGACACCATCGCAGGCTTTTTGAAAGACATGGAACGTATCGGCCAGGCCGACCGCGTGGTACTGCTCGTGTTCTCAGAGTTTGGCCGTCGCGTGCCCGAGAACACGAGTCTGGGAACGGATCACGGTACCTCCAATGTCATGTTCTTTGCGGGTAAGCCCGTGCGCGGCGGACACTATGGCAAGGTCCCCGATCTCGGTGCCTTGGTAGACGGAGAAAACCTTCCGCTGACCACAGACTTCAGGCGCGTCTACGCCAGCGCGATTGATGGTTGGCTCGACACCGGACTTGCGAGTAAGGTGCTCAAGGCAAACTTTGAAACTTTGCCGATATTCAATCCAACCCCAGCTTAATACGCTTAGCCACTTCACCCCACTTAATCGAATCGGCAGCCAAGCGGGTCGCAGCCTCTGCTGATGAACTCGCAATAACATTTTGATCGGTCTTAAGCAATCGCTCCACAACATCAGGCGATTTGAGTGCATCGGCCAGGGCTTGATTGAATTTGTTCACCACACTGTCGGGTGTGCTCTTCGGCGCCCAAAACACCAGGCCAAAATTGGCTTCGTATTTTGGAATACCTGCCTCGGCGATGGTTGGCACTTCGGGTAAGGTGGGCGCACGCTCTTTGCCCGAAACGCCCAGCGCCACCAACCGACCTGAGCGAATGTGCGGCAATACCGTTGGCCCCGCAAGCAAGCCACAAGCCACTTGGCCACCGATGACATCTTGCATGGCGGGCGCGGGCCCTTTGTAGGGTACGTGAGTCATGTCGATACCAGCCATGGCCAATAAAAGTTCCATCGACAAATGCCCGGGCACCCCGGCACCGCCAGAGGCATAATTCATCGGTGTGCTCTTGGCTTTTGCCACCAACTCGCCAACCGTCTTAACCCCGACTGCAGGGTGGCACACCAAGGTTTGACTAAACTGAGTGGCTAACATCACTGGTTTTAAGTCGTCGAGTTTGTAGCCCAGACTTTTATACACATGGGGGTTCACAGTAAAAAGAGAGTCCGTCCCAAAGAGCCATGTATGGCCATCGCCTGCGGCGCGCGCGACCTCGGCACTGCCAATATTGCCGCCAGCACCCGGTTTGTTATCAATCACAATGGGTTGCTTAAGGCTGACTTGCAATTTATCTGCAATGGCACGCGCAACCATATCGCTCGGACCACCGGGTGGGAACGGTAAAAGTATGCGGATGGGCTTGCTCGGCCAATCAGCCTGCGCCAAGGCCGACGAACCGTTAACGAAGGCCATCAATAGCATGGCGCTTGATGCCAGGATGCTTTTCATTTTCATTATTGAGTCCTCTAGTCAGTACGGGGCTATGGGCGTTGTGAAGCTTCTTGGCTACCATCGTTCAATAATGCTGCCGACCTTTTCTGCGCCAGCGGTGCGTTCACGCACCACCTTGTCTGAAATAGTGACACGGTTTCTTCGATCTGTGGGCCGCTCCAAGAGCAAGCCTTGGAAATCATTGCGTATTGCCAAAGTGTTTGCAGCCTGCCCAAGGTCTTCGAGTTCATTGGGGTCGTTTTTTAGATCGAACAACTGCGACCGAAATCCTTTGTAATAGACACCGTCACGCTAGGTTCATGAAAAAGCTCCTTCTCTCACAACCAGTGGCCGCTCAGCCGGGTAGCACCGTATCGCGTACATCGTCACGGGGAAAGGGCCAATGCGGCTTGATATAGGACAGATGCAAAACCCAGGGTTGATCGGCCGCATCATCAATGAAGTCGAGTGACCGTAACAACTTAGATAGTCGCGCCTCAGTTGATCAGCCAAGATAAACAAAGCATTCTTGACTTTAGCCATGTGGAGTCGCTTGTGAAGTAATATTTTCCAGTTATGACAGCATTAAGCCACCTTCCGCATCTACCGTCGTGCCCGTGACGAAATCGTTTTCGATCACAAACAGAATGCCCTTGGCGGCCTCGTCCGAAGTGCCTGCCCGAGGGATCAGATGGTTGGCGGTCATTTTCTTATAGAGCGCGGTGGATTTTCCCTTTTTTAGAGGGGGTGGTAGCGCGTGCTGGTTCATGATCACTTTACCCCATGGTGTCGAACGTGCCCAGGCCTATGCCTACGAGACGGCAATCATGCGATACTTTCAACTCTCAAAACGAATATACCGACTAGCAACCTTTCTGCGGACGAACCTTCCATGAGCTCACATCAGCATTCACCTGGCCAGGCTCAAGCACCCACCGACTGGAAGCACGATGGCGTGCGCGTCATCCGGGCAAATCAACTCGATTCCAATACCGCGCAGACGCCTGGTATGGATCGCAAGGCAGCGATCAATTTCGCGCGTGTCGGAGCTCAGAAACTTTGGGCCGGTACGGTGCACATTCACCCAGATGCCAAAACCGGAGCCCATCATCATGGTCCGCTCGAGAGTGTGATTTTTGTGGTCAAGGGCAAAGCCCGCCTGCGTTGGGGCGAGAAGCTCGAGTTCGTTGCCGAGGCGGGTCCGGGCGATTTTATTTACGTGCCCCCCTATGTTCCGCACCAGGAGATCAACGCCAGCCCCGACGAGATGCTGGAATGTGTGCTGTGCCGAAGTGACGGTGAGGCCGTCGCGGTTAATCTGGATATCGAACCGGTCGAGCGCCCGCAGACAATACTATGGATTGATCCGACCCATCCTAAAGGCGGTGTCTAGCTCCCGCCGAAAACCTTCGATCTATGTCAAGCACCCTGGGTGCCTACTTGACGATGTGTCTCGTCGTCCTGTTTTTTTGTATCGCCGCCTCGATGAACTGACCCGCATCGGCCCGAGGCCACAGCCTAGTAGCGCAAATTCGGGCCTGTGCGAAGCTGAAGTATGCGAGCTGGGATCCTATAGGACAGAGGCGTGGTTCCCCGACTCAGTATTGACGCCAACCCCTCCAGCCCAACCAAATTCAATTACGCCGAAGCAGCCTGCACACAACTTAGTCACAGCCCACGCCTTAGTCTTGAAGATCTGTCTTTAGGCTCTGCATGCTCAATCGCTTGGGGTTGTTGCAGGCGGATACCCCCACAAACCCTGATTTAGGTTAGATCTAACCGATTATCACTTTGAAGGGCCGTCCGGTGCAGAGCACTTGTTGGAAATACCTTGCAGAAATACCATCAGCAAGCTCGCCGTTGTTGTCGCTAGGCTTTTATTCAACCCCACCTTCAATTTCCCTCATCAAAGAACTGACTAATGAAACTCCTTAGAAAAGCCTTCTTCCTCGCGGTCGGATACCTCACTTTATTGAGCGGCTGCGCTACATCTGGTAGTACTATCGGCCCAGTCCCGATGGCACCCTTTCGACTTAGCAATGCTTACATTCAATGGATTGACAACCCAAGCATGCCATTCAAAGTTCAGCAAGTCACCTATGGCGGGGCGCCGCCCGCCCTCACTGAGAGTGCGAGAGAGATTTCTAGAGGTTATATGCGTTCTATATCGAGTGTGTTTAATCAGTATGCCGTAGATGATATGCAAAGCGCTTTGAGCGTAAAAGGTATTACTCCTGGGCAAGCGCAGACCATTACGCTCACGCAGGTAGACGGAGTGTACGGAGGCGCTGAAGTGTTCGCCGTGATCCGCGTAAATATTTTTGACAATGCGACAAGGCAGAGCTGGAACGGTTTTGTCAAAGTAACCTCTGGCGTTTTGGTGAGTGGGCCAAATAACAACCCTCCAACAAGGGAGTTTTCCAAAAGTCTTACGTCCGGTGCCATAAGCGCCTTTCAACAAGCAGGGCTAATGAAAAATTAACTCAATGGCTTGAAGGGCAGCCAGAGCTCGGTCTTACTAGCGCTCTCGCTTTTCATCCTTGGCCTACAGTAATCTGACAGCAACACCGACTGGGCGCTTTAGAATACTTTATTGCGACCCTCTTGGATCTCAACCAAGTCACCCTCGCTGTACGCAGGTTCAGCGTGAGGATGGCACTTCTTCGACACGGACATGTACTTGCCGTACATCTCGTGCTTCACCTTGCGATCAATCAGCATGGTCACGGGCTTTTGCGTTAAGTTTATTCATGCACAATCAGGTCGCCCTGGGCAATTTCGACGAACCGATGACCATCAAATGCGGATACGATCTTCGGCAGATTTTGTTTGAACACGGCTAACAATTGCAAATTGCTGATATTTCCCATGGAAAGAAGCAAGAGCGTCGGATTTCCATTCACAAAGAAAGACTGAACAAAGTCGCCATCCTTGGTGATTACAACCCTAGCTTGATCACTGGCAATCGCGGTGATTTCATGGTCTGGCGTCCGATTACCTTTGGGCAAATCCAAGGTATGCAATACGTCGTGACCTTGATCTTTTAGCCAATCGCAAAGCAGTCTCGGCAACTGGGCATCGATTAGAAACTTCATGCCGCGAGGCGCTCAAACCTTTTTACATGTGCCAATCTTGCGGCAAAGGAAAGAACAGCGTAGATATCGTCTCGTTCGAGATCTTGATAATCCGCCAGAATGTCGTCAATACTCATACCGCTGGCGAGCCATTCAAGCACGTTTTCAACCGGATAGCGCAGGCCTCGGACGCATGGTTTGCCATGACAAATTTCAGGATCAAACGTAATACGCGGACTCATCAGCGTGGCCTATCAAGTGATTGCATAGCGCTAATTGTAGCCAAGATCGTCGTTTCCCGCCATCAAAGCAAAATCCCCTCACCACCAAGCTGCCGAGGTAAAAGGCAACTCAACACTGAGAGGATTTTTAGAGGGCCGGTATTTCCCCAGCCCAAAGTCGAAGCCAACCCTTCAAGGCCAGCCCCAACCGTATTGCCTTAAACCGAAGCAGCCTGCAACAACTTAGTCACAGTCCAAGCCTTAGTCTTGGAGATCGGGCGACCTTCCTGAATCTCAACCAGGTCACCCTCGTTGTATGCAGCTTCAGCATGCGCATGGTACTTCTTCGACACCGACATGTACTTGCCGTACATCTCGTGCTTGACCTTGCGCTCGATCAGCACGGTCACGGTCTTTTGCATCTTGTTGCTCACCACGCGCCCTTGTAGGGTGCGCTTCATCTTCGCAACGGGTTCTTTAACTTCGGTAGCAGTCATTGTGTTGTCCTATTGGTCAGCGGCGCTATTACGCTGCTGCTTTTTGGCGCAGCACGGTCTTAACTCTAGCGATGTCCCGCTTGGTCTTGCCGAGGGCGCTATTGTTATTGAGCTGCTGGGTGGCGTGTTGCATGCGCAGCGAGAAGTGCGCCTTCAACAAGTCCTTGAGCTCAACGCCCAAGGCTGCAGTGTCTTTGCCACGTAACTCGGTGGCTTTAGTTGTCTTTGCCATGTTCTTTGCCATGTCAGTGTTCCTTATTGGCCAACCATACGGCTGACGAAGATGGTCATGAGGGGCAACTTGGCCGCAGCCAAGGCAAACGCCTCGCGGGCCAGCGCTTCGCTCACGCCGTCCATCTCGTACAGCACCTTACCTGGCTGAATCTCGGCCACGTAGTACTCGGGATTACCTTTACCGTTACCCATACGGACTTCGGCAGGCTTCTTGGAAATCGGCTTGTCCGGGAAAATCCGGATCCATACGCGACCACCACGTTTGATGTGACGCGTCATGGCACGACGCGCTGCTTCGATTTGACGCGCAGTCAAACGACCACGCTCTGTCGACTTCAGGCCGTACTCACCGAACGAAACCGCTGCGCCACGAGTGGCCAAGCCTTTGTTTCGTCCTTTTTGCTCTTTTCTAAATTTTCGACGAGCTGGTTGTAACATCGCTCATTCCTTAAACTTTTTGTTTTGCGAATCAGGAAGTACGGATTACTCCGCACCGCCTTCGGGCTTGGCATCAGCAGCAGGTGCAGCAACCGCCGCAGTACCTTCAACTTTGCGCACACGCTTTACGACAGTCTTGGTTGCATCAGCAGCAGGACCGGCGGGGGCAGCAGCACCATCAGGCTTGCGACGAGGGCGAGCAGAAGGAGGAGCACCAGCACCATCAGGCTTCGGAGCACGACGAACACGACGATCATCACTTGGGGGCGCTGAGTCTTTATCGGCCACCACCGGCGCGTCGTTCTGACCCAGACGATCACCTTTGTAGACCCAAACTTTTACGCCAATAATGCCGTAAGTTGTTTGCGCTTCTGAAGTGCCGTAGTCGATATCTG
Organism: Betaproteobacteria bacterium; assembly: GCA_031421635.1. Lineage (GTDB taxonomy): Bacteria > Pseudomonadota > Gammaproteobacteria > Burkholderiales > Burkholderiaceae_E > JAPOKJ01. Next base: position 4,807 of record JANOPA010000152.1, on the reverse strand, counting down.
CACGCAGGGTATGAAGAGGCACACGACCTTCACGGTACCACTCAGTACGTGCGATCTCGATACCGTTCAAACGACCCGCACTCATGATCTTGATGCCTTGAGCACCGAGACGCATGGCGTTTTGCATGGCACGCTTCATCGCACGACGGAACATGATCCGGCGCTCGAGCTGCTGTGTAATGCTGTCAGCAATGAGCTGAGCGTCGATCTCTGGCTTGCGAATCTCTTCGATATTCACATGCACCGGCACGCCGAGCAAGCGCTGCAGATCGACCTTGAGCGTCTCGATGTCCTCGCCTTTTTTACCGATCACTACGCCCGGACGAGCCGAGAAAATAGTGATGCGAGCATTTTTAGCAGGACGCTCGATCAACACACGACCGACTGAAGCTGCCTTCAGTTTGCGGCGTAGATATTCGCGAACCTTGATGTCTTCGCCCAGCATCGTGGCGAACTGGCTGCTGTTGGCGTACCAACGCGACGACCAGTTACGCGAGACTGCGAGACGAAATCCAATTGGATGTATCTTTTGACCCATGATTCTCTCGGCCCTTAGTTGCCAACAGTGAGGAAAACGTGACTCGTTTGCTTCTCGATTTTCGCGCCCCGGCCTTTAGCCCGTGCACGGAATCGGCGAAGCGACGCGCCTTCCTCGACATAAATTGTCTTGACCTTCAGCTCGTCAATGTCAGCACCGTCGTTATGTTCGGCGTTGGCAATGGCGGACTCCAGGACCTTCTTGATGATCTTGGCCGATTTCTTAGGCGAGAACGTCAAAACGTTCAGTGCCTTTTCGACCGGTAGGCCACGGACCATGTCGGCTACTAGACGACCTTTTTGAGCGGATCCGCGAACGCCGCGCACACTTGCTTTGGTTTCCATGTTCTTGCAGCCTTATTTCTTGGAGGCTTTTTTGTCTGCCGCGTGACCTTTGAAGGTACGCGTCAGAGCAAATTCACCCAGTTTGTGGCCAACCATATTCTCGTTGACGTACACAGGGATGTGCTGCCTGCCGTTGTGAACAGCGATGGTGAGGCCGACGAAATCGGGCAACACCGTCGAGCGGCGTGACCAAGTCTTGATCGGCTTTTTATCTTTGATGGCCAGCGCAGTGTCGACTTTCTTGAGTAAGTGAGCGTCGACAAAGGGCCCTTTTTTAACGGAACGTGCCATTTTCTAGTCCTTACTTCTTACGACGCGACACGATCATTGTGTCGGTGCGCTTGTTGCTACGGGTCTTGAAGCCCTTGGCTGGAGTGCCCCAAGGCGAACGTGGGTGACCACCGCCGTTGGAACGTCCACCCATTGGGTGATCGACTGGGTTCATGGAGATACCACGAACCGTCGGACGAACGCCACGCCAACGCATCGCACCGGCTTTACCGATTTGACGCAAGGAATGCTCTTCATGACCAACTTCACCAAGCGTTGCACGGCACTCGATATGAATCTTGCGCACTTCGCCGGAACGTAGACGGACCTGAGCGTAGATGCCTTCGCGAGCCAAGAGGCGAGCTGAGGTACCTGCGGAACGGGCGATCTGCGCGCCACGACCTGGCTGCAATTCAATCGCGTGGATCGTAGAACCCACTGGAATATTACGGATCGGCATGCAGTTACCGGGCTTAATCGGGGCTTCCTGGCCACTGATCAATTGGGTACCTGGAGTCACACCGCGGGGAGCAATAATGTAGCGACGCTCGCCGTCCGCGTAACAAAGCAAAGCAATGTGCGCGGTACGGTTAGGATCGTATTCAATACGCTCGACTTTTGCAGGGATGCCATCCTTATCGCGACGGAAGTCAACGATACGGTAGTGCTGCTTATGACCACCACCTTTATGGCGCACCGTGATATGGCCGTTGTTATTACGACCGGAACCGCGGATCTGTGGTTCGAGCAAGGGAGCATATGGCTCACCCTTGTACAAACCAGGCGTGATCACCTTGACCATCGCGCGGCGGCCGGGCGACGTCGGTTTTAGCTTAACGACAGTCATTACGGGGTCTCCGCAAAGTTAATTTCTTGACCAGGCGCCAGGCACACGTAGGCTTTACGCACATTACTGCGACGGCCTTCGAACTTACCAAAACGCTTCGCCTTGCCCTTCAGGTTAGAGACCTGAACACCTTCTACTTTGACCTTGAACAACAGTTCAACAGCGGCCTTGATCTCGGGCTTGGTGGCATCTTGAATGACTTTAAAGGCGACCTGCTCTCGCTTCTCAGCAATCATCGTGGCCTTTTCAGACACGATAGGAGCGAGCAGCACCTTCATCAAACGTTCTTCATTGAGCTTTTTCATGCGAAGAGCTCCTGTACTTTAGCCAAACCAGATTTAGTGATCAGCACTTTTTCGAAGTGGACCAAAGAAACCGGGTCAGCATGACGAGCTTCCAAGACCAAGACATGCGGCAGGTTGCGCGCAGCGAGGTAGGTGTTTTCGTCGAGATTATCAGTAATGATCAACACGGAAGAAGCCAGGTTCATCGCCTTGAGCTTGGCAGCCAAGAGCTTTGTTTTAGGCGCTTCGATGGAGAAGCTTTCAACCACATGGAAACGATCTTCACGAACCAACTGAGAGAGGATCGACGCAAGACCTGCGCGATACATCTTCTTGTTGAGTTTGTGTGAATAGTTTTGATCGGGCTTGTTCGGAAAAGTACGACCACCGCCACGCCAGATGGGGCTGGACGTCATACCGGCACGAGCGCGGCCAGTACCCTTTTGGTTATAGGGCTTCTTCGTGGAGTGATGAACTTCTGCACGAGTTTTTTGACTGCTGTCGGCGCTACGAGCATTGGCTTGGAAAGCAACAACCACCTGATGAATCAGAGGCTCGTTGTATTCACGACCAAACACTGTATCGAGAGCTTCCACTTTCGAGGAGGCCACACCGTTGGCATCTAGGAGTTTAAGATCCATATTCGTTCGCCCCTTTACGCTTTAGCGGCGGCAGCAGGCTTTTTAGCCTTTGCACGCACGGCAGGAGTGACAAATACCGTGGCGTTCTTGGCACCAGGAACGGCACCACGAACCATCACGAGACCACGCTCGACATCGACGCGGGCCACTTCAAGGTTTTGCACTGTTGTAGTGACATCACCGAGATGACCAGCCATCTTCTTGCCTGGAAACACGCGACCAGGATCTTGCGCCATACCGATAGAACCGGCAGAGTTGTGCGAGACCGAATTACCGTGCGAAGCGCGGTTTGAGGAAAAATTATGACGGCGAATCGCGCCCTGGAAACCTTTACCAATGCTCGTGCCTTGCACGTCCACCAGTTGACCAGCAGCGAACACATCAACCTTGATAGTGGCACCGGCTTTTAGCTCAGCGGCAGCACTAGCGTCGATACGGAATTCTCTAACGACATTACCGGCTTCGATTCCGGCTTTCGCGAAGTGACCTGCTAACGGTTTAGTCACGCGAGAGGCGCGACGGCTTCCGAAAGCCAGCTGAACGGCCGAATATCCATCGACTTCAGCGGTCTTGACTTGAGCAACGCGATTGGTGGACATGTCTAGCACCGTTACGGGGATGGATTCTCCATCGTCCGTAAAGATGCGCATCATGCCAACTTTGCGCCCTACAAGCCCTTGGCCCTTAACGGCACCACCATTGGCGGCATGGCCTTGGCTCATCTTTTTCTCCACTCCATCTTCATCCAGAGTTCCGCTGCAGGCCCGTGCCTTGATGGTTTTAACCATGAAGCACATCCTCAAGCTGAACCCGACGTCCACAGAGCAAGGTTTCAATTCCCGACTACGATTGGCCGGGGCTAACTCTTCACTGAAAGTCTATGTTGACTTTTGCCTTTCGGCTTAACTCTTCCCCTGAAACGTGTTTCAAAGGCGGTTTTCCAGCGAAGCCCACGATTGTATCAGCGAAGTCGCCCAGTCGTCAAGCTGAATGCGTACGCCGAGAACAGCTGACGTCCACGATGATCATGAATCCGCGTTTAAAGAAAGTTAGCGTTTCCTCACTATTCATCGTCGCGGGGGTTAGATCGAACCTTCGAATCGAGCTGGTCCAAGGACGAATAAACGGCACTTCCCATTGAAGGTCGGTAATCCGCTGCCGGGTCGGACGTCGGCCTTCAAGGACTCGCTCTTCACGAGGGAGCTACCAAACACGCTGTAGGTCAGGCCCGACATGTGTCGCACCAAATCATGCACCGTCATGTCGCTGCGGGAAGCTACCAAATCTAGTGTAGGTTTGCCATCGGCACCGGGCTTTTCGACACCGACCTTTAAATTCTTGAGCTCGGGCAGATACTGGGAGACCGGATCGGCCAATCCCATTTTGCCTTCCTCTATGAGAATGAGCGCGGCCACTGAAACAATCGGTTTGGTCATCGAGTAAATGCGAAATAGAGAATCCACTCCCATCGCTTTGTCCAAATTGGGGTCTTGCTTGCCGACGGCTTTTCAATAGAGAACTTTCCCGTCTCGCGCAACGAGCAGTACAGCACCAGGAATGATTCCCGCGCGCACATCCTGTTCGACCCGTTGCATGTAGGTATCCAAGGGAGCGGGATTAATCGAGGACTTGGCCGGACCCGTAGGAAGTTGGGCGCAGAAAGAAAACAGTACTCCAACGCTGGTGACTAGGGTGCATTTAAGCCACATTCGACGAAGCGGGGACAGTTGCGACACGACGACTGTTGTAAGCATACCGGCTCGAGTGGAATGGGTGGGTCGGCGATTCACGGGCGGCGCCTGAACGATGAGCTTCGTGAGCTTCGTGAGCTTCGTGAGCTTCGTGAGCTTCGTGAGCTTCGTGAGCTTCGTGAGCTTCGTGAG
>JANOPA010000151.1:0-2685 GCA_031421635.1 Betaproteobacteria bacterium | reverse complement strand
GTAAAGGCTCGGTCAGTACCGCATTGACGAGATCAGCGTGATCGGCTTAGGCGGCCAGAGCTTGATCAGCACTTTGATGGCGAGGCTTGAGTGCTTCTAGTTTCTCAGCGAGATTCCAGGGCAAGAGTTCATCGATCTTATTGATCTTGTGATCGGCGATGTGGGTCAGGACGTATTTGAGATAAGCCTCAGGATTGAGGCCATGCATTTTGGCGGTGCCGATCAGGCTGTACATGGCGGCGGCTCTTTTGCCGCCCTCGTCGGAACCCGCAAACATGTAATTTTTTCTGCCAAGTGCTACGGGCCTGATGGAGCGTTCGGCGATGTTGTTATCGATTTCGAGCGTGCCGTCGCTGGTATAGCGAACCAGTGCCTCCCAACGATTGGTGCTGTACCGGATGGCCTCGGCAATAGCCGATTTGCGCGACACCTTACTGTGGGTGTCGATCATCCAGGCGTGTAGATCGTTCAGTAAGGGCAGAGCCAGGGCTTGGCGAACCTCCTGCCGGTGAGCTGCGCTCTGGCCTCGGATCGTTCGTTCGATCTTGTACAGCTCTGCGATTCTTCGCACCGCCTCGTGAGCCAGCGGCGAGTCACTGGCTTTGACCAGCTCATAGTACTCACGTCTCGCGTGTGCCCAGCAAGCTACTTCAATGATGGGCTGCTCGGTGCCTTGGCGTTCTTCGTAGAGTTTGCTGTAGCCCGCATAGGCATCGGCTTGCAGGTAACCGTTAAAGTCCTTTAGATGCGCTCTCGGATGATCCGCCTTGCGATCCGGCGAGTAGGCAAACCACACCCCTGCCGGGGTCGGGTCGTGCCACCCGGTGTCGTCTCGAACATAGGTCCACAATCGCCCGGTCTTCGCGCTCTTCCTGCCCGGCTGCAAGACCGTCACGGGCGTGTCATCGGTATGAAGCTTGCCCGCCGACATGATGTGTTTATACAGTGCGTCGGTCAGAGGTGCTGTGATCGCCTCGATGCCTCCGACCGCGTCACTGAGGGTGGAGCTGGCCAGCTCGACGCCTTGGCGGGCGTAGATACCGATTTGCCGGTGCAGGGGCTGGTGATCACAGTATTTGGAGACCACCAGGTGAGCCAGCAAGCCTGGGCCGAACAGCCCTCGGGCGATGGCTCGGCTGGGGGCCGTGCCCTGCACAATCGTCTGGCAACCCGCGCAACTGTATTTAGGTCTGCGGGTGCGCACCACCTTGAAGTGCTCAGGGATCAACTCTAAATGCTCAGTGACATCCTCGCCTAAGCTTCGCCACTGATTCTTGCCGCACTCGGGGCAAGGGCAAGCACCAGAGCTGTGGCCATCGGGCTCAATGGTGACGGTGTCGCGCTCTAAATGTTCGGGTAAGGGATTGCGGGCGGGCTTCTTAGCCTGCTTGTCTGTCGGATCGTCTTGAGGTGGTGTCTTGAGCTTCGCGGCCGCGGCATGCTCATGAGCCGCAGCCGTCGTCTCAAGGTCTTCTACGATCAGCTCAAGCTGTGCAATCTCCTGGTCCATCTTCTCAGACGAGCGACCGAAGCGTAGCCGCTTCATCACGGCAATTTGCAGCTTCAACTTCTCAGCCAAGGCCCTCAGGTGAAGCACCTCGGCTTGACGCTCCGAGAGTTCTACTTCGCGGATCAGCAGCTCAGTATCTCGCGCGGCAAGTTGAGCCTCGCGCTCCAGCACCAACTGCTGCAAACTGAGCACATCAGTTGGCAGTGTTTGGGTTGGTGAGAAGCGCTGCGCCATGACCTCCAATGTAGCGCAATCTTGACGCCCAAGTCACGCTGCATGGCACTCTCACAACAGGATCAATTCACCTGTACTTTTACTGTGTTTTACACCGCCATTTCTGGTTGCCACGTCCTCTGCGGACGCCTCCAATCGATGCCCTCCAAGAGCATCGATAATTGGGCCGCCGTCATCGCAATACTGCCGGCCACCGCTTGCGGCCAGATAAACCGCCCGCGCTCCAAGCGCTTGGCGTAGAGATTCATACCATCACCACTCCACCACAGCATCTTCACCAAGTCACCCTGGCGGCCTCGGAACACAAACACGTGCCCGCTATACGGGTCCACTGCCAGCGAGAGCTGCGCAATCGCGGCCAACCCGCTCATCCCTTTACGCATATCGGTGATCCCTGCGGCCACCCAAACTCGTGTACCCGATGGAAGCCCCACCAAGGACTGCATCATCAATGAGCGCCCAGCAACTCAAACACCAGGCCTAGCATCTGAGCATCAACATGATTGATCCGAACCTTGCCACGCGACAGCTCGATCTCAAGGCCCGCACTGGTTGTGATCGGCTTCGCCGCTAGCGCCGGTTTGACGACGATGGGCACCATTGCCCCGCGTGGCTTGGCCTTGTTGCGACGGGTCGGCCTCACCCCCGTGCGCTCTCGCGTTAACCACTTCTGGAGCAACGCAGCACTCACCCCGTTGCTGGCCGCAATCGTCTCAACGGCCACCGATGACACTAGGCTCAACGCAATCAGCTCGCGCTTTGCCTTCACGTCGTAAATCACTCGGCCATCAATCTTGCGGCCCTGTATTAACCCGGCAACCACCGGTACAACCACTTCACTCTCAAGCTCACCCATCACTAAGTCCGTATCAGTTTGTTCGGACCTTAATCTTCAACCTCTTCTTAACCTATTTCAATACGGTACTCACCGAGCCTTTACC
>JANOPA010000150.1:0-5259 GCA_031421635.1 Betaproteobacteria bacterium | reverse complement strand
AATTGCCCCTGTCGCGCAAAAAAGGATTCTCCAAAACGGCCCTAAGTGAACGCTTAAAGGTTGCAGGAATCGCGTATAAGCATGAGCCCGCATTAGGTTGCCCGAAAGACATCCGTAATCGCTATCGCGACGATAAAGATTGGGCTCGCTACACCCGAAGCTTTTTAAGCTACCTGAAGACTCAGCGCGAACCTGTGAGGGCGCTTGCAAAATTGGCTAAAGCACAGGCTGCTTGCTTGATTTGCTTTGAGGCGGACTACGACACCTGTCATCGAACTTTTGTGGCCCGGGCCGCGAATGAGGTGGGTGGGCCGAACGTGAAACATTTGTTGTCTAAAACAGCATGCCTTGATCGAGGCGCGCAGGAGAAGGCTTTGGCGGATAAATTACGCTAACAATCAGCCATTGATCTGGGAAACGATGGATCGTTCCCATTAAAAATAGTAGATCCTTTCCGGCGAACTCAGTAAAGTACTTTTGCTGAAATTTTGCCTCCCAGCCCTGTTGCCTACAAATATTCCAGTAAAGAGCCCCGGCCTCCCAGTCGGCAAGCTTATGTTTGTAAGATCGCACAGGTTGGTGATCACCGCATTCGTAGTGGTAGTGAAAATCAACGGGCAGTTTTTTGAGAGTCTTTAAGAATCGTTGCTCGGTCAGTTCGTCAAAAAGCGAGCCTTGATTTTGGGCCTGCATTAGCTTGGCAATCTCGTCGGCGGTCCATTCAGTTGCCTTGGCCTTGGAAATTTGGAGACTTAACAAGCGCGTAGGACGAAGTAATCCCAATGTAATGCCGCGAGACTGCCGAGCATGTTCAAGTGCCTCAAAATCGTCAAAGACCTCAACAGTGCTGATCGCTTGTTTACGCTCCGCCCAGCCATCTTTTGTATCTAGTGGCGGGCCTTGTGTTTCAATCGTATCTACGGAAATTCTATAGCTTTCCACACGATGATCGTCACTCGCCTTGGTGACCCTTGCGCGAATCCATTGCCACTTTTTGAACTGTTGGCTGTCAGTGATGAGACGAAAAGGGACCGGGAAAAGCCGGATCAAGTGGCCTGATTCCTCCATTCCAGCCACGCAAGACGTTTCCACATGCTTCGAGCTAGGGGAGGGGTAGGTCTTGCAAAGAATCAAGATGCGCTTGTATTCTGCGGCCATATCGATGCAGGTTTGTTCTCAAAGTTTGGTGATTTATCTTAGCCTTAGTGTCGACAAACTCCAGGTCTTGAATGGCACTTTCGGACTAGGCTTGCTGGTTTAGGGGATGCACTGACAAGCCAGAAGCCTTGATGCTGGAGAACGTGCGCGGCATTCTCGACAAGGTCTTTGACGACTATCGCGCCAACATTGTGAGCGACTTAAAAAAGCTCCGGCTACGCTGCCGATTGGCGCTTGCTCAATGCCAGTGATTACGGCGTGCCCCAATTGCGCCCTCGGGTGGTGCTGGTCGCCTTTAGAGAAAACAGAGCGCAGCATTTTTCCTGGCCCATGCCCCGTAGCGTTGCGCCCCAAACCGTGGGCAAATCTCTTTTCGATCTCATGGCCTCTAACGGTTGGCGAGGCGCAAAAGCTGGCGTGAGCGAGCCGCAACCATTGCCCCCACCTTGGTGGGCGGCAGCAAAAAGCACGGCGGCCCCGATCTCGGCCCCACCCGCGCCAAGAAGGCCTGGGCCGCGATTGGTGTGGACGGCATGGGTATCGCCAATGAAGTGCCAAGCCAAGATTTTGTAGGCATGCCGCGCCTCACGGTTCGCATGGCGGCTAGAATTCAAGGCTTCCCAGATAGCGGGTTGTTTAGCGGCAAGAAAACCGCAGCCTATCGGCAGATTGGAAATGCCTTTCCGCCGCCGGTTGCTTGCGCTGTTGGGTCGCAGATTCTTGCGGCATTGAATAGCGCGGCTAAGCCTAAATTAATGCGTGCCTGAGCATAGCGCCACGATGACGCAGCCAAAGCCGGAAAAGAAAACCCTCAAAGGCGGTGCCAAGGCAAAATTGCGCCAGCATTTTCTTGCGAATATTGGTCGCGTGATGGATTCGGATGAGCTACGTGCGGTGGCCGAAAACCAATCGGAATGGGCCAGACGAGTGCGAGAGCTTCGGACCGAAGAGGGCTACCTCATCCTCACTCATAATGACCGCAGCGAGTTAAAGCCTGGCCAGTATTTATTGGAAAACCCAAAGCCCGCGCCAGCCTTCGAGCGAGCCATCTCGAAAGAGACTCGGGCCTATGTGCTGGATCGCAATGGACCCACCTGCCAAATGTGCGGTGCGGTCGCTGGTGAGACTCATCCTTATGACGTAACTCGAAAGACGCGGCTTCACCTCGGTCATGTGCTTGATAAGAGCATGGGCGGCACTGACGAGGCATCTAATCTTCGTGCGCTTTGTTCTGTTTTGCAATTAGGGGGCGTCAAATGCCACGCTTACTCGGCCTGATTTGCAAAAGCTGCTGATTTAGGTGCGGCGGGCTAGTGCCGCGGATCAGGTTGAGGTATTTAAATGGTTGCGGGCGAAGTTTCCTAAACGCTGACTAGCCTTTCCGCTCAATAATCGAAACTTAGGGAAACTTTCTAACCTAGCACTACGGCCCGTATTACTTGGTTGGCTATAGTCGCTAAATTTCAAACTTTTCCACGCGAAGTACGGGAATAGGTTTGAAGTGCTTCACGTTGCCGGTGAGCAGGGTGAGGTTGTGTTCTAAAGCGGTTGCAGCGATCAGCGCATCGCCCATTTGCAGGCCATGGTTAAGGGCGAAAGACTCCAGTAAATCAATGGCTTTTTGAGAAATATTCTCGGTGATGGGCAAGATCAACGCATCACGGCGTTCAAGCATTTTTTTAATGGCAACCAGCTCAGCTTTGCTATTCACGCCTTGAAGGATCTCAGGATAAGTTGCCGCTGAAATCGTTAGTGAATCAATGTTGTCGAGCGGAACTGTCGCGCTGGAGTAACCGCGCAGGTGCCAGATGAGGACGTCGGTATCGACAAGCACGGTTGATTATGAATCGTTGCGTGAACCGTCACGGTTGTACCGGCCCTGGCGTAACTGACGGACGTAGGCGGGCACATCTTCCACATCGGCCCGGTCGCGCCAAATGCCAAAAGCGGGGTCGTCGGTGGTGAATGGCTCAGTACTGCGCTCGGATTGACGTTTGATGGCCTCGACGAGAAGCTTCTCAAGGGCATGAGACGTCAACAGGCCTGCCTCACGTGCGGCCTTCGCAGTTGCCTCGGGCAGTTCGATCTGAATCGTTGTCATGGATGGGTTCCTAGTGGCTTATCGTAGCAGAGGCAGAAAAATGGGTCCAGGACAATTTAAAGGCTTGTCCGAATAGGTGCATGGTTTTAAGTGCATAGACGGACTGCCGTCCCGGTAACGCTGAGACTACGACCCTTTAAATGTAACGGGCATATTCATGGCGCGCAATGAGCCTAATGACCTAGCCCAGTCGGCCTATGTTGAGTGATTGATCACCTGCGCAGCATTCTCGATAAGGTCCTTGACGACTATCGCGCAAACATTGTGAGCGCCTTAAAAAAACTCGGCTACGTTGCCGATTGGCGCTTGCTGAATGCCAGTGATTACGGCGTGCCCCAATTGCGCCCCCGGGTGGTGCTGGTCGCCTTGAGAGAAAACAGAGCGCAGCATTTTTCCTGGCCCACGCCCAGTAGCGTTGCGGCACAAACCGTGGGCGAATCTCTTTTCGATCTCATGGCCTCCAACGGTTGGCGAGGCGCTAAAAGCTGGCGCGAGCGAGCCGCCACCATCGCCCCTACCTTGGTAGGCGGAAGCAAAAAGCATGGCGGTCCCGACCTCGGCCCCACACGCGCCAAGAAAGCCTGGGCCGCGATTGGAGTGGACGGCATGGGTATCGCCAATGAAGTACCTGAACAAGATTTTGTAGGCATGCCGCGCCTCACGGTTCGCATGGCGGCCAGAATTCAAGGCTTCCCAGATAGTTGGTTGTTTAGCGGCAAGAAAACCGCAGCCTATCGGCAGATTGGAAATGCCTTTCCGCCGCCGGTGGCTTGCGCTGTTGGAACGCAGATTCTCGCGGCGTTGAATAGCGCAGCCAAGCCTAAGTTAATGCGTGCCTTGGTGGCGGCTTGATCGCGTAGCTAAAGACCCGAAAGCGAAAGCTATGTCGGATGTTCGAAACTTGAATCACCCCGTGTTAATCTACCCGAAAGCGGCCCAAAACCAGGATTCAATAGAGTGAGCTACGTCGATAAAATCAATTCTGAACTAAAGCCCAAAGCCGCTGGTTCTCCCTTGGTTTTAGACCTTTTCGCCGGCTGCGGTGGTTTGGCCCTTGGCTTTGAGGCCAACGGCTTCCACACGCTCGGTTTTGAGATGGACGAAGACTGCTGCGCAACCTATCGCCACAATCTCAAAGGCGATTGTATTCAGGCCAAGCTTGATCAATCCTACGTGTTCCCTCCTGCACATGTGGTGATCGGTGGCCCGCCTTGCCAACCCTTTAGCGTGGGTGGCCACCAAAAGGGCATTCTCGATTCACGCGATGGGTTTCCTGCTTTCATCTCCGCAGTAAAACAAGCCAAGCCCGACATCTGGATGTTTGAAAACGTCCGTGGCCTGATGTATCGCAATAAGGCCTACCTTGAGACCATCATTTCGGCGCTTGAGGAACTCAATTACGTGGTGGATTACCGCCTGCTCAACGCGGTAGATTTTGGTGTGCCGCAAAACCGCGAGCGCATGATCGTCGTGGGGCATCGCGGCAATTTCGAGTTTCCGGCGGCGCTAAGCACTAAGGTGACGGCGGGTGAAGCCGTTGGCGATTTGGCAAGCCAGGTGGACGCTCAATCCAAGTTCTTGACGGCCAGCATGGACACCTATGTTGCCAAGTACGAAAAGGCATCCAAGTGCATCACCCCGCGCGACCTGCATATGCATCGCCCGTCCCGCACGGTTACCTGTAGAAATTTGGCGGGTGCCACCGGCGATATGCATAGGGTTGTGCTGCCTGACGGTCGCAGGCGTCGCCTGACGATCCGAGAGGGTGCAAGATTGCAAAGTTTCCCAGACTGGTTTGAGTTTCAAGGCAAGGAAACAAGTTGCTATAACCAAGTGGGAAACGCCGTGCCGCCGCTCCTAGCCTTTGAGCTTGCGAAAGCGATCAGAACTTATTTGGATTCCCCCAAGCGGCTAGCGATACAGGACATTGCGACTAGAAAAAATCCAATGCAGCTGCAATTGTTGGAAGAAGAAAGTGCATGACCGCGGCTATCGAAAAG
>JANOPA010000149.1:0-7610 GCA_031421635.1 Betaproteobacteria bacterium | reverse complement strand
ACGCCAGCGACAAAGAGGCCGTTGCCAAGCTTACCAAGAAAGTGCGTGAAGGAAGTACCGGTGTATGGGGCCAAATCCCTATGCCCGCTAACCCTCAAGTCACCGCCGCCGAAGCTGAAACTCTGGTGAAGTGGATCATGGGTGGCGCCAAGTAAACGGAGACGCCAAGCGTATAAAGCGCTTTCTGCTCCAGAAAAAACCTCGCAATGCGAGGTTTTTTTTCGCCCTGAATTTTACAGACTCCGCCAGCTCTGCAATGCCGGAACAGGAACTATCCGCCTGTCCGGCCTCAACGCCCGCCAATCTAAAGCGGCTCGCTTGCACCGCGTCCCCCGCTTACATTCACTTCACACCGCTGCACGCAGCAATGTCTGCAAGGTGTTTATAGGCCTCCTCTCCCCAGCCACGTGGTTAGATTTTTTCCTCCCTGGCTGGTTTGCCCCGGTTCGTCCGGGGTTTTTTTTCGCCAAAATTTTCTGAAATACGAGTATTCGCCCGAAAAGAGCGCCTAAGAAGTCTTTGGCCTGACCAAAACCGTGCACGTATTCGCCAGTAACCGGCAGCAATTGCTCGGGATTTCCGTAAACCGCTGAGTTAAAGCTAGAATCGGCCGTAGGCGACGCCATTTCGCCTCTCAAACTATAAGACAAGGCTCACTAGAGCCAGGGGGATGCATGGATTTCAATTTTGACATTTTGCTGCAGCAGATCTTCAACGGACTTGTGCTCGGCAGTGTGTACGCCCTTGTGGCCTTGGGCTACACCATGGTGTACGGGATTTTGCAGCTGATTAACTTCGCTCACGGCGATGTACTGATGGTGGGCGCCATGGTCGCAGTCACGGTGGTGGGTATGCTGGTTAAAACCGGGCTTCCCTTACCCATCGTATTGATCGTCGCGATCCTGGCCGCAATACCCGTGTGTATCTTGCTCTCACTCTTTATAGAACGTGTGGCTTATCGGCCCTTACGCAATGCGCCAAGGCTTGCGCCCTTGATCACCGCCATTGGGGTTTCCATCGTCATTCAAACCTTAGCGATGATGATCTGGAAGCCTAACCCCATCGTGTTTCCCGACTTGTTACCGACCACGCCGATCATGCTCGGTGAAGTAGTAATGGCACCCAAACAATTGCTCATCCTGTTTGTGTCTGCGGTAATGATGGTGGGTCTCATTATTCTAGTCAACAAAACCCGTCTTGGACGTGCCATGCGCGCCACGGCGGAAAATCCCAGAATCGCTGGCCTGATGGGAGTGAATGCAAACCAGGTTATCGCAGCCACCTTTGCCATCGGCGCGGCGCTCGCTGCCATCGCCGGCGTGCTAGTGGCCATGAATTATAACATTGTCCAATTCACAATGGGCTTTATGCCGGGCTTGAAAGCATTTACTGCGGCTGTTCTTGGCGGTATCGGCAACCTGGCAGGGGCGATGGTGGGGGGCCTTCTCCTCGGGGTGATCGAAAGTCTCGCCGCCGGATATATCGGTGATATCACGGGCGGATTTTTAGGTAGCAACTACCAGGATATTTTCGCTTTCGTGGTGCTGATTATTGTCCTGGTGTTTAAGCCTTCGGGCATCATGGGCGAACGTGTCGCCGACCGCGCTTAAAGAGAAAGCTTCGACATGAAATCACTTCTCCCAAATTTTTCAAACAACCCCAAGGGCGCGTATTTTGCGCTTGCTGCATTAGGACTCGCCTTATTGCTCTTACCGATCTTTGCGGCTCAGTATGGCAATGGACCAGTGAGGCTCTTGGCGATGGCTCTGCTCTACGTCATGCTAGCGCTGGGACTCAATATCGTCGTGGGTTATGCCGGACTTCTCGATCTCGGCTATGTGGCCTTTTATGCGGTCGGAGCCTATGTGTACGCCCTACTCTCTTCGCCACATCTTGCTGAAAATTTTGAGTGGATCGCGCAAACCTTTCCGAACGGGATGCACACCAGCATCTGGTTCATCATTCCCATCAGTGCAGGTTTAGCCGCTTTTTTTGGTGTACTTTTGGGTGCGCCGACCTTGCGTTTGCGGGGAGACTACCTGGCCATTGTGACCTTGGGTTTTGGGGAAATTGTTCGCATCTTCATGAACAATCTCAATTCACCGGTCAATATTACTAATGGCCCCCAAGGCATAACAAAGATAGATTCGATCTCTATTGGGCCTATCGACTTTGCTAAACCTTATGAAATTCTAGGCATCACATTTAGTCAAACCCAACTTTATTATTACCTGTTTTTGCTTTTAGCGGTCTTCATTATCATTGTCAACATTCGCTTGCAGGACTCGCGTGTCGGACGTGCATGGATGGCTATTCGCGAAGATGAAATCGCCGCCAAAGCGATGGGCATCAATACCCGAAATACAAAACTACTGGCCTTTGCCATGGGAGCCTCTTTCGGGGGTGTTTCGGGCGCCATGTTCGCAGCCTTCCAAGGCTTCATTTCGCCGGAGAGCTTTGTGCTGATGGAGTCGATTGTGATCATCGCCATGGTGGTCCTAGGAGGCATGGGTCACATTCCCGGTGTAATCCTTGGGGCCGTGATTTTGTATCTAATTCCGGAAGGTCTGCGCTATTTTGATAAGGCTGCACAAGAATCGATTTTCGGAGTAGAACTCGTCGCTCCGGAAGCGCTACGAATGCTCCTGTTCGGATTGGCGATGGTAGTCATCATGCTACGCAAACCCGAAGGGCTTTGGCCAGCCCCCAAACACGGAGACAAAGTAAGCGTGCTTCCTAGCGTCACTGATGTGGTCGCGGCTCCTTCGACCTCAGTAAAATAAGATCAGGAACGCACAGCCATGAGTCAACAAACACTCCTCAAAGTAACCGGCGTGAACAAGCGCTTTGGTGGTCTCCAAGCACTCGCTGACGTTGGCCTCGATATTCTTGAAGGCCACATTTACGGTTTGATCGGACCGAACGGCGCGGGTAAAACCACTTTCTTCAACGTCATTACCGGACTCTATACGCCGGACTCCGGCAGCTTTATTCTGGCGGGCAAGCCCTACACACCGACGGCCGTGCATGAAGTGGCCCAAGCGGGTATTGCCCGTACATTTCAAAATATTCGCTTGTTTGGAGAAATGACGGCCCTCGAGAACGTGATGGTTGGGCGCCATGTCCGGACGAAGGCGGGTATTTTCGGGGCAATTTTCAAAACGCCTAGAGAAAAACGCGAAGAGCTAGAAATTCGACAACGTGCGCGTGAACTCCTCGAGTATGTGGGTGTGGCCAAGTTTGCCAACTACCAAGCAAGAACGCTTTCGTATGGCGATCAGCGCCGACTCGAGATCGCGCGAGCCTTAGCCACGGATCCTAAATTGCTCGCGCTCGATGAGCCGGCCGCAGGCATGAATGCCACAGAGAAATTGGCCTTGCGCGGGCTGCTGGAGAGTATTCGCAAGGACGGGAAGACTATTCTTCTCATTGAGCATGATGTCAAACTGGTCATGGGCTTATGCGATCAAATGACCGTGCTCGATTACGGCAAAGTGATTGCCCAGGGACTTCCCTCAGACGTGCAAAAGGACCAGGCCGTGATTGAAGCCTATCTGGGCGCAGGTGGTCATTAATTCGCCTCGTTTTATGAGTAGTCGATGACAGCAACCAAATTGCTCACTTGCATCACGCCTCACTTCACGACTTCTTTCTAATATTTCCGGACCTTGAACATCATGAGCGAAAAAAGCGTACTTAAAGTCGAAGGGCTCAAAGTCTCCTATGGTGGTATTCAAGCCGTCAAAGGTGTCGATCTCGAGGTGAACCAGGGCGAATTGGTGGCCTTAATTGGTGCCAATGGCGCTGGCAAGACAACCACCTTGAAGGCCATCACGGGCTCTCTAGGTTGGGCAGGCGGCGACGTGAGCTACATGGGCAGCAGTATTCGAGGGCTGAGCTCTTTTCACTTGGTGGGCAAGGGACTGGCGATGGTACCAGAGGGACGGGGCGTGTTCGCTCGCATGACGATCGTTGAGAACTTGCAAATGGGTGCGTATCTGCGCAACGACAAGGCGGGCATTGCCAGTGATATCGACAAAATGTTTGCGATCTTTCCTCGCCTCAAAGAACGTGCCCTCCAATTGGCCGGCACCATGTCGGGCGGAGAGCAGCAGATGTTAGCAATGGCCCGGGCCTTGATGTCCCAGCCTAAACTGCTCCTATTGGACGAACCGTCGATGGGTCTATCACCGATCATGGTGGATAAAATCTTTGACGTAATCCGCAATGTCTCTGCTCAAGGCACCACCATTTTGTTGGTCGAGCAAAACGCCCGCCTCGCTTTGCAAGCAGCCAATCGAGCCTATGTGATGGATTCCGGCTTGATCACCATGAGCGGCGACGCCAAAGAAATGCTGACCGACCCACGGGTGCGGGCCGCCTACCTGGGCGAAGAAGCTTCAGCTGCCTGAGTGCGACCGCTTAAACCCGTCCGCCTAAGCGCGTCCGCCCAAGTACGTCCACCCGAGTTCGTCCCCTCAAGAAAGCACTGATTAAGTATGTAGCTTTGCGGTGTCCGCGGTCGTCACAAATGAGTCCGCATAAAACTCATCACTCGGTAATCCACAGCTTTCTACAAAATCTTTTTGTGCTGAATTCACCACAATAGGGGCTCCACAGGCGTAAACCTGAAAGGTGCTCAGATCAGGAAAATCGGCCATCACGGCCCTATGCACAAAGCCACTTCTACCCACCCAAGCATCCTCAGGCAAAGCATCGGAAATGACCGGTATGTATTTAAAGCCGGGGTGGTCTGCGGCCCACTGCAAGCACAACTGATGCATGTAAAGATCTTGAGGACGGCGACCTCCCCAATATAAGGTCATGGGGCGCTCCGCAGCCTTCATCAAGGCATGCTCGATGACCGCTTTAATGGGGGCAAAGCCCGTGCCACTGGCCAACAAGATTATGGGCTTCGCACTGTCTTCGCGCAAGAAAAAGGTGCCTAATGGGCCTTCGAAGCGCAGGATATCGCGCTCTTTGATCGCCGGTGTGCTGACACCAAACAAGCCATCAGTGAATTTTCCGCCAGGCATATGGCGCACATGCAGCTCGACTTGGTCTGCAAGATGGGGTGCGCAGCCCATGGAGTAGGGACGACGCGTGCCATCACGCATAATGATCTCAATATACTGGCCCGCCAAATAGCGTAGCTTTTCTGTGGCGGGCAACTGAAGCTTGAGCTTGATGACATCGGGTGCCGCTCGCTCGATGCTCGCCACACGGCAGGGCATTTTCTTGATGGGAATATCGCCAACGGCGGCCAGAACCCTGGCCTCTACAACCAGATCAGAGCAAGCTTTGGCACAGCACAACAGTGCGTAGCCCTTATCGATTTCTTCCTGACGAAGCGCGCCTACCGAATGCGGGCCTTGTTCAATCTGGCCCGATACTATGCGTGCCTTGCAGGAGCCGCAGGCTCCGTCTTTGCAACCATAGGGCAAGACAATGTTTTGCGCTAAGGCAGTTTGCAAGATGAATTGGTCGGGCTCAAGGGTGAAATTTTTTTCGCTTGGCTTGAGTGTTACTGAGAAGCTCATAGGAACGCGATTCGACTTTGCAAATAGAAGACCCTGATTATCGCTGATTCGAAACAAGAACCCCGCACAGAGCGGGGTTCTTAAGGCAACTTACTGCAAGGTTACGTATCGGAAATTACTTCGTCCACCATACAGCGGTGTTCTAAAGTTCGCTGTGGCGTTCATATCGGTATCGCCGCTTCGGCGATCAATTCGCAGGGTGAGCGCGGCTTGGGACGAAAGCACCGTGGCTCCCACCCGCTTCACCTTCACAACCGAGATCCCAGCCACGCCATCCGACACAGGAATATACGTGCCCCCTTGAAATGCATTCCCACCGGAACCTAGATTTCGAGCGAAAACATATCCGTCAAAACCTTTTGAACAAGGCGTGGCAGAGGGTGTATTCGAGGACCAAAATACCCTACCGCGACGAATTTCGGGATTGAGATCAATTTGTCCATAACCGGACATACTGATGTACCAGCCCTTGATCGTATCGGGAAGCAACTTGGTGTCGGCCAAAGCGACCGGAACCAAATCGCTTTTGACGATAGGCGTTGCAATGCCGTTAGGTGCTGCCTTGGAACCATCCTTGATCGCAAAGAAGGTGCTGTTGGTGGCAGCATTGGTCACACTTGCATCGGTTTGAGACAAAAGCTTGCCGGTGCCAAACACTACCCAGCGATTCTTGGGATTGAAAGGGTCGATTGAAATCACTGGACGGGTCGTGATCGGCTCGCCTACGCTAGCGATGGGCGCAGCAGGGTCCGTCCAGCCGAAGGCCGTTGGACTAGACACATCAAAGCGCCATACCTTGCCCAGCAAGTCACCCGCATAGAGCTGCTCCACAGTGTTGTCGCGATCCGCCAGTCGGAAGCCATTGACTTGACCCAAACCTGAGGGGCTGCCGCTGCTGTGCGCTGGCGTGTTGAAACGATGCAAGACTGCACCAGTCTTAGGATTAAGCAACCACAGATGTCCTGTGCCAGCCACATTGTTATAGCCGGAGGTCACCGCAACCACCCAACCAAAGCGACGGGTTTTAAAGATGGTCGGCTCACCAAACGAGTAACCCATCTTGGAATCATTGACGGTTTCACCTGTGAATTCCCACAAGACTTTGGCAGCCACGTCCGCTTCGGTCGAGACATCAGGATTGGTCACATCCAGCGCGTAGAAGCCTTTTCCGCCCTTATTCATGCCCGCGACCAAAATGGTGCGCCAATCGGCAAGGCCTGTCGGCACCCCGGACTTGCCGAAATCGACATCGGTCACGATTGGGCTCTGATCGGCTCGGAAGCGATGCGAAAACTTATTGGGCAAAGGATCGGCGTATTTCCAAGCCCATGAGGCCAAGCCATCCACGCCATTTTTGAAAAGCATACCGGGGACGTAGGCCCACTTTTCTTTACCGGAGTCGGACCCGCCGACCGTGGCATCAAAGGCGTGCAACATGCCGTCGCTTGCACCCACATAGATGGTCGGTGTACGGTTTGCTTTCGCGGCTTTGAACGCAGCATAACCATCGTTGTAGCTGTCCAGCAATGGACCGTTTGGAGCCGCTTCGTAATGCGGCTTGGAATTGATGATTGCGCCGAGCACAGTCGCACGCTGACGGAAGCTGCCAACGGTTGAAGTTGGGAGTGGAATACTCGTGTTTGGAGCATTGTCCTCTTTGGCACGGTTGCCGCGCAAGTATTCCAAGATATCCGAGCTCATCGTCGCGTTGGTACTTAAGCTGTCCTTTTGGTTCGTCGAGAGGCTCGACCAGCGGAAAGGTACAGCGGTGTTCGAGGAGGTGTTCATCGTGGCAATTTTCCGCCCGGTGTCCCATCCCGCGCCAAGCGTTTGAATATCCAGCCTGGCCGCTGCATCCCATAATGCGGGGCCTTGAGCACCGCCTGTAATGGGATTGACGTCACGCACTTCCAGTTTTCCACTCCATTCGCCAGGTTTATAAGAGGCTCGGAAAACATAGGGCGCACTAGCCGTCTCATAATCGCTCGACGTGGAAGCAGAAGGTGTGCCCGAGGTTTGACGTCCAGCAATATCGGACAACGCTCCGCCGAGCTTATTAAGAAGTTCTTC
>JANOPA010000148.1:0-4993 GCA_031421635.1 Betaproteobacteria bacterium | reverse complement strand
GAAGGGATTCTTACCCATCCAATCTTCAAAGCAAGAGAGTCCTTGGCCTGCCTTAAATTGGGAGGAAATATTTTCCAGGTGCCGAGAACCCCCTTTGGTCTAAATCGCACACCGGTCTTACGAAATTTGGACGTGACGGCTCTGGAGGCCAATAGCGAAGCGCCTCCTCAGGGTAGCGCTACAGCGCAAACTGATGCGCTTCCACTGGCGGGTCTCATGGTGGTCGATTTTACGATGGGCTGGGCAGGCCCTCTAGCGAGTCGTCTGGCCGCGGATCTGGGCGCAGACGTGGTAAAGATCGAAGCCGGTCGTTATCCCGATTGGTGGCGAGGCGTGAATTGGACGCCCGAGTACATTCACGAGCGTCAGTACGAAAACGCCAAGCCGTTCTGCGCCTTAAATCGAGGTAAGCGTGGTGTGAGTCTCGATTTGACCAGCAGCGAAGGTCAGAAGCTTGCACGAGCACTCATCGCCACGGCTGATGTGGTCATAGAGAACCAGGCTGCCGGTGTCATGGCGAAATTCGCACTTGATTATGAGCAACTCGGCAATTCCAAGTCTGATCTGGTCATGGTCTCGATGTCCGCCTTTGGAACCGGCAACGCCTGGTCGCAGACTCGCGCCTATGGCTCTACCCTTGAACAAGGCTCGGGCGCGCCGAGTTTCATGGGTGTTGCTGGCGACGCACCGATGATGGCCCATTTGGCCTATGGTGATCCGGTCGGTGGGCTGTACGGTTGTGCTGCCATGCTTACCGCACTGATTAGTCGTCGTCGCACCGGGGAGGGCCACTATGTCAACCTCAGCATGGTGGAAACCATGTTGCAATTCAATACCCAGCCCTTGCTTGAATATCAATTAGCGAAGGAACGTCAATTACGACGAGGCAATCGCCACGGTGCGATGGCACCCCACGGAATTTATGCGGCCTCGGGCCAGGATCAATGGGTCGCTTTAACGGTGGCAAGCGAGGCCGATTTTTTGAAATTGGCGCGACTCCTCGAGCGTGTCGATTAGGTGCAGGATGTTTCATTGCGAGCGTTGTCTGTGCGCCAGTGCCGCCACCATGAGTTGGACGAGGTGATCACGGCTTGGACCCAAATGCATTCTCCTGAGCAAGCTGCACGGCTGCTTCAGCGTGCCGGTGTGGCGGCAGCACCAGTACTCCATATCGAAGAGATCTTCGCTCATTCCGAATATTTTGGTCCGGGTTTCTTTATCGATTTGGTGCGCGACTTGTCGGGGCCTCAGCGCCAAGCCAGCACCGCGATACTCTGTGATGGTCAAAGACTAGGTTCGCTGCGACCGGCTCCGCTTCTTGGTGAACACAGTTGGGAAGTGTTGAGCGAACAGACAGGCCTGAGTCGCAGCGCCTATGAGGCGCTGGTTCAGAGTGGTGTGATTACCTTTACCCCGGCACCGACCCGTAACTTGGTAGCGGCGCTCAAGAGCACTTGACCTGGGCGCTGACTCACGCCCGAAGTTCGTAGAAGGCCAAGGCCGGGGTTCGAACTGGCAGCGTCGTGAAGCTCGAAAACCCAGCCGCCTCGGCGAGATCCTGCGCGCGCCGTGGTCCCCAGCATGCTCCTAGGCCTGGACCACCTTGTGAGAGTGATTGCGGCACACAATGTAGGCAACTCATGCCATACAGTAACTTACCGAAAGGTGTTCGATTGTTGGTCAGCTCATGGTCCATGCGCGGCTCAACCATCAGGTAGCTACCTCCTGGGGCGAGACACTCACGGATTCGGCGCAGCACGGCGAGTGGCTCCGGCAGGTCGTGGATGACGTCAAAGGTGCTGATCAAGTCATAGCCCGGCTGATCGTCAATCGACTCTGCGTTGCCAACCGTAAAGTGAATCTGGCCAGTCAAGCCAGCCTGCTCGGCGTATACCTTGGCTATTTCAATGGAGCGCGCGTCAAGATCAAGACCCTCAATGCGAGCGGAAGGGTAAGCCTTAGCCAGTGTAATGGGAATGACGCCGGTGCCACATCCAATATCGATGGCCCGTCCGCCCGCTTGCAACTTGGCGACAATTTGTGGCATGGACGGTAACCAAGACTTGGTCAGTCTATTCTCGTAGACCGGGCGGTTCATTTGTTCTAAGGCAACCGGAAGACCTTCACCAAATTCTGAAAACGTGATGCCCGAGCCTTTCTCAAAAGAATTAACCAGTTTCGGGACCATGGCCATGAGGCCAGGCAGCCCGGTGAATAGGCCACCTAGGTAAAACTCGGTCGAGTCGTCGGTAAGAAACAGCGCGTGCTCATCGGGGAAGTGGAAGGTATTCGCATCCGGATTATGATCGACGTAGCCATTGCAAACCATTGCGCCAAGCCACTCCTCGACATAGCGCGGATGGATGCCTGTTTTGGCGATCACTTGTTCGGCGCTCATTGGCCCGCCCCCGGCCATGGCCTTGAACAAGCCGGTTTGTTGGCCGACCAAGACTAGGGCGGCGGCCAGTGCGGTGCCCACATCGCCGACCACTTTTTGCATGAATTGTTGGGAACGTTCTTTGTCCATCGATGCTCTTGTCCTCTCTTTGACGTGGATGAAATCGCTCACGGCGAGCGAGTGTGGCGCAGCGCGGTCGTCGAAGTGCTAGGGCATCTGAGCCGTGGTCATCTGCTCGCCAGCGACGGTCGTGCGTCGCATATCGCGAGGGTATTGGTCATCATAGCGGCGCACTCGATGCATGGTTTGGCGGTTATCCCAGATGATCAAATCATGTTGTCGCCAGCGATGGACATAGACATACTTAGGTTGGGTTGCATGCTCGTTGAGATCGCGCAACAACAGGCGTGCATCGGGTGTAGTCATACCGACGATGGCGCCTGCGTGTGAGGCAAGGTACAGCGACTTGCGGCCATGCCCAGGGTGGACGCGCACCAGAGCTTGCCGTACCGGTTTGAAAAGGGCGCGCTCCACTTCCGTGAAGTCGTCCAAGCCGAGCGCGCCGCGTGAAACCATCAAGGAATGTTCACAGATCAACGGGTCGATCTCCGCCTTGGTGGCATCGTCCAAGTCGTCATAAGCGGCGGGCATATAGGCAAATTCGGTATTGCCGCCGACGGGATTGACGACCCGTGCCGATAACAGCGAATATTTTGCCGGGATGGGGCGAAAGGAACTGTCCGAATGCCACAGCATATTGCCTAGATTGAATAGACGGTGACGGCTATCACGCTCCATGGGCTTGCCGTTCTTGCCTAAGTTGGAGACGTCGTTCATCTCAAAAGGCAGACGGGCATCCTCGGGTTTGCTGGGCAGTTGACCGCCACGCTTATTTTCAATATTGCCTAGGCTCCGAGTGAAATCAACCTGCTGCTCATTGCTTAGATTTTGATCGTGAAAAACCAACACGGCATACTGGTCCATTGCTGCGTGGATCTGAGTGCATTGCTCCGGGAGCATGGGTATCGTGAGGTCGAGCCCTGTGACTTCTCCCACGAAGAGCGGATGAAGCGGTCGAATGTTCATGGTCATGGTCTAGGCTCTCCGGGGCCGGATCAGTTTTCTGAAAGTCTTTCGAATTCTAGTCCGATCTTGTTCCGAATGTTACTTCGATCTCACCCGCCTCAAAACGATTGCGCGCATAGTTCTGTTGGCCGACTAGGCCTTGGTGTCTCGAGGCTATCGTGTTTTACACATGGAGTGGTTGATGTCTCGTGGTTCGCTTTTTTTGCGTTGGGCCTTTGAAGTGGGTTTTGCTTCACTTCTTGTGGCCTGTAGCAGTTTAAACTTGCTTTTGCCCAATTTCAATGTGAGGAGACATTAAGTCATGCAAATCATTAATGACGTTACGACGCTTGCGATGGAGGGAGAGATTGCGGTCTTGACAATCAACTCGCCCCCAGTGAATGCACTTTCTCAGCCTGTGCGCGAAGGCTTACTCAACGGCATGAAAGCCGCCAATGCCAACCCGGCAGCGAAGGCTGTGGTCTTGATCTGCGATGGCCGCACCTTTATCGCGGGCGCCGACATTACTGGCTTTGGTAAGCCTCCGACTTTGCCGTCCCTGCCTGATGCTCAGAATGAAATTGAGAATGCGTCCAAACCAGTGATTGCCGCAATTCACGGTACCTCGCTCGGTGGTGGCTTTGAGGTGGCCTTGTGCTGCCATTACCGGGTTGCGGTTCCGAGTGCCAAATGTGGGCTTCCTGAAGTTCATCTCGGCTTGCTCCCGGGAGCGGGGGGTACACAGCGCCTGCCTCGCATAGTCGGGCCTGAAAAGGCGCTTGAGATGGTCACAAGTGGCACCCACGTAGGTGCCAAGGCCTGCTTGGAGATGGGCCTGGTCGACGAGCTGGTCGAAGAAGGAACGTTGCGCGAAGGTGCTCTCGCATTCGCCCGCAAGGTACTGGCCGAGAACAGGCCGCTTCGTAAGGTGAGAGACTCCAATGAGAAGGTTGAGGCGGCGCGCAATCGCCCAGAAATCTTTGCGGACTTTCGCAAAGCCAATGCCCGTAAGTTTCGCGGCTTTAAGGCTCCCGAGTTCAATATTCGTTGCATTGAAGCGGCAGTCAATCAACCCTTTGTTGAAGGTATGAAAACCGAACGTACCTTGTTTCTCGAATTGGTCAGCGGTACCCAATCGGCCTCGCAACGCCATGTTTTCTTTGCCGAGCGGCAAGTCTGGAAAATTCCTGATGTGCCTGAGGATCTCGCTCTGATTCCGATTAAGAAGGTCGGCATGATCGGTGCGGGCACGATGGGCGGCGGCATCGCGATGAACTTCGCCAATGTTGGAATCCCGGTGGTGCTGGTTGAGACCAAGGCCGAGGCACTTGAGCGTGGCCTGTCCGTGGTTCGCAAGAACTATGAGAACACCGCCAAGCGCGGGCGGATCAAGCCGGAGGATGTTGAGAAGCGAATGTCTTTGTTGACGGGCTCACTTGATTTGAATGTTCTGGCCGATTGCGATCTGGTCATCGAGGCTGTTTTCGAGAACATGGCCATCAAGAAGGAAATTTTTGCCAAGCTCGACAA
>JANOPA010000147.1:0-51561 GCA_031421635.1 Betaproteobacteria bacterium | reverse complement strand
TCTGGTCAAGGAAAAGATTCAGTGACTGACCCTCTTCGTCGAGCAAACTTCCTTGAACTTCTCGGGCAGGCGTCTGTGCATTTTCGGTGCTCTCCGTCAATACCGGCACAGCCTCGTCCAATCCATCCATCGAGAGGTGAGGTTCATTCGCTCCGCGAGTTTCATCGAACCTTGATTCGAAAGCGGATGGTGAGAAGCTCTCTGGCTTTGCCCCTGACAATGCACCGCCGATGATCGAACCACTCGTCCCTTGGTTAGGCGATCTTGCCAGCGTCGCTGAAGTGCTCGATGGGGCACCCACAGCGCTGGATCTTTGCAGCGGATCTGGGTTGCTCTCAGCGTCCGCTCCTCGAGGGTTCAAAGCTCCAAGTTTCTTCTTTTCCCGTTGCAGGACCCAAAGACTATGCGCACCCACACCCAGGGCGACGAGCACCGCCAAGATCAGGATGCTGAGGGTAAGACTACTCATCCCTGCACCCGAGGAGCCATTCAAGCGGCCTCCAGCATCTGCGCTGCCGCGTCCAAGTCGACCGCCACAATTCTCGAGACGCCACGCTCTTGCATGGTCACGCCGACTAACTGAGTGGCCAACTCCATGGCGATCTTGTTATGAGTAATGAACAAGAACTGGGTATGTTCGGACATTCTGCGCACCATATCGCAATAGCGTTCAGTGTTGGAGTCGTCCAAAGGGGCGTCAACCTCATCCAGCAAACAAAAAGGAGCAGGGTTGAGCTGAAACAGCGAGAACACTAAGGCGATCGCGGTAAGTGCCTTCTCCCCACCCGAGAGTAAATGAATCGAACTATTGCGTTTTCCGGGCGGTTGGGCAATGACTTGAATACCCGCATCCAAAATTTCGTCGCCCGTCATGACCAAACGAGCTTCGCCGCCGCCAAAGAGCTCGGGGAAAAGCCTGCCAAAATTGCTGTTGACCGTGTCATAGGTGGCCTGCAAAAGATCGCGGGTTTCTTTGTCAATCTTGCGGATCGCGTCTTCAAGCGTTTCGATAGCTTCGTTGAGGTCGGCCATCTGGGAATCCAAGAAAACCTTACGTTCCTGGGATTGCGCCAACTCATCCAAAGCCGCCAAGTTTACGGGTCCCAGGGTCCCGACCGCATTCGTTAATCGGGTCACCTCACCTTGCAACCAAGAGGCCTTGGGTAATTCAACGAAACTGGCGCGCAAGGTGTTCTCAATCTCCTCATCGACCTGAGCTTCGCTCAATTGAAGATGGAACTGGTCAAAATTGATACGAGCAGCTTGTTCCTTCAATTGCAGCTCAGTCATGCGGTTTCGCAGGGGTTCTTGCTCACGCTCTAACCTTTGACGTTTTTCGTCGGACTGGCGCATTTGTTGCACCAATGCGTCGAGACGATTGCGCCCAGCCGTGAGGTCGGCTTCGCGATGCGTGCGCGCCTCGAGCGCTTCTTGAAGTGCGATTTGCTGATCACTTTGGGAAACCTCACTCAAGCGCTGACGCACGCTCTCTTGCTCCTGAGCAGCTTGGGTCGCCATTTGTAAAGCATTACTGATGTTGCTTTGAAGGCGATCAATGCTCATGGCCAGGCTTCTTTGCTTGAAGCCAGACTCTTGATGCTCACGATCATGGGATCGAAGCAGCTCGCGGTGGTTTTGAAGCTTAAGCTCCGCGTCTTCAAGCTGAACTTTCAGCATCTCAAGAGATTCCTGCTCCTGGGCAATGGCCGCGTCGAGCTCATCGAAGCGAGCGGCCAACTCCTCCAAATTCGCCTCCAGATCGACCAAGGCACTCGCTGATTCACTTTGCTCAGCGCTGAGGCGGGAATGATCAGCATCGAAACGCACTTTTTCCTGCTGAAGGCGCTGCGCCTCCATGCGAGTAGTAGCAAGGGCGCGCATTTGAGTCGTATGAGTATCGCGAGCCAGTGCCGCCTGGCTTTGTCGAGTTCGTACTTCGCTTTCGATCTTGGCGGCATGCGCGCGCGCTGTCTCAAGTTGGCTAGCGAGATCTTTTGCTTCGGTATGCAAGTTTTCGAGTTCGTGTTGCCGTTGAAGTACGCCTTCTTGCTCGGAATCGGCCGCATAAAGGTGTACAAAGCCACTCGAAACTTGATGACCTTCCGGGGTAACGAAGAAAGCGCCTTGCGGCAAATCAGCACGCTGCTTGATCGCCTGCTCTAAAGTGGCGCAGGCCATGGCACCCGCTAAGAAGTCCGCCAGAATCTGCTTTAGACGCGCATCTTCAGTGTGCAACTTATGGCTCAGCCAGGCCGCGCTGGTTTCGGCTCGTGACGATCCCTGGCCGCCTTCCGAACTGAAGAACCCAACTTTTGCGGGTGGTGGATCCATCGCAAAACCGGAGGCCAAATCGAGGCGACCCACTTCGATCGCTTGCACTTTTTCGCGCAACACCGATTCAATAGCCTTCTCCCAGCCTTCTTCGATGCGAAGTTTCTGCCACATCCGTTTCATGGAATCTAGGCCATGGCGGGCTAGCCAAGGATTAAGTTTTGCTTGGCTTTGCAGACGCTCCTGAAGTTGTTTAAGTGCCGCCAAACGAGCTTCGACTTTTGCCGATTGCGCCTCGGTTTGGCGCAGAGCATCCACGGCTGGTCCTCGTTCGCGCTCAGCGGCCTGCCACTGTTGCTCCATCAGGTGCGAGGCCTGCATGCTGGACTGTTCAGTGTCTTCGGCGATGGCTAGAGCCTCGACTGCTATTGAGAGGGTCTCGGCATCAAACTGAGTCAGCTGGGCAGCTTCTGACTTTAGCCGTTCGTTACGGGTGCGCGCCTTTTCAATTCCTTCTTGGGTGCTGCGCTGCTGTAAGCTGCACAAATCAAATTGTCTTTGTGCCTCGGCGACCTTGGTGCGCTGCGAATCGACCTCAGCACGATTTTTTTGTACGGCCTCTTCAAACTGAGGCGTCAGCGTTTCAGTATCAGCCAAGCGACCTTGCGCTTCGTCCGCCGAGATCAAGCCCCCTTCTTGCTCAATATGAAGTTGTTCCAATTGGGCTGAGCCTTCTGTTTGAAGGGTTTGCGCCTGGAATAATTGATTATCTAAAAGATCGAGGCGCTCGGCCAATTGCCGTGATGTTTCCGACGCCAAACGGATCTCAGACTCGATCTTGCTCACCAAAGCGTTGGATTCATAAAAACCGGCCTGCAATTGGTGCACAGCATCACCGGCCTCATAGTGTTGGGCGCGCACAGCCTCGAGTTCCGTCTCCAAATGTCGCAACTCCGCGGCCTTCGATTCCAGTGCGATGACGGCAGCCGCCGCTAACTCCAGTACCTTTGTTTGCTCCTGCTTGGCTTCGTCACGCCGCACCATCCACAGGGTTTGTTGTTTTCTAAGACGATCCGCCTCGAGTTCGCGATATTCGCGCGCCACCTCCGCTTGCCGCTCCAATTTCTCAATCTGAGAATTGAGTTCCCGCAAAATATCATCGACTCGCGTGAGATTTTCACGGGTGTCACCCAGTCGATTTTCGGTTTCACGGCGACGTTCTTTGTACTTCGAAATCCCCGCAGCTTCTTCCAGGAAGACGCGTAACTCCTCAGGCTTCGCCTCGATGATTCTTGAAATCATCCCCTGGCCAATAATCGCGTAGGCGCGTGGACCCAGGCCTGTTCCCAGAAACATATCGTGCACGTCGCGACGTCGAACGGTTTGATTATTGATGTAGTAAGTCGACTGACCGTCGCGGGTTAACACCCGTTTGACGGAGATTTCAGTGAATTCGGCCCAACTCCCGCCGATACGGCCCAGACTGTTATCGAAAATCAATTCGACCGAGGCGCGCGATCCTGCTTTGCGTTCCGTTGTGCCACTAAAGATTACGTCGGTCATCGACTCGCCGCGCAGCTCAGAGGCTTTGGATTCACCCAGAACCCAGCGGACGGCATCCATAATATTGGACTTGCCGCAGCCATTGGGCCCGACGACACCGACCAATTGGCCTGGAACTTCAAAATGAGTAGGATCGACGAAAGACTTGAATCCAGCCAATCTAAGTTGCTTTAAACGCACAGGGCAAACCTCGGAAGTAGCCCTCTATAATAACACTCTAGCGCGGCTCTAAAACTCACCTGGAGTTTAAGCTCCGCTCATGTTAATATCTATAAAAAGTATAATAATCAATAATTTAGAGCGCTTCTCTCAACCATTTCTTTCAACTATTTCATTCAAGCATTTCTTTAGAGCGTTTTCTTGAACCCCCTTTTGGATTCACTGCATCCCTATCCTTTTGAGCGCCTGCGCGAGCTGACTCAGGCCATTGTGCCTTCTGCAACTCATTCGGCAATCAACCTGTCGATTGGGGAGCCAAAACACCCAACGCCCGAGGTTGTGAAAGAAGCCTGGGGACGCGACCTCAAAGGATTATCAGTGTATCCGGCCACTTCCGGGAGCGATACTCTTAAAGCCGCGATTGTGGGCTGGCTGGAAAGACGCTATGGACTGAAGGGTCTGGATCCACTTCGCCATGTCTTGCCTGTGAATGGTTCGCGCGAGGCTTTGTTTGCGTTCGCCCAAGTCGTCATCGATCCCCACCGTAAACCAATCGTCGTTGCGCCCAACCCTTTTTACCAAATCTATGAAGGCGCAGCATTGCTCGCGGGTGGCCAAACCCATTTGGTTCCCCAATTGCCAGAGAATCGTTTTCGGTGTGATTGGTCCAGCATCCCTGAAACCGTTTGGCGGAAAACCAGTTTACTTTTTGTGTGCTCTCCGGGTAACCCCACCGGGTCGGTCATTGACCTTCAAGAATGGAAGCAACTTTTCGAGCTTTCCGAGCGCTATAATTTTGTGATCGCGTCGGATGAGTGCTATTCGGAAATTTATTTCGATGAAGGCAAGCCGCCGATGGGTGTCCTCGAGGCAGCACAAAAGCTTGGGCGTGACTTTTCAAGATTGGTGAGCTTCACGAGCCTTTCAAAACGATCCAATTGCCCGGGCATGCGCTCGGGGTTTGTGTCGGGCGACCCGACCCTCATCAAGAAATTTTTACTTTACAGAACCTATCATGGCAGCGCCATGAATCTCGTTGTGCAGCACGCATCAAGTGCAGCTTGGTCAGACGAAGCCCACGTGATCGAGAATCGTCGCGCTTATAAAGCCAAATTCGAGTCTGTCATGCCCCTGCTTGAACCTTTATTGAACTGCCAGTGGCCTGAGGCGGGCTTTTATGTTTGGGGCAAAGTTCCCGGCGGTAATGATGTCCAATTCGCTCTCGACTTACTGGGTCGTTTCAATGTGCACGTATTGCCTGGAAGCCTTCTAGCACGAGATCCACAAGGACCATCGAGCGAAAATGGCCTTCAGCACGCGAACCCGGGCAAGGGGTTTATCAGATTAGCGTTGGTTGAACCAGAAGCGGCCTGCTTGGAAGGCGCCAAAAGAATCGTTTCTTTAGCAGGTCAATATGCTTAGGCACGCTTTTCGCGATTTCATCACCTTTATTTCAGGCGAGTACTCCCTGCCAAATATGCTTTAACCTAACTCGCTAGATTTTCAACTAATTTTCACTCATTCGATTGCCCACAAAATGACTATCTCCAATCTCCAACAAACGATCGATCAAGCCTGGGATCAGCGCGCTGAACTCTCTCCCAAAACTGCTTCTGTAGCCATTCGCGAAGCCGTCAAGCACGTACTCCACGAACTCGACTCTGGGCGACTACGGGTGGCTGAGAAACATGGCAAAGACTGGCTGGTACATCAATGGATCAAGAAGGCTGTGCTTCTTTCCTTTCGCCTTGAGGACAATCGTCCGATGCCGGGCGGTGCCTTGCAGTTTTATGACAAGGTTGCCACGAAGTTCGAAAACTATAGCGCCGAAGATTTTGCCAAGGGTGGTTTTCGGGTTGTGCCCCCGGCGGTCGCTCGCCACGGTAGCTTCATCGCAAAGAACGTGGTGCTTATGCCTTCTTATGTCAATGTGGGCGCTTATGTGGACGAGTCCACCATGGTCGACACCTGGGCCACGGTCGGTTCTTGCGCGCAAATAGGTAAAAACGTTCACCTGTCAGGCGGCGTAGGAATTGGCGGCGTTCTCGAACCACTGCAGGCAAATCCGACAATTATTGAAGATAATTGCTTTATTGGAGCTCGCTCTGAGGTCGTTGAAGGCGTTATCGTGGAGGAAAATTCGGTGCTATCCATGGGAGTTTTTATCAGCCAGAGCACCAAGATTTACAACCGTGCCACGGGTGAGATTAGCTATGGCCGGGTGCCCGCCGGCTCGGTGGTCGTGCCTGGCAACTTGCCCTCCGGTGATGGGCGCGTATCTCTCTACTGTGCGGTCATTGTGAAGACCGTCGATGCTCAAACCAGGGCGAAGACGGCTATTAACGAACTCTTGCGCGGTGATTAAGCGCTCGACAGAATAGAAATACGGAGGAATAGTATGGCGGAACCAGGCATGATGGAGAGGCTTCTGACCTTGATGGCTCAGAAGAAGGCTTCTGACCTCTTTTTGGCGCCTGGATCCCCAGTCCAATTCAAGCTCAATGGCCTAACTGTTCCTATTAATGATCAAAAGCTCGACCCAGCAAACGTGGTCGCCCTGATCAAGGAAATCGTCGATGAAAAATCTTGGCGACGCTTCGATGAAGATCATGAGCTCAATTTGGGATATGGTCTGCGTGGGGTCGGAAGCTTTCGAGTCAATGTGTTTAAGCAACGGGGTACTGCCGCCGCTGTCATTCGATATATTCCAGGGGATATCCCTAAATTTGAATCCCTGGGCTTACCCGAGGTATTGAAGGATTTAATCATTCAAAAGCGGGGCCTGATGCTGGTCGTCGGGTCGACCGGCTCCGGAAAGTCGACCACGCTTGCCTCGTTGCTGGACTACCGTAACGAAAACAAGTCCGGGCACATCCTGACCCTAGAAGATCCGATCGAATTTGTATTTCGGAATCGACGCTCAATCGTCAGTCAAAGGCAAATTGGCACAGATACCGTCTCATTGCAAGTGGCGTTAAAAAATGCCATGCGTCAAGCCCCAGATTGCATCTTCATTGGTGAAATTCGAGATATTGACACCATGACGGCGGCCATTGCTTATGCGCAATCTGGGCACTTGGTGGTGGCGACTTTGCATGCCAACAACGCTAACAATGCCTTAAACAGGATCCTCACCTTCTACACTCCTGAAAATCGTCCTGTCTTGTTGCAAGACTTGGCCAGTACGCTGAAAGGCGTTGTCTGTCAGCGACTCCTTAAATCCAGTGGCGGAGGTCGTGTGCCTGCCGTGGAGGTTCTCTTGAACACTAGGCATATCCAAGAACTTATCGAGCAAAGCCGCTTGTCCGAAATTAAAGAGGCCATGGAAAAAAGTATGGCTCAAGGCTCGATCACCTTCGATCAAGCCTTAGCAACACTGTTAGCGGATAAAAAGATTTCCAAGGAGGAAGCCCTCGCCAACGCTGATTCAGCGACCAACTTGCTATGGATGCTTGAAAATAAGAAGGCGGTTCCTACCGAGGTCAGCGAAGAGGCCAAGAGCGGTAATGGGTTGTCAAGCAACCCAACACGGGTATCCCTCACTCAGCCGCCGGGGCAACCTAATGCCGAAGGTGCCTCTTTTTCCGAATTTTTACTCAATATTTAATCGAGCCTCACTTGCACGCGGTCACCGTCTACGGCATCGAAAATTGCGACCAAGTGCGTAAGGCAAAGTCATGGCTGAATCGGCACGAGCATGCCTTTCAGTTTCATGACTATCGAAAGCAAGGGCTGACGGAGGCCATGTTACAAGCGTGGTTGCGTCATGTGCCGTGGGATGCTTTGCTCAACAAGCGCGGAACGACATGGCGACAACTCGATGAATCGCGTCGCGCGCTAATTACCGATCAAACTTCAGCGGTCGACTTAATGCTCGAAAATCCCACCCTGATAAAGCGACCAATCTTGGTTCAAGGTGATGACGTTTTAGTAGGATTTTCCGAAGCCGTTTATGAAAAGCACTTTCCTGCCCTCGCCAAGCCTTAATCCTGTAGAGCTGTTGCAAGCTCTGCACAGTATTCGGGATTGGCGTCGCATGATTGTCACAAGTCTGTCGAAGACTAAAGTGGATCAACCCAACGCTGTGGCCATCAGTCATGGTCACGGCAGTCAAAGCGCCGAAGGCGAAGCCTTGCAGGTGTTGTCTTGGGTCACGGGCATTCATCCGTTAGACCTCGAAAAACATCTTGATGCCAAGCTTTGTGAGGGAGAAAAAGTCCAAATCCTGGACAAGATTCAACAACGCTTGCAGACGCGACTTCCTATGGCCTACCTGCTCGGTGAAGCGTGGTTCGGCAATCTCCGTCTCAAGGCCGATGCCCGAGCATTGGTGCCCCGGAGTCTTATCCTAGAGGCCCTCAATCAGTCTCTTTGGGACGCTTTGGAGCAGCTTGACCCAGATTATTGCGAGCGACTCCTCGGACAGACCTCGCGACTAAACGTCGTTCCTACCGAGCTAGAGCCAGTGAGAATACTCGACCTTTGCACCGGTGGCGGGAGCATTGCGATAAAAGCGGCTTTGGACTTTCCGATGTCGCGGATCACTGCGAGCGACCTGTCTATCGATGCCCTCGCCCTGGCACAAGAGAACATTCAGCATTTTGGTCTCAGTCATCAGATTGA
Organism: Betaproteobacteria bacterium; assembly: GCA_031421635.1. Classification (GTDB taxonomy): domain Bacteria; phylum Pseudomonadota; class Gammaproteobacteria; order Burkholderiales; family Burkholderiaceae_E; genus JAPOKJ01. Next base: position 42,945 of record JANOPA010000147.1, on the reverse strand, counting down.
GCTTAAGCAGGGACATCTGTTGACGGGCCTCATCGGCAAGTTCGACCTAATTCTGTGTAACCCACCCTATGTGAACGAAGCATCCATGGAGGCCTTACCGGCCGAGTTTCTGGCCGAACCACGTATCGCCCTGGCTGGCGGCGATGACGGCATGGACTTGATTCGCGACATTTTGGCAAATGCTCCAAATTACATGGAAGAAGACGCCTATATGTTGCTTGAGATTGGCCATGAGGCTAGATACTTTGAGGCGGCATTCCCCTGGCTTAATTTCTCGTACGTTCCCGTGGTCACAGGGGCGAATATGTTGGTGCTTGTGTCCCAAGCCGATCTATGCACTTTTGCCGACGTCGACAAATTCCTTTAATGGGTCGAGGCAAGCGAAGATTCAGAATGGGGCCGAACTATCTCAATCACAAATTACAAGTGAAAATATGACTGAAAACGCGGCAATTCAATACATCGGAGTAATCGGTGCAGGGGCAATGGGCCGAGGTATCGCCCAATTGTTCGCGCAAAGCGGCTATCAAATTATTTTGCATGACACGCAACCCAAGGCGATGGATGCAGCCCTGGCTGCGATAGGTGACACTTTCAAGTTGCTTGCCGAAAAAGGTCGAATCACCGACGAGGCGGGTCAGGCCCATCTTGCACGCATCACGCTGAGCACCGAGCTTGCCGGTTTAAAGAATTGTCAGTTAGTCGTTGAAGCGATTATCGAGCGTCTGGACATCAAGCAACAACTGTTCAAGGCCCTGGAAGCTGTGACCAGTGTTGACTGCATTCTTGCCAGTAACACGTCTTCCTTGTCTATCGCGGCCATTGCAAGTGTTTGCGCTCATCCAGAGCGTGTCGCAGGGTTTCATTTTTTTAATCCTGTACCGTTGATGAAAGTGGTCGAGGTGATTCGCGGGCCACGCACCGAATTGCGGGTCGTGGAGCAACTCTGTACTTTGACCAAAAGCAGCGGTCATCACGCAGTTGTGGCGAGCGACATGCCAGGCTTCATCGTGAATCATGCGGGTCGTGGTTATGGGACCGAGGCTTTAAAAGCACTTGGGGAAGGCGTAAGTGACATTCCGAGTATCGATTTGATTCTTAAGGAGCAAGTCGTTTTCAGTGCCAGTGGCGCAGGTTTCAAGCTTGGCCCTTTCGAGCTTATGGACCTTACTGGTCTGGATGTATCGCATCCTGTCATGGAGTCGATCTACCAACAGTTTTATCAGGAGCCAAGGTATCGCCCCTCCGCACTTGCTGCTCAACGTTATGCAGCCGGCCTGTTCGGGCGCAAAACAGCGGCGGGGTTTTATCGATATGTCGATAAGCAGCAAGTATTCGACGGTGAACGTCTGAGTTGGCCGCAGCCCAGTTCGGCTGCACTTTTGAGCGGACTGAAAGTCGCGTTAAGCCCTTGCACACCAAAAACAGTAGGCCACTTAATCTCTGAACTCGGTGCGAATCTGGTCGAAAGCTTTTCTGAGGCGGATCTTGTACTAGATTGCCCTCTCGGTCTAGATTTGAGCGCGTCACTAGCCGAGCAAAATTTAGTTAAATTCGCGCCGAAAGCACTCGCTCTTGATACCCTGTTTCCTTTTGGCTTTCGGGCCTGTAAACGTCGCGTCATCATGGCGTGCCCGGCGACGCTGAGCGACACCTTGGCAATCGGTCAAGCCTTGTTCGCCGCCGACGGCACCCAAGTCAGCGTTCTGCGAGACAGCGCTGGCTTCATAAGTCAAAGAGTGGTTGCCATGATTGTGGCCGTCGCTTGCGAAATGGCGCAATTACGGATCGCATCGCCCGAAGACATTAATGAAGCTGTTCGACTGGGTTTAGGGTATCCAGCGGGACCATTAGCGATGGGCGATGCACTGGGTGCCGCGAAGGTCTTAACTGTGCTTGAAAATTTATTGATCAGCACTGAAGATCCGCGCTATCGCCCGCCGGCTTGGCTCAAGCGACGCGCCTTGCTCGGCTTAAATTTGTCGCAAAGCGACTAAGGCGATTAAAGATTAGGATGCGACCAGGCAAAAACCTGGGTCGTGAGCGACAATGCAGGCCACAGGAGTAAGGTTTTTATATGGTCAATGAACCCAATACCGGTACGTCCGGCGCCTCTACGGATATCAACGCACACAACATCGGAACGATGGCAGTGGCGGAGAAGCAACGCTTTGATCTTGGTGTCTTAGAGTCCTACCTTAAACAACACGTCGAGGGCTTTCAGGGTCCGGTCACGGTGGAACAATTCAAAGGCGGACAATCTAACCCGACCTTTAAACTAACCACCCCTAAGAAGAATTATGTGATGCGCTCGAAGCCTGGCCCGATTGCCAAGCTCTTGCCTTCTGCACATGCCATTGAACGAGAGTACAAGGTCCAGTCGGCCCTTGCAGGCAGCGATGTACCGGTCTCCAAGATGTATTGTCTTTGCGAAGACGAAGCAGTGATCGGCCGTGCTTTCTACATCATGGATTGCGTCGAGGGTCGAGTCCTTTGGGATCAGGGCCTAGCGGGACATTCCAATGCTGAGCGTGCCGCGATTTACGACGAAATGAACCGTGTCATTGCTGCGCTCCATCGTGTCGACTATCGAGCGGCTGGACTTGCGGACTTCGGTAAGCCCGGCAATTATTTTTCGCGCCAGATCAACCGCTGGACGAAGCAATATCAAATTAGCGAAACTGAACCGATTGAGTCGATGAAACGCTTGATCGAATGGCTTCCGCAACATATTCCGAGCGGTGATGACACCACGATTGTGCATGGCGATTATCGCCTCGATAACATGATCTTCGATGCCAAAGAGCCGAAAGTCCGTGCCGTGCTCGATTGGGAGCTTTCCACGCTTGGCCATCCTATGGCGGACTTTTCCTACCATTGCATGAGTTACCACATTCCACCAGGCGCATTTCGCGGCATTGCCGGCCTGGATCTCAAAGCTCTCGGTATTCCGAGCGAGTCCGAGTACATCGCCCTTTACGCGTCCCGGTCCGGGCGCGAAGTTCCACAGGAAAACTGGGATTTCTATATGGCCTACAACCTGTTTCGGTTAGCGGGAATTTTGCAAGGCATTATGAAACGGGTGGTCGATGGAACGGCCTCAAACGCGCAAGCCCGTGACTCTGGCGAGCGAGCCAAACTTCTGGCTGAGATGGGCTGGGCCGTGGCCCAAAGAGTCAAGTAAGCTCAGAAACCTACGGAAGCAATCTCTCTAAGGAGCGACATCATGGATTTCCAGTATTCAGACCGATGTAACGAGTTGCGCGCTCGACTGCTAGCATTTTTCGAGCAACATATTTACCCGAACGATCATGTCTATCACGAAGAAATAGATACCAATCGCAAGGCCGGAAATCCCTGGGTTCCCACTAAAATTATCGAACAGCTAAAACCATTGGCCCGCGAAGCCGGTCTTTGGAATTTGTTTCTGCCCGAATCCACTCGCGTGCCCGAGGGCCTCAGCAACCTCGACTACGCCCCGCTTTGCGAAATCATGGGTCGTGTGCCCTGGGCTCCCGAGGTCTTCAATTGTTCGGCCCCCGACACGGGCAACATGGAGACGCTTGAGCGCTATGCGACCGAAGAGATCAAGCGCACTTGGCTCGACCCTCTGCTACGCGGGGAGATTCGTTCTGTGTTTGCAATGACTGAGCCCGACGTGGCATCCTCCGATGCAACCAACATTCAATCGAGTATCGAGCGCCAAGGAGACGACTACATCATTAATGGGCGAAAATGGTGGAGCTCTGGCGCTGGAGATCCACGCGCCAAAGTATACATTTTTATGGGCAAAACCAACCCTGAATCTGGCAAGCATGAACAGCAATCCATGATCGTTGTTCCACGCGACACGCCCGGCATTACCATTGTTCGTCCTCTCAGCGTGTTCGGCTATGACGATGCTCCTCATGGTCACTGCGAAGTGCTGTTCGAGAACGTTAGAGTTCCGATCACCAATATTTTATTGGGCGAGGGTCGCGGCTTCGAAATCGCTCAGGGCCGACTTGGTCCAGGGCGCATTCATCATTGCATGCGCACCATCGGTATTGCCGAACGTGCGCTCGAATTGATGTGTAAACGCCTTAATTCTCGAGTTGCCTTTGGCAAGCCACTCTCTGCGCAAAGCGTGTGGCATGAGCGCATTGCCGACGCCCGCATCATGATCGATCAGGCCCGGCTGCTCACGCTGAAGGCCGCCTATATGATGGACACCGTGGGCAATAAGGTCGCGAAAGCAGAAATCGCCATGATCAAGGTGATTGGACCGGTCATGGCTTGTCAGATCGTCGATTGGGCGATACAAGCGCACGGTGGCGCCGGAGTAAGCCAGGATTTCCCTCTGGCTGCGCTCTATTCCCATACCCGCACCCTAAGGCTGGCGGACGGCCCCGACGAAGTTCATCGCGTCTCCATTGCCAAACTTGAGCTCGCCAAGCAATTAAAATTACCAGGTGGAATGGAGCAGATTCATATGCCCATCACGCGTGGCGCATAAAAGGTGTTCTCAAACGCTGTAGGCTATTTAATGCGGCACGGAACGCGACACGGAATACCAAATTCAAATCGGAGAGAGTAGTGATCGACCTGTATAGCTGGGCAACGCCCAATGGGCATAAAGTGCATCTTATGTTGGAGGAATGCGCCTTGCCTTATGCGGTTCACGCGGTGGACATTGGTGCGGGGGATCAATTTAAGCCCGAGTTCTTAGCCATAAGTCCAAATAACCGCATCCCGGCCATCATTGATCACAATGGCCCCGACGGTAAATCGATCAGCGTAATGGAGTCGGGTGCAATTTTGCTTTACCTGGCGGGTAAGTCTGGTCGCTTTATGCCGAGGAGCGTGAAGGCCAAGTATGAATGCCTACAGTGGCTGATGTGGCAAATGGGCGGCCTTGGCCCGATGCTGGGACAGGCGCATCACTTCCGAAACTATGCCCCCGAAAAAATTGAATATGCTATTGATCGCTACACCAATGAAGCCAAGCGTTTGTACGGAGTTCTAGACAAGCAGCTTAGTAAGTCCGGAGCCTTCATGACGGGCATCGATTACACCATTGCCGACATAGCCTGCTGGCCCTGGATTCGCTCCCATGCCAATCATGGTCTTTCGCTAGACGATTTTCCGAATGTTAAGCGTTGGTACGAATCCATTGAGGCGCGCCCTGCCGCCAAACGCGCCGTGCTGATCCTCGCGGATCGCCGCAAACCTCTGTTGGACGACAAAGCCAAGGCCGTGCTGTTTGGTGCGCAGCAATACGAGAGGCGCTGAGCTAAAGTTCGTTCCAAACCTTATTGGAACGGCGGTTTATTGGAGCGGCCCCTTTAGCGCCTCAGGCAAATGAAGGCTGGCCACTGCAATGCCTTCATCACGCAAGCTTTCCGCTTCATCAGCAGTGGCTTGCCCTCGAATGCCTCTTTCAGGGGCCTCGCGGTAATGAATTCTTCGCGCTTCTTCAGCGAAACTCGTGCCAACATCTTCAGTGTTGGCAATGACCTGCTTCGCCATTTCCATCCACATATTCTGGACCTGCTCCACGACAGCTAGACTGCGTTCATCGTGCGCCATGACCATCCTTGCAGCGGACGACGCGAGAGCACTAGCGTTCGGCGGAGGCGGTACTGAAGCACTTGGGGCAGAAGCAGTTGCAGGGGCAGAGGCTCCGAAATTAAGCCGGGGTGCCGACAGTCTCTTATCGATCTCCTTGTTACCACAAGCGGGGCACTCAACCAAGCCTCGGGTACGCTGTGAATCGAATTCATCGGACGAGGCAAACCATCCCTCGAAGAGATGTTGCTGCGCACAGGCGAGGTTGAAGACAATCATAAGGACGAAAGATCCAATCAGAAATAATCAGAGATAGCAAATAGATGGGTTCATTCAAACAACTTTCAAGTCAAAAGCGTTCGAGCGACGAGTTGGAGGCGCTTCGCTATTGTAGCTTCGCCTACAATCCACGGCATGAAAGATTTCTCTTCGCTGAGTGCCGCCGCTGCGCTTGAAAAAGCCAATAGCTTTTCCCTAGTCATCGATGTACGCAGTCCGAGCGAGTTTGCCCTGGATCGCTTCCCCAATTCAGTGAACTATCCCGTTCTCGATGATGAGGAGCGGATCCGCATCGGCACGCTCGATAAGCAAGTCTCCTCCTTCGAAGCCAAGAAAGTCGGTGCAGCCCTCGTGGCGCGAAATATCGCTAATATTCTCGATACTCATTTAAATGATCTCAAGCGCCAAGACAAAGTGCTGGTCTATTGCTGGCGCGGTGGTAATCGCTCATCCGCATTGGCCACTGTGTTGAGTCGCATTGGTTATTCAGTAGCCATCATCGACGGAGGGTACCGGGCCTACCGCCGCGAAATCATCGATCAACTAGATCTGATCGCAGATCGTTTTCAGTACAAGGTCATTGTCGGGCGCACGGGAAGTGGTAAAAGCTTAGTCCTGCAGGCCCTCAAGTCGCTGGGCGCTCAGGTTCTTGATCTGGAGGAGATTGCGCAGCACAAGGGATCGGTCCTAGGACTTACGCCCGGTGACGTACAGCCTTCTCAGAAACGATTCGAAAGCTTAGTATGGGAAGAACTCATGCGCTTTGATTTTGACCTTCCTGTGTACGTGGAATCAGAATCCAAAAAGATCGGTCAATGCCAGGTTCCCGAAAAACTCATCGAGAAAATGCGTAGTAGCATCTGTATTGATCTTTTCGCAAGTCTCGACACTCGGGTCGGCTTACTCAAACTCCAATATCCGCACTTCCTGGATAAAGAAAGCTCCCTCAACACTCGCTTGGACGCATTGAGCGCGCTCCATGGGCACGACAAGATAAACGCCTGGAAAGCGATGACCAAACTTGGCCAGTGGGATGCCCTCGTGGCAGACTTGCTAGCGTTTCACTACGACCCGGCCTACGACCGCTCTATTCGTCGCAACTTCAAAAACTTTGAAGATGCCCGGCCGCTAGAGTGGAGTTTTGACACCCAGTTACTGGATCCCGACAGTCGAAATCAAAGCCTAGAACAAGCCATACGCCTTTGCGCTAAAAGTGTACTAGGCCTGCCGAAGCTCACCTAGTTATTTTCTCTCTTAGGCGCCATTTTCTCAGGCTGAGTGCTGATTGTGGTGCGGGCTTTTAGGGCATCAAGATAATCCGCAATTGACTGCTGCGCCGCGGTTTGAGCGAACTGATTCAGATAAAGAGCCTCTTTGGCCTTCACTTCTTCGGCCTTCGGTGTAGCGATTCTCGAAATTTCAATGACCTGATAACCCTGCGAACCAACCTCAACGCCCGTGTAGGCCGGCAGCTTTGCGGTTGAAGTCGCAAAGATAGCCTCTACGGCGGAGAGCGGTAAGCCTTGAGGATTGCTGCGCGAGACTAACAGTTTTTCCGGGGCGAAGCCCGCGTCACTCGCAGCCGCCTGCAAAGCCTTAATTTTTTCCTTACCAGCGACGACAGCCAAGCGCTGTGCTTCAGCGGCACCATACTGAGAGCGAGCTTCCACCTCCACCTCATTTAAGGGCTTGGTTTTCGCGGCCTGGTATTCCACGATGCGCGCTGACACTAAATTGCCGCCACCTACTTCAATGGCTTCGGTGTTGCGCTTCTTGCTAATTGAATCTGCTGAAAATAATGTAGACAAGAGCTTCTGGTTGGCTAAGGGAGAGCCTGGCTGTACTTTGCCACCAATCGTGCGTGTTACACCTTCAGCGGTTTGAACTTTCAGCTTGTACTTTTCAGCAGTTGGCCCATAAGAGTCCGCTTGCTCATAGACGCCATTCGTAAAACCTTCTGCTAACTCGGTAAATTTCTTCGCCGCTTGCTGCGCCTTGATTTCGATTTCTATTTCTGGCTTCACTTCGTCCAAGGTACGGGAACCTCCGCCTTTGATGCCCGTGAGCTTAATCACGTGGAAACCAAAATCACTTTCTACGACATTACTGATTTCGCCCTCTTTTGCTAAGGCCCAAGCAGCGTCAGAAAAAGGCTTCACCATCGCATCCCGTTCAAAGAAGCCGAGCTCTCCACCGTTGGCAGCCGACCCCGGATCCTGCGATTCCGCTTTGGCGATCGCTGCGAAATCGCCGCCCGCCTTGACGCGCTTGAGTACATCCTCAGCCTTTGCCTTGGCGGCGGCCTTAGCCTCCGGTTTAGCGGACTTGTCGGAGATAATGAGAACGTGGCTCGCCTTGCGCTCTTCCTTCTTAGTGTACTTCGCTTTGTTTTGCTCGTAGTAGGTTTTGACGTCCTCGGGGTTCAGCGTAATTGTTGCCGCAATCGCTTCCTTCGAGAGCACCAGATACTCGACCTTCGCTTGCTCGGGCTGTTCGAACTTCTTTAGATTGTCGTTGTAATACTTCTTGAGTTGTTCATCGTTGGGTTGAGCTTTGCTGATGAAATCTTCAACCTTAACTTTAAGAATTTTGATTTCGCGTTGCTCCTCGAGTAAACCAGCGAGACGGCTCAGAGATGCCTTGGAAATAAAACTTGTCGCCGCAATTGAAGTCGGCAGCACTTGCAGCGCAAGGTCACGCCTTACTTCAGCCTCGAATGTGGCCTCGGATTTGTTTTGGGCAGCTAAGGCATTGCGATAGCGCTCGATGTCAAAGCTACCGTCAGGCTTCTTTAAACCATCAATCGCGTTAATCGCCTCGCGCACTTGGCCGTCAGTAACGGCAATCTTGCGACGCGCCGACTCAACAGCCAGCGCCTTTTGGGTAATTAAAGAGTCGAGAATTTCTTTACGACTTTGCTCAGTATCAAGCATCTTGGGGTCCGCTTGATCACCAAGAACCCGGCGGATTTGATCCATCTGCCGCGCCTGTGCTTGTTCAAACTCTTGCTTCGTCACTTTTGCATCGCCCACCTTAGCGATCTCGGACCCATCATCAGACAGAAAGCGGTCGTAGCCAGAAATTCCAAAAAATGCGAAAGCCGGGAAAATAAAGAGCAGCAACAAGCCTTGCAGAACTCTTTGGTGCTTACGAATCGAATCAAACATTAATGCTCCAGAGCGGGCAGAATAAAACAAGTAGTGAAGAACACTGGCATCAACGGATCAAAGCCTTTTTGCCTAACCCACTATTTTAAAGTAATTTCTTAAGTGCTCGCCTACACTTAAGAAATTAATCTCCTATATCGAAGTTCAGAGAAGCGCGATCCACTCAAGGAATTCGCGACCACAATAAAACACATAAAGAAAAAGCCCCGACAAGTCGGGGCTTTAATGTTGGCGGAGTGGACGGGACTCGAACCCGCGACCCCCGGCGTGACAGGCCGGTATTCTAACCAACTGAACTACCACTCCAGTATTGGCTTATTGCTAAAACCACAGGCCGTGAAATCTAGAGCTTCACTAACCTAAAAGTTGAACTACACGTTTCTTCTTCAAAACAGTTTTCTTAAAAAATGTTCTTGCTACACATATGCTTTGGTGGGTGCTAAGAGGCTCGAACTCCTGACCTACGCCTTGTAAGGGCGCCGCTCTACCAACTGAGCTAAGCACCCAAAGCAAGCTAGCCGACTAGTATATATCAGAAACAAATAAGATACTAATGAGATGCGAACGAAAAATAACAATAGCCATTAATTGATGGCATCTTTCAGAGCCTTGCCTGGTCGGAATTTTGGAACCTTGGCGGCCTTGATCTTGATCGCGGCTCCGGTACGAGGATTACGTCCAGTGCGGGCCGCACGCTTTCCCACTGCAAACGTACCAAAACCCACTAGTGTGACATCGTTACCCTTTTTTAATTGTTGACGCACAGCGCCAATAATCGCTTCTAACGCGCGACCTGACGCGGCCTTAGAAATATCAGCTTGCTTAGCGATGTGATCAATGAGCTCAGATTTATTCACTTCATGCCTCGAAATCTTAAAATTTTATGATGCCCTAACCCATTGGCTACGAGGCGAGAGTTTTGCATTCGACTCCAGCGAGCGAAGTGCCCATGATAACGCCCGAATCGTGTTCTAAATGACAGAATTTCGAGCAGGGGAGAGAGTTTACTACGACCTAAAAAAAAGAGCCTTTCGAGATTCCCGGAGATGAAACTCAGCGAACTCGAAAGGCTTTCTGGCGCGCTTTAGCTCACATTTCCACGAAGCGCCAAGCGACTACTAAAAATTGTTAAATCAATGCTTCATGATGCCACCATCGGCACCCGAGGCAGCCGCGGGTGCAGCGGCCGCGGCTGCAAGCGTCGCCGCAAAATCAGCATCGGCCAGCGCTTGTGGAGCGCGTTCCAAGGCGATTTCAAGCACACGATCAATCCACTTCACTGGAATAATTTCAATGGCGTTCTTCACGTTGTCTGGGATGTCCGCAAGATCCTTAGCATTTTCTTCGGGAATGATTGCAACCTTGATCTGACCGCGATGCGCCGCGAGCAGTTTTTCTTTCAGACCACCAATCGGCAAAACCTCTCCACGCAGCGTGATCTCACCGGTCATTGCGACGTCACTTCGCACAGGAATACCGGTGAGCACGGACACCAGTGCAGTCGTCATGGCCACTCCCGCACTCGGACCATCCTTAGGCGTGGCGCCTTCGGGGACATGAATATGAATATCCTGCTTCTCATGAAAGTCACCACGTACGCCAAGCCTTTGCGCGCGACGTCGCACCACGGTCATGGCAGCCTTGATCGACTCTTGCATGACATCGCCGAGCTTGCCGGTGAACGTCGTTTTGCCTTTACCAGGAATCGCCACGGCCTCGATCGTGAGCAATTCACCGCCCACTTCGGTCCAAGCCAGACCAGTCACCTGCCCTACTTGATTTTCTTTTTCAGCCATGCCGAAGTTGAAGCGACGCACGCCTAAAAACTTGTCGAGATTGCTGGAGCCCACGACCACCTTGGTACCCTTCTTATCCATCAACAAGCTCTTCACCGTTTTACGGCAAATCTTACTGATTTCACGCTCCAAGGAACGCACCCCAGCCTCACGCGTGTAGTAACGAATGATGTCTTGTATGGCCTCTTCCTTCACTTCGATCTCGGTAACTTTAAGACCATTGTTTTTGATCTGTTTCGGCAACAAGTACTTCATCGAAATATTGATTTTTTCGTCTTCGGTGTAGCCCGACAGTCGAATCACCTCAAGACGATCGAGGAGCGCTGGTGGAATGTTCAAGGTGTTGGCGGTCGCAACAAACATCACATCTGAGAGGTCGTACTCGACCTCCACATAATGATCCACGAAAGTACTGTTTTGTTCCGGATCTAATACCTCTAACAAAGCGGACGAAGGATCTCCTCGGAAATCCATTCCGATTTTATCGACTTCATCGAGCAAGAATAGTGGGTTACGGACACCCGCCTTAGACAGGTTTTGCAAAATCTTGCCAGGCATTGAGCCAATGTAAGTGCGGCGATGGCCGCGAATCTCAGCCTCGTCACGCACGCCGCCTAAGGCCATGCGAATGTACTTGCGATTGGTAGCCTTAGCGATGGACTGACCGAGCGAGGTCTTACCAACGCCAGGAGGGCCCACCAAGCACAAGATGGGTGACTTCACCTTGTCGACCCTTTGTTGAACGGCAAGATACTCAAGAATGCGTTCCTTGACTTTATCCAGACCAAAATGATCCTCGTCCAGCACCCGTTGCGCGTTAGCAAGATCATTGTTGATCTTGCTCTTCTTTTTCCACGGCAAATTCACCAATACATCGATGTAGTTGCGCACCACGGTCGACTCAGCCGACTGAGGGGACATCATTTTCAATTTTTTGAATTCGGATTCGGCCTTCTTGAGTGCATCCTTATGCATCTTGGCGTCTTTGATCTTCTTGGCCAATTCGTCAAGTTCACCGCCCTCTTCGCCATCGCCTAATTCTTTCTGAATCGCTTTCACCTGCTCGTTCAAATAGTACTCGCGCTGGCTCTTCTCCATTTGACGCTTGACGCGACCACGGATGCGCTTTTCCACTTGAAGGATATCGAGTTCACTCTCAATCAATGCAAGCAATTTTTCAAGACGCTCACCGACCGGTAAACGCTCAAGGATGCTTTGTTTTTGATCGATCTTGATCGGTAAATGTGCAGCAACGGTATCGGCCAAACGACCGCCGTCATCAAAACCATTCAAGGAGGCCAAGATTTCAGGGGGGATCTTCTTGTTGAGTTTGACGTATTGATCAAACTGAGTGAGGATCGCGCGGCGCATCGCCTCGATCTCTTGGTTGGCAACCTCTTCCGTCGCGATGAGCTCATGCTCGCAAGAAAAATGCGACTCTTCATCGCGTACTGACAGCACTCGGCCACGCTGCACACCCTCAACTAGCACTTTCACCGTACCGTCTGGGAGCTTGAGCATTTGTAAAATATTGGACACGCAACCGACCTGATAGACATCATCTAGACCGGGGTCGTCTTTTTGAGCGTTCTTTTGAGCCACCAGCATGATGCTCTTGCCAACTTCCATGGCAGCTTCTAAAGCCTTAATGGATTTAGGACGTCCAACAAAAAGCGGTATCACCATGTGCGGAAACACCACTACGTCGCGCAGCGGAAGCAAAGGCAGACGTTGCGGGCCCGAACTAATTTCGGGTTTTGGGGATGAGGCTGCGTCAGTCATATATTTCTCCAAGACACTAGTGTGCCGATTCAAATCTCCATGTGGGCGCACAAAGACGAAATTCAAGCCCTATTATTGTGATCTGCTTTTCGTGTTCTCGATGAACAATTTCAGGTTTGTACATCGATGCCTCACTGTCGAGCATACGACAAAAAGACAAGGGCCTGTTACAAACAGGCCCTCTAGTCGACGAATGACGGTTAAACGGACACGAAAATCGTTGCAAAAACAGCTTCACTACTCACGGCAGGGTTCTTGCCGAGCATGCATAAGATCTCCACGCCGAACTTAAACACTGCCCTTCGGCTCACTATGCCTTGCGCTAATTCTGCCCAGAGACTTTTGGGGTCTCAGCGTAAATCATCAGAGGCTTACCTTCGCCTTCAATCGCACGCTCATCAATCACCACCTTCTCAACATTCGTCAAGCTGGGTAGGTCAAACATGGTATCGAGCAAAGCATGCTCAAGAATGGAGCGTAGGCCACGAGCGCCCGTTTTACGCTTAATCGCACGGCGAGCAATTGCATTTAAAGCTTCGGGGCGAATCTCTAAGTCCGCGCCTTCCATGGCGAGCAGTTTCTGATACTGCTTCACCAGAGCATTTTTAGGCTCGGTGAGAATACGAATCAACGCTTCTTCATTAAGTTCGTCTAGCGTGGCTAAGACAGGTAGGCGTCCCACTAACTCGGGAATCAGGCCAAACTTGATGAGGTCTTCTGGCTCAGCGGTACGTAGCACATCACCGACCATTTTTTCTTTCTGAGTCCGAACCTCAGCACCGAAGCCAATGCCCGACTTTTCAGAACGATTGCGAATGACTTTCTCGAGCCCGTCAAATGCCCCACCGCAAATGAACAAAATATTAGTCGTATCGATTTGCACGAAGTCTTGATTGGGATGTTTGCGTCCGCCCTGAGGAGGCACGGAAGCCACCGTGCCTTCTATAAGCTTCAGTAGGGCTTGCTGGACACCTTCACCGGATACATCGCGAGTGATCGAGGGATTGTCCGATTTGCGGGAAATCTTATCGATTTCGTCGATGTAAACAATACCGTTTTGTGCCTTCTCAACTTCGTAGTTGCAGTTTTGTAGCAACTTTTGAATAATGTTCTCGACGTCTTCGCCCACGTAACCCGCTTCTGTCAACGTGGTTGCATCGGCGATTACGAAGGGCACGTCTAAGAGACGAGCCAGGGTTTGCGCTAGCAAGGTTTTACCGGAACCGGTGGGGCCGATCAGCAAAATATTACTCTTGGACAACTCAATGTCGTCCTTCTTCGCGCGATGGCGAAGGCGTTTGTAGTGGTTATATACCGCCACTGCAAGCGAGCGCTTAGCGGCTTCCTGTCCGATCACATACTGGTCAAGAATGCCGCAAATCTCGGCCGGCGCAGGCAAGCCACCTGCCTTCGCTGAACCACCAAGGCCCGGCGTATCGGTTTGGGTTTCATCTCGAATGATGTCGTTGCAAAGCTCGATGCATTCATCGCAAATGAATACCGAGGGTCCTGCAATCAGTTTTCTGACTTCGTGCTGGCTCTTGCCGCAAAAAGAACAGTAGAGAAGCTTTTCGCTTGAGCCTTTTTTGTCAGCCATTGAGTGTTTTTACCGTGGTTTTTTCGGTCCAGGCGAGGGTCGAAACCCTAGCCCTCGGTTGATCGTAATTCTCTTACCGCTTGGTCATTACTTTATCAATTAAACCATAAGTGACCGCATCGTCCGCAGACATGAAATTGTCGCGCTCAGTATCAAGCACAATTTTCTCAAGCGGCTGACCGGTGTTTTCGGCTAAAAGGCGATTCAAGCGCTCGCGCAAATAGAGAATTTCTTTGGCCTGAATTTCGATATCCGTAGCTTGGCCCTGGGCTCCACCGGAGGGTTGGTGAATCATGACCCGGGAATTTGGCAAAGAAAAGCGCTTTCCTTTGGCACCTGCGGCTAACAAGAACGCACCCATGCTTGCGGCGAAGCCCAGACAAAGCGTGCTGACTTCTGGCTTCACAAAATGCATCGTGTCGTAAATGGATAGCCCTGCAGAAACCGAACCGCCTGGAGAATTGATATAAAACGAGACGTCTTTATCTGGGTTCTCGGACTCCAAAAACAGAAGCTGAGCAACAACCAGGTTAGCGCTCTGATCCATGACTGGACCCACCAGGAAAATCACCCGTTCACGCAAGAGACGGGAATAAATATCGTAGGCGCGCTCTCCCCGACCGCTGGATTCGATCACGATCGGGACCATGCCGAGACCTTGGGTATCTGGCTGACTAGCCATTGCAGAACCTGGCAAGCCACCGTGGCCACCTGCAAGGTGTGCATTGACCAAGTCTTCAAGCAAGCTGTTTCGTGTCATCGTCAAATCCTTTAAGAAAAACTCATGCAATTAGTCCGGCGTGGACCGGATTAACATGAGTTCAAAATTACTGCTGAGCCATCAATTCGTCAAATGCAACCGCTTTATCGGTCACTTTGGCCTGACCGTAGACCCAATCCACGACGTTTTGCTCCACA
This sequence comes from Betaproteobacteria bacterium, assembly GCA_031421635.1. Taxonomy (GTDB): domain Bacteria; phylum Pseudomonadota; class Gammaproteobacteria; order Burkholderiales; family Burkholderiaceae_E; genus JAPOKJ01. Next base: position 27,859 of record JANOPA010000147.1, on the reverse strand, counting down.
ACAATGGCTTCAACTTGGGCCAATTGCTCTTTATTGCTGAAGTAATAGCGCATCAATTCGGCTGGGTTTTCGTAGGCAGAGGCAAATTCCTCGATCTGTTTACGAATTTGATCGGGCTTGGCCTGAAGCTTATTCGCCTGCACAATTTCTGAGACCAAAAGTCCTAAGCGGACCCGCTTTTCAGCACTTTCTGTAAAGGCGTCTGGCGGAATAGGCATGCTCTTTACATCCATGCCGCGTTGGGCGAAGTCAGCCTTTGCGCGCTCAGCCAAGGCTTCGCTCTCGCCACTCACCAGGACTCTTGGAAGCTCGAAACTCGCCAAAGCGGGTAAGCTATCCATCACATTGTTCTTGTTACGCGAACGCACGCGCTGACCTACTTCACGCTCTAAATTACCGCGAATATCAGCGCGCATCTTCGCTAAATCACCGTCGGCAACGCCGAGTTGCTTGGCAAAGTCCGCATCGATCTCTGGCAATGTAGGGGCTTCCACTTTTTTAACTTTCACCACAAAGCGAGCAGATTTTCCGGCCAAATCTTTGGAGCCGTAATCTTCCGGGAAACGCACGTCAAAACCACGTGATTCACCCGCAGGTGCACCTTTCACGCCTGTCTCGAAATCGGGCAGCATACGTCCTTCGCCGAGCACAAAAGGAAAATCGTCAGCCTTTCCGCCTGCGAACTCCACACCATCCAGGGTGCCTACGAAATCCATCGTGACACGATCGCCGTCTTGCGAGTTGCGGCCAGCATCGACCCAGTTCACGCGTTGCTTGCGCAACACTTCAAGGGTTTTATCCACCTCAGCATCGCTTACGACGCAGGACGAGCGTTCAACTTCTAAGCTACTCGCCGGAGCTACCGTGAACTCTGGATAGACTTCGAACTTGGCCACGAAGGCAACTTGACCTTCGGGAGCCCCTTCGCCATTATCAACGTTGGGTTGACCTGCCACCTTGAGCTTATGCTCAGCGACTGCATCGGTAAATGCCTTGGAAACGGCGTCACCCATGACTTCCGATTGCACCTGGGCGCCGTAAGACTGTGCGACCATTTTCATCGGAACTTTACCGGGACGAAAGCCCGACATTTTGACCTCCCGGCTCAGCTTTTGAAGACGTGCGGAAACGTCTTTCTCGATATCGGCGAGCGAGATTGTCAATGCCAATTTGCGCTCAAGCGCGTTAACCACTTCTAATTGAGTTGCCATAACAGTCAGTTGATTGGTAGGAGATGGGGGACTAATGCCCGGGATTCAAGCCCCAATGCCGAGCATCGCTTTTAGACCATCAGGTTTATCTTCGACGAATCGCAAGAAAACCCAATACTTAAGAAAACAATGCGCTCACTGGAATAAATTGGTGCGGCCGAGAGGAATCGAACCTCCACAGTGTTACCACCGACAGGACCTAAACCTGTTGCGTCTACCAATTTCGCCACGGCCGCGTAAACCCGACATTATAGACTGAAGCTACATGCCTAGGCTTGCAGGTTTGATTCGGTACCATGCGACGTAGAGCGCTGGCACGAAAAGTAGGGTCAAAATCGTGGCGACAATCAGGCCACCCATGATTGAAAAAGCCATTGGCCCCCACAGCACATCACGAGACAATGGAATCATCGCTAGAACGGCCGCCGCCGCGGTCAGAGTGATCGGTCTGAAGCGCCGAACAGCCGATTCCCGCACCGCTTCCCAGACCGAATGCCCAGACGCAATGTCTTGACGAATTTGCTCGACCAAGATCACGGTATTGCGCATGATCATCCCACCGAGTGCAATCGCGCCCAACATCGCCACGAAACCGAAGGGTCGGCCCGAGGCCAGCAAGGCGGCGGCGACACCAACGATCCCCAGTGGCGCTGTCAAAAGCACCATTGCGGTCAAAGAGAACTTCCTGAGCTGAAGCATGAGTAAAGCCAATACAATCACTAAAGTCATCGGCATACCTGCACCAATCGATTGCTGCGCCTTCGCGTTGTCCTCCGCCGGGCCGGTCACCTCGACACGATAACCGGGAGGCAAAGTTTGCCGAATCTCATCAAGCTTGGGGTCGATGCGCAAAGCGACATCGGGTGCCTGCAGTCCGTCCTGGATATCGGCGCGTACAGTCAGAACGGGCACGCGACTACGACGCCACAGAATCGGCTCTTCCATAACCTCTGAAATCGTCGCAACCTGGGAAACGGGCACCGACTTGCCGAGTGGAGTCTGGATCTGCAGACTCGATAACTGAGCAATCGATGCCCGCTCTCCCGCGGGCGCACGCAAAACCACGTCAATCAATTGATCTTTCTCGCGGAAGGTGCCAATGGTCGAACCAGAGATTGATGCACCCAGAGCGCGCGAGACTTGAGCAGTCGTCAGCCCAAGTGCTCTGGCTTTGCTTTGATCGACATCCACGCGCAAGGCCAGGGTTTGATCTCCCCAATCTGCATGAGTATCCAAAGTACCCGAATCGGCTGCGACCACCTTGGCGACGGCCTCGCCAATTTTCTTAAGCTGGGGTATTTCAGCCCCAGTCACCCGGAACTGAATGGGATAGGCTACAGGAGGGCCTAAAGGCGTGCGGAAAGCACGAGCGCGGATGCCGACGAACTCTTTATCGAGAATCACACGGAGGCGCTTAATGGCTCGATCTCGTCCTGGCACGTCCTTAGTCAGGATCACAAACTGGACGAAGTTAGGACGAAAAAGCTGCTGATCAAGCGATAGGTAATAGCGCGGCGAGCCATTGCCTACGTAGGCCACGAACGTAGATATATCGTCGTCCTTGGCAAGAAATTTCTCCATCCGCTTGGCTTCATTCTCACTGGCCTGATAGCTTGAACCCTCAGGCAACCACATTTCCACCAAAATTTCGGCACGATCCGAGGATGGGAAAAATTGCTTCTCCGTGAACCCCATACCAATACCACCCAGCACAAAAGCACCAACGGTCGCGGCAATGGTCAGCCATTTGTGTCGCATGCAGGTTTCAATTAACCGCCGCAGTGCCCGATAAAACCTTGTATCGAAGACTTCGTGATGTTCTGCGCCAACCTTTGCCTTTAAAATGTAAAAGCCAATGAACGGCGTAGCTGCAACAGCCGCGACCCAAGAAACCAACAGCGCAATCGTGACCACCGCGAAAATCGCGAAGGTGTATTCGCCGGTCGCCGACTTCGCGGTCGCAATCGGCAGAAATCCTGCAGCGGTAATTAGCGTTCCCGTGAGCATCGGAAAGGCGGTGCTGCTGTACGCAAACGTCGCGGCCTGAAAGCGATCAAAGCCTTCTTCGATTTTGCGGGCCATCATTTCGATGGCAATCATGGCGTCGTCGACCAGTAACCCTAAGGCGATCACCAAGGCACCTGTCGAAATACGATGAAGGTCAATACCGAAAATCTTCATCATCACGAAGGTTGCTGCCAAAACAAGCGGTATCGTCAAAGCCACCACCGCCCCAGCACGAAAGCCCAGACTAACGAAGCTCACCAAGAGCACAATGCCCACCGCTTCCAGCAGAGAACTCATAAATAAACCGACTGCGTTTTGGACGATCTTCGGTTGATCTGACACCTTCGAAAACTCTAGGCCAATGGGCATGTCGCGCTTCAGACGGGCCATGGTGGCATCGAGATCGGCCCCAAGGCGCAAGACGTCTCCGCTACTCAACATCGACACCCCCAGGCCGATCGCTTGCTGACCTCCAAAACGCATGGTGTACACCGGGGGATCGATGGTCGAGCGATAGACTCGTGCCGCATTTCCAAGCTTGACCACACGCCCGTTTATGTTGATCTTGAGTTCTTTGACCTGTTCTACAGAATCGAATTGGCCAGTGACCCGCAAAGGAATTGTCCGAGTCGCGCTCTGAAAATTCCCGCTCGGGGTGATGATGTTTTGAGCCTGGAGCTGCTCGGCAATTTTGGGTACGTCGGTACCGAGGTTGGCCAGCGTTGAGGGCGACAATTCGACGAATATTTTTTGGTCCTGCACACCAAAAAGCTCTACTTTTTGAACGTTGGGAAGACGCAGAATTTCCTGCCGTACCGCTTCGACTCTTTGGCGTAGGTCCTCTAAACTGAAACCCTCGCCCGTGAAGGCGTAAATAGATCCAAACACATCGCCAAACTCGTCATTGAAAAATGGCCCAACGGTTTCTGCGGGTAAGGTTCCCCGCACATCACCAATTTTTTTTCGTACTTGATACCAGATGCCCTGAACTTCTTTCGCGGGAGCCGAGTCGAGCAGCTCCAACACAGTCAGGGACTCACCCGGCTTGGAGTAGCTGCGAGTCGATTTGAAGTAAGGAATTTCTTGAAGCTTGCGCTCAATCTTGTCGGTGACTTGGCTATCGACCTGCTCGGTCGTAGCACCTGGATAAATGGTCCGAATGACCATCGCTCGAAAAGTGAAATCTGGATCCTCACGCTGACCGAGACTAAAAAAGGCCACGGTTCCTGCAATCGCCACGGCAAGCAAAAAGAACAAGGTAATTTGTGGAAACCTCAGAACTAACGCTGAGAGGTTATAAGTTCCCACTGAATGCGACGCCCCCGGGCTGGTTATCGAATCTTGTTCAGACGCCTTCGGTGCGGCGTCTTGCGTCGTTGGAGGAGTACTCATTTGACCGAGGCCTCAATGCGCACAACTTGCCCCGGTTTCAACAAATTCGCGCCCGCGGTAACCACTTTCTGACCCGGACTCAATCCGCCCCGAACATACACTAATTCCTCGTTCATGGACGCGATGACCACCGGAATCAAAGTCACTGCGCCTGAGGCGTTCACCACCCACACCCCCGGCTGCGAGTCCTTGCTGAAAATTGCTCCAAGCGGCAAAGCGATGAGGTCGCTACGTTTGGGTAGCTCGTTGGGCGGTAAGCTGCTTGAGCGGATGGAATTTGAAGGGGTGGTACCTGCGGGGATGGCGCCTGCCGGGACGGCACCTGAAGGGGTGGCGCTCGCAGCGACGGCACTCGATCCAGGTGTCGCGTCGTCAGCCGTACTGAAGCCGGGGCCGCGCTTCGCCAGTGCGTTCGCGGTCATGCCCATTTCCACTCCCTCAAGATTACCGCTAAGCGTGATGCGCATCGCGTAAGAGCGCGAGGCAGCATCGGCAAGCGGCGTGATCTCGCGAAGTTTGCCCTGTAATTCACGGCCTAGAGCGGGTAGTGTCACTTGCCATTGTGTGACGTTGCGGGCCGCTGCAAATTCTGTCTCGGGTACATTGATCAATAACTCTTTTTCGCTTAGCCTTGCTACTCTATAAACCGGTGTGCCGGCTGCGAGCACTTGTCCCACTTCGGCCTCGACGGCGGTAACGACCCCATCGACGTCAGCCACCAAGGTCTGGAAATCCACTGCATTTCTGGCCTGCTTCAAACTCGCCTCGGCAGAATGAAGTCGAGCAATCGAAGCGTCCGCCGTGGCTTGCTGGCGATCAAGCTGCGCTTTACTAACGAAGTTTTTCTCAACCAAATCCGCAACTCTTTTGAGTTCGATTTGTGCGATTTTGAGATCCGTGCGCGCACCTTCTAATTGAGCTTGTGCACTGGCCAGGCCGGGAGCTGCATCTTGCGGGTCTAGCCGGGCGATAACTTGTCCGGCTTTCACGCTTTGGCCAACATTCAATAGACGTTGCATCAATTTTCCGCCGACCCGAAAGCCTAGGCGGCTTTCAATACGTGGACGTATTTCGCCGGGTAGGCTCAACATGGTGAGTGAAGTAGCAGGCGTCGTGGCAACACCTACTGCGATGACACGCACTGGGCGCGGCGCTTCTTGTTTCACTGCTGGCGGCGCTTTGCCGCAAGCGCTGAGGCCGATCGCCAACGCGGTTGCGAGCGAAGCAATTCCCACAACTTTCGCCAATTTAGTCATACATCGCCCGGTCTGATTGATCGCCGATTGGGATTCGGCCTTCTCGACGGTAGATTGGTGCGGCACAGCATTCCTAACATCAATTACTAACTGGTCAGTCATTAATGTACTTCGAACTCTCTTTTCTGGCAAGCGCCTAAAATCCGCTTTTAATTATCTCGACTGATATCCTTGCTCGACTCCACCCCGCACTACGAAAACTTCCCGGTAGGTTCATGGCTGGTTCCTCATCGCTTACGTGCCGCCTACGCGGCCATTTACCGCTTCGCACGCTATGCGGACGATATTGCAGATGAAGGCGATCTCTCGAACAACGAGCGCCTAAGCGAACTTGAACGGCTCGAAAAGACGCTACATGGACAGGCGAATCACCCTATCGTGACTCAGGTCATTCCGTATATTCAGGCCCATAAGCTCAATCCCGAGTGCTTTTCACGCCTACTTTCCGCATTTTCTCAGGATATTCAGAAAAAGCGCTATGAAAATACCGATGAACTTCTTAAATATTGCGAAGGCTCGGCCAATCCCGTTGGCGAACTTGTCCTCGGGCTCTTCGCATCCGCAAGTGGTCAACACTTAACTTCGCCTGAGCACTTGGAAAAGTCAAACCAAATCTGTAGTGCCTTGCAATTGATCAACTTCTTGCAGGACATGGAGATCGATTGGCAAAAAAATCGCATCTATTTGCCTCTCGACAGCGCCCAAAAATTCGGCTTACATCGCGAGGCTGTTGAAGCGCTTCTGGAGCGAAGTAGCCAAACCAAGCGTATTCCGCAAGATGATCAAGGCCGAGCACTGCGTCAAGCCATCGAGCTATTTCATGGCCAGACCGAGTCCCTACTTAACGCCGGACGCCCTTTGATCAAGATGGTGCCTCTGCGTCTGGGGTTGGAGCTGCGCGCCATCTGTGCCGGCGGTCAACGCATTCTCGACAAGCTTGCCGCTAACCATTTCGATCCCTTTTCGAGTCGGCCCAAACTCGGCCCTTCCGATATCCCGAATTTGCTTCGGCTATTCTTCACAGCAACTTCGTTTGCGACCATTCCAGCGTCTAACAAAAAACAATGAGTCCACAAGAATATTGCCAGCAAAAGGCCGCAGGAAGCGGCTCGAGCTTTTACTACAGCTTTCTCTTCCTTCCTCAAGCCCGTCGGGAGGCAATCACAGCACTCTATGCTTTTTGCAGAGAAGTTGATGATGCGGTAGATGAGCCTTCCGACGCCGGTGTAGCGCGGGCGCGCATTGCCTGGTGGCGTGACGAAGTGCATCGTCTGTACAAGGGAGAAGGCAATCACCCGGTCTCCAAGGCGCTGGAGCCCTGCTTAAAACCATTCAACATCACCGCCAAAAACATGCATGCAGTGATAGATGGCATGGAAATGGACCTCGAACAGACTCGCTATCTCGATTACCCCGGACTAGCGTTGTACTGCGAGAGAGTCGCCGGAGTGGTGGGATTAATGGCCAGCGAAATTTTTGGTAAGACTCAAGACTCCACACTGGAATATGCGCGCCAACTCGGTCATGCATTTCAGATGACCAATATCATTCGAGACGTTGGCGAAGACGCGCGGCGTGGACGAATTTACCTGCCCATCGACGAAATGCAGCGATTTCAAGTTCCCGCCCATGAGATCTTGAACGCTAAGCATTCCGAGCGCTTTGTGGCGTTGATGCAATTTCAAACCGACCGCGCTCGCGAGCTCTACCGAAAAGCCTATAGCCTTTTACCGGAAGCGGATCGTCGCAGCCAGAGACCGGGTTTAATGATGGCTGCAATTTACTCCACTTTGCTGCAAGAAATTGAGCGCGATGGCTATCAGGTTCTGAATCAAAGGACATCCCTGACACCGATCCGCAAGCTTTGGCTGGCTTGGAAAACATTCGTGCGAGCAAAGCCATTGCCTCTGCCTGGGCTCTAGTGTGCTGAGTAACACTAGCCATCAAGCGCCACAGCATGAATCGAGCCGCCTTGAATGACCTCGCCGCACCACCCAACAACAATTCTCCTGACAATAGATCGGCAGCCCGAGCGATAGCGGTAGTCGGCGCAGGCTGGGCGGGCCTGAGTGCCGCTTATCGCCTGGCCAAGCTCGGCTACAACGTGACCTTGTACGACGGGGCTCCACAAGCAGGTGGGCGAGCACGCGGACTCAGCCTCTCACTTTTGGGGCAAGCGCGAAAGCTGGATAACGGGCAACATCTCTTGATAGGAGCCTATACCGAAACGCAGAACGTTTTACGCGAGGCGCTGGCATCCCGGACTGAATTCCGGCAAACAGATACCGTGCACGATCGGGCAACAGGGACTTCTGACTTTAGGCCGAACCATCGCCAGATTCCCTTTCTCTTGCAACAAGCGCAAGCACTAATCGATCATACTAAAAGTCGCGCTAATAATCGGCCTAATAATCGGCCTAATAATCGACCTGACAATCGCGCCAATCTTCCGGACGACCTAGGCAACCCGGTAAGCCTGTGCTTTGGCAGGGTATCTGGAGCCGACGAATCCGCTTGGCTATCTTGGCTACCTCAAGCCGGCACTGCGCTTGGCCTACTAAGGGCCAAGGGATTAGGGCTGAAGGAGAAGTTGGCTTTTGTGCGCTTTATGGCGACCCTCAAACGAGCGAACTTCCTTGGCTTCGACGGCAGCACTGTACTCACGCTTTTGCGAGCCACTGAGCAGCCCGCTGACCTCATCGCAAGAGTATGGGACCCTCTTTGTGTGTCGGCGCTCAATACAGGGATCGACCGAGCCTGCGCTCAAACTTTTGTGAATGTGCTGAAGGATAGTTTGGGTGCTGCACCAACCCGCCGGAGGGAAACAGCAAACCAATCCGCGAAGGCCCTTTATCCCAGTGATTACATCATTCCGAACCATGATCTGACAGAGTATTTCGTAACACCTCTACTTGCAGCGTTTCAGAAGCTCGGTGGTCAACTGCAACTCCGTCATACGGTTCGAAGCTTGATCGACATCAGTGCGCATCACATCGTGTTAGCAATTCCACCTTACGCCGTGGCCGTTCTACTCGACACTGCCCAGGCCGCTCTCGCACAACGACTAAACCAGTTCGACTATCAGTCAATTACGACTGTTTATTTGGCCTGGGACTGCGCCCTGCCCCAGCTCAATGGTGCTCCCTTGCTCTTGAAAGACGAGCCGAACGAAGGCGCCTACGGGCAGTGGCTCTTCGACCGCGGCTTCGAGAATGGAATTCACGTAGCGGCGGTGGTGGTCAGCGCGCGTGGTCGCTACGCTAACTTAGATACTGAAACTCTAAGCGCCAACATCGCCCACCAGGTGCACCGTCAAACCGGTCTACCAATCGCGCAGACTTGGCGGGCTATCAATGAGAAAAGAGCGACCTTCACCTGTACGCCCGACCGACCCAGGCTGAGCGAGACGGAAATGAATTTCACTCACCCTTCGAACCCTTCAAAAAACATCTTCCTGGCAGGAGACTATTGTTACCCTCGGTATCCGGCAACTTTAGAGTCTGCCGTGAGAAGTGGCCTGAGGGCCGCAGACCGCGTCCAACTAAGCATTGAAGGGTCCAGTAAAGCGCTTTAGCCCCAAGCGGCACTTAAGGCCTGATCGACACGATCCAACCCGATAATTTCAAGGCCTTCGATGGGTTTTTTGGGGAGATTGCCGCTAGGTGCCAAAATTTTACCGAAACCCAGTTTTGCGGCTTCGCGCAGCCGCTCCTGGCCGCGCGGCGCCGGTCGAATCTCACCCGCCAAGCCAATCTCACCAAATACAGCCAGTCCTTTTGCAAGCGGTCTATTCTTCATCGAAGAAATCACCGCCAGGACCACCGCCAAGTCGGCCGCAGGCTCGGCGATCCGAACGCCACCCACCGCGTTCAAGAAAACATCCTGATCAAAGCATGCAATTCCTGCGTGACGATGCAAGACAGCCAGCAACATCGCCAACCTCGCTTGATCCAAACCGACCGCTAGGCGACGCGGATTGGGTGAATGCGATTGATCCACTAGGGCCTGTATCTCTACCAACAACGGACGACTGCCTTCCTGGGTTACCAACACACAGGCTCCAGGAACTTGCTTTTCATGATGGGAAAGAAACAGCGCGGACGGGTTGCTGACTCCCCGCAATCCCCGATCCGTCATGGCGAAAACGCCTAGTTCGTTTACGGCGCCAAAGCGATTCTTGAAGGCACGCACTAATCGATAAGTACTTTGCGGATCGCCCTCAAAGTACAGAACCGCGTCAACAATATGCTCAAGCACCCTTGGCCCCGCGATGGTGCCTTCCTTCGTGACATGGCCAATCATGACAATTGCGCAGCCCAATTGCTTGGCTAAACGGGTAAGTTGCGCAGCGCATTCGCGTACTTGCGCGACCGAGCCAGGGGCAGATTGCATTTGTGAGGAGTACAGGGTTTGAATCGAATCAATCACCACCACATCCGGGCGCTGTTGATCGACCAAGGCCAAGATGCGTTCGAGTTCAATTTCCGCAAACAGATCAATGTTGACCTCGTCGAGGCTGAGGCGCTTGGCCCTCAGTGCCACCTGTGCCGCAGACTCTTCACCACTCACATAGAGAGCACGACTATGCGTGCCGATAGCAGCGAGCGCCTGCAACAATAGTGTTGATTTACCAATTCCAGGATCCCCCCCGATCAGCACCACCGAGCCCATCACCAATCCGCCACCGAGAACGCGGTCGAACTCCTCGCTCCCGGTAGAAATTCTTTTGACCTCCTCAGCCGAAATACTGCTTAGCTTCTGCACAGTCTGAGTCGGTGCCAGAGATTGGTAGCGATGCTGAGTACCGCCGCTGGTTTCGGCAATAGATTCCACTAAAGTATTCCAAGCTGAGCAGGCCGGGCATTGCCCTGACCACTTCGCACTTACCCCGCCACATTCCGTACATGCGTAGTTGGTTTTCACCTTAGCCATCAATCACTTTCACGTGCTTCTTCCTGGTAATTACTTTTTGAACATGCCTAGCTTAGCTAGGAACTTAGCTATAAATCTTAGGTACTCGTGGCGCGACAGCGCACATTAACTCGTAGCCAATCGTGCCCGCGTGCAGGGCCACTTCATCTACACTCAGTCCCTCGCCCCAAAGCTCGACCCGAGAGCCCACATGCGCCTGAGGCACCGACTCGAGGTCGACCATCATCATGTCCATGGCCACCCGACCTAACGTGCAAGTGCGTTGGCCGTCAATCAAAATTGGAGTACCAGAAGGAGCATGTCTCGGATAGCCATCGGCATATCCGCACGCGACGACACCGATGCGCATGGCACGCTCCGCTATGAAGCTTGAGCCATAGCCAACACACGCACCGGGCAGGAGGTTTTGGAGTGCGATCAATTCGCTGCTCAGGGTCATGGCGGTTTGCAAGCCAAACGCCTGGGCACTTTGCTCAGGGTGATCGGCGGCGAAAGGCGTCGCCCCGTACAACATCACGCCTGGTCGCACCCATTGCCGATGGGTCTTGGGTAAAACCAAGGTCGCCGCCGAGTTGGCCAGGGACTGGGCTTCGTCAAAGCCATCGCAGGCGCGATCAAAACGAGTCTCTGCTTCTGAAGCGCCACCGACGACATCAGCATCGGCGAAATGAGTCATCAAGGTCAACTCCTTGAGCGCCGGAAACTTTTTTAAGCGTTCTCTAGCGGCACGAAAGCTTTGTTCATTGAATCCCAGTCGATTCATACCGCAATTAAACTTTAGATAAATGTCGAGCCGCTTTGGGAGGACAGCCTGCCCTGCTAGCTCGCGCCAGAACGCCTCGAGCATTTCAAGTTGCTCTTGGCAATGAACCACAAGACCAAGATCGTGCTCAAAAGCCAATTTCAAATCGAATTCGTCAAACGCACCTTCCATCATCAGGAGGCGACCCCGGTAGCCGGCTTGCCGAAGCCGATCCGCTTGGTCGAATTCAAGCAAGGCCAAACCATCGGCACCCGCAAATGCGCGCCAACTCTGCAGCAGTCCGTGACCATACGCGTCGGCTTTTACAACCGCCCAAACGCGCGATAGCGTCGCGCTCAAAGCCGCATGCTGCTTTGCAACATTCAAGTTATGAGTCAGAGCTTTAAGTCGAATTAGTGCTTGAATTGGACGAGGCATGGAGTGGAAATTTATTTTTATTCTGACAACCGGAAATAGTTCAGAAAGAGTTTCGGTATAAATAGTGTAATCTGCGCGGCGATGAAGCGAGGTTTTTACACGATCATGGCTGCGCAGTTTTTTTCTTCGCTAGCCGACAATGCACTACTCATTGCAGCCATAGCGCTGCTGGTTGACATGGCTGCGCCCGATTGGATCAAGCCACTTCTGAAGTTCTTCTTCACAGTTTCCTATGTGATTTTTGCGCCCTTTGTTGGCGCCTTTGCCGATTCGATGCCCAAGGGCAAGGTGATGCTGATCACCAACACCATCAAGCTCGTTGGTTGTACGGTCATGCTTTTCAACGTCCATCCGTTACTTGCTTATGGCATTGTTGGCCTTGGCGCAGCCGCCTACTCCCCCGCCAAATACGGCATTCTGACCGAACTACTTCCACCGGAAAAGCTGGTCGCGGCCAATGGTTGGATCGAGGGCACGACCGTCGGATCGATCATTTTAGGGGTTGTTCTCGGGGGTTTCCTCGTCGGTCCCAAGATGTCGACCCTACTTCTCGGCTTTGACCTGCCGATGCTGGACACGGGAATTGATACTCGCGGTGAAGCCGCCATTCTGGTGATCATGATCTTCTACATCATCGCCGCGCTGTTCAATTCACGGATACCGGATACAGGGGCCCGCTACGAGCACCAGGAAAGTAACCCCATCAAGTTACTCACAGACTTTTGGCGCTGTAACTCCATCTTGTGGAAAGACAAACTTGGTCAAATTTCTTTAGCCGTCACGACACTTTTTTGGGGGGCCGGAGCCACTTTGCAGTTTATCGTGTTGGAATGGGCCAAGACCCAACTCCATTTACCGCTTGATCAAGCCGCCAAGCTCCAAGGCGTAGTAGCCGTAGGTATCGCCGTCGGCGCAATACTCGCCGCGCGCTATATCCCCCTCAAGCGCTCGTTAAACGTCACCAAGATTGGTATCGCGATGGGCTTATTTGTGCCTCTGATGACTCTGGTGCATAGCGAGGCCTATGCCCTTCCAATGCTGGTGATTATCGGCGGCTTAGCGGGCTTCTTTGTCGTCCCCATGAACGCTCTGCTGCAACATCGTGGCCATGTTTTGATGAGTGCCGGTCACTCTATCGCTGTACAAAATTTCAATGAAAACCTTAACATTCTCTTGATGCTCGGCATTTACTCCGTGCTCATCAAACTCAATGTGTCGATCAATATCGTGATCGTCTTGTTCGGCCTCTTTGTGGCCGCGACAATGTTATTCGTAATGCGCCGCCACCAGGCCAATCAACGTCAGTTTGATTCTGTCGCATTAATCGGCGAGGCCAAGCATTAGTCGAAATGTTTAAACGTTAGTCCGCGAGCCCAAGCATCAAACGCATGTTCTGAACAGCTGCGCCACTTGCACCCTTGCCAAGATTATCGAGTTTTGCGATCAGCACGGCTTGCCTTAAGTCATCGCTCCCAAAGACACTCAATTCCATTTTGTTCGTACCATTGAGCGCTTGAGCTTCCACACGACCATTCCCGGTCGGGTCGACAATTTTCACCCATTTGCAATCGGCATAGTGCGCGCGAAGGCAGTCCTCAAGTTGCAGGATACGGGTGACGCCGTTCAACAATTCCAGGTGAAGTGCAACCTCAATCACCATACCGCTATGAAAGTTTCCGACCGAGGGCAAAAAAATGGGCCGACGTGTGAGACCGCTGTAGTGAAATAATTCGGGCACGTGTTTGTGAGCCAATCCCAGGCCATAAATGTCAAGCGGCGGGGCGCGCTTAGCAAGATCATCGGTCTCAAAGGATTCAATCATCTGCCGCCCACCTCCAGAGTAGCCGCTGAAGCCTTGAACCACCAGCGGATAGTCTTTTGGCATCAAGCCGGCATCCACTAAGGGCTTGATTAAAGCCAAGCCGCCCGTGGGGTAACAACCAGGATTCCCGACCCGATCTGCTTGGGCAATAGCGTTCGCCAGAGCCGCGCTGAGCTCGGGTACCCCGTACACCCAACCCGGGGCGATGCGATGGGCAGTACTGGCATCAATAATTTTTGGCGTTTTTTCACCGGCAGCCTTCATCGCATCAATCATGGCGACCGACTCCTTAGCCGCATCATCGTGCAAGCAAAGAATTGTGAGATCGGCTTGACCAAAAAGCTCTCGCTTTGCCAGAGGGTCTTTGCGACGCTCAGGGGCGATGGAGAGCACGGACACCTCGGGCATTGAGGCCAAGCGTTCAAGAATTTGCAAGCCGGTAGTACCTGCTTCACCGTCAATAAAGATTTTTTTCATAAACTCAACAAAACAAAAACGCCTTCAACAAGCTCATCGCCCAGCGCACGCTATGTGCTTTTTAACAGGCTCATCTGCGACTGTAAGAAACAGAGGTCTGCCCAGGTTTTAGACTTATCGGCGAGATTTCTCAACAAATATGCCGGATGGTAAGTCACCACCACAGGAACAGCCCGACCACTGACGGAATACGAATGCAACTTGCCGCGCAAACTGGCAATACTCGACTCCGTGCGCAGTAACGATTGGGCTGCGAAACGACCCACAACCAAAATCATTTTAGGCTGAACCAAGTTCAGTTGATTTTGCAGGAACGGTTCACACTTTGCAACCTCTTCGGGCGAAGGGTCGCGATTGTTCGGCGGGCGGCACTTCAATACGTTACAAATATAGGCGTCTTGAAGGCGATTCAGACCAAGGCTGGCCAACATGCCGTCCAATAACTTTCCAGCTTGCCCGACAAAGGCTTGACCCGTGCGATCCTCTTCGGCGCCTGGGGCTTCGCCAACTATTGCAAGGCTCGCAAGCGGATTACCCGCTGCAAATACCGTCTGAGTGCGACCCGTGCACAGCCCACAGGCCACGCACTCAGCCACTTGTTGTTGTAAGGCCTCCAGAGTTTGGAAATTCGAACTTACGTTGGCGTGAGCTTCCGAAGTCTCGGTCTGAAATGCCTCTCGCAACAATTTTACGGACAACTGAGGAGTTAGTTGTGGCGTTAGTTGGACCTCGGGGTCAACCCCAAGCTCAGAACGCGGCCTGAGCGCTAACCCTAGTCCTAGCTCCGCGTAAGCCCGAAGGCGTTTCGCTTGAAGGGCTCTCTCTTCAACGCCGAAATTGTCGGATTCAGTAATCGTCATAAATCCTTAAGCCAGCAGGGGTTTGGAGAACACCAAGGCGTCCTCCCGCGAATGGTTCCACGAAGGATAATAGCCCTTACGTGAGCCAATTTGTGAGAAGCCCATCGAAATGTACAGCGCTAGTGCCCGCGGATTACTTGGACGCACTTCAAGAAGTAAGGCTAGCGCGCCCCGTGCCTGCACATCACCCAAAACCCAAGTGAGGAAACGCCGCCCAATACCTATCCCTTGGCGTTCGGGTCGAAGGGTAATATTCAGCAAATGAGCCTCATCGGGAAGCCACATCACGAGCGCGTACCCGAGTAGACCTTCAACGGTTTCCAATACCCAAAAATCATAATTCGAAGCGATAGAGTCGGAAAAATTTGTCGTGGTCCAAGGAAAGGGATAGGCCCGCGCTTCAATGGAGGCAATCTCTTCGAGGTCGAACGAGTTCACTGCTCGGACCATGACTTGATGGCCTAAAGTCGTGTCGCTCGCTGAGATCAGAATCTCAGAATGCCCAATCCCCAGATTGGATTTCGGTTGACCCCAGGACACTGCTTACTCAAGCACGCAAGGGATGAAGTACGGCTCGATTCTGCTCACGAAGCGCTTGCTGCTCGCCAGAATTAAGAGCGACCTTGTTCCGAACATAGCGTGGCGCGACTTCGCTGGGCGCTTGGAAGGCATGATCGCGCAGCATGAAGGCGCGACGCAACAGGCTCTTGGAGGATAGACTTGGCCGATCATGAGCCATGCAATCAGGGGCACTCCAACCCTCGCGCTCAAGCTGCGTTGTAAGGCTAGGATAGGCAACTTGGAAGTCTCCGCAGTACCAGGCCTTGGTCGAACAATCATTTGCGAATAGCACAAGCCCGTCCACCTCGCGGCTAACCGGCGCGGCTAACGAGTTGTGCAAAATCCGATTTGAGTGAATCCAGGTCGAGACTAAACTTGGCGCCAAAACGGCTTCCCCGAGAAGCTTAAGCTGAACTTCGGCGGAGTCTCCCGTAGTCGCTTGAAAGTGTCCCAGGTAAAGTTCACCCATCCGCGCATCAAGCAGTACTAAGATCTCTTCAAATCGTCCAGCCGCAATAGTGCTTACTCGTTCGTGGGCCACGGCATCTGCCCATGTCTCAAGACTTGAGATCGCCGCAACAGATTTGCTCCAGCCAAAACCTAAGCCTTGGGCCAGAGCACATGCGCCGCGTACCGCAGTGAAGCCACCAGGGCCGGCATTAAAAGCTATGCCCGTAAGCCAGTCCTTAGGCCCCGCGCCCAAGGGGCCACAAGGCAATATTGCGGATCGAAGCAGGTTGCCTAAGACTTCATCAACCAGGGCCAGTGCCGCATCACTACTACTGCCCTGCCCTTCCTGACGTGCAGATAAAAAGACGTTGGGCTCGCCTAAGCTGTCGAATTTAAACAAAGCGGCGGAAATTTCAACTCCTTGGGCGTCACAGGAAACTCCCAAGAAACATATTGGTGTGGTTGGCATGGCACCAATTATCCCGCACAAGGGGTCTATCGGCCAAACCGTGGTCAATGGCCCCAACCAAAACAAGTTTAAGGCCGGCGCGCACCTTCAGCAGTGCCTTGCCCGCCAACAGCCTCGCGTTGCATGCGCTGTTCGCGCAATTGCTGACGAAGAGCGCGGCGATCATCCTCAGAAAGTCGACCGGGGCCGGGCCCTGCCAAGCGGCCCTCCCCGGGATTGCCACTCTGGCTAAGTGGCCCAGAAAGAGGCATTGTCTGAGGCTGGGGTGCCCCTCGTTGCGGCATGGTCATCGGGACAGGCGCAGGGTTAGCAACCGGCGCAGCCTGAATTGGCGGTCGGGCGTAATTACCAGAATGCTGGCGTACCTCCTGCCGTAAACGATGGCGCTCATCCTGATTCATACGACCATCAGGAGGCGCAGCTAGAGCTATCGACGAAGTAAAGCATTGAAGTCCGCTCAAAATAGCAGCGACTCCAATATGCTTTACATGCGTATATACCATGCTGAGGCCAAGTTTTCCCATGCCCTCCATTGTAGAGGTGCTCGCAATTTCTTGCAGCGAGCGATTGCGTAAGCGGTGTAACAGCGTGTAACCCAAAGCATCGATCCGCTTAACGCGCATTGCATTCAGCTTGACGGGCAAGTACAGTGAGGGAAACCGTGTTGCGTAACAACCACCCTTGATTGACAATGAAAAAAATACTCGTGGTCGACGACGACCTCCGCCTGCGTGACCTTCTTAATCGCTATTTGAGCGAAAACCAGTTCGAGGTAGCTCTGGCGTCCGACGCGCCTTCGATGAACCGCGTGCTTCAAAAGAATGCCTTCGATTTGATCGTCTTGGACCTGATGATGCCGGGCGAAGATGGACTCTCCATTGTGAGACGCTTGCGTGGGGCGCGAGACCACACCCCGATCATTATGTTGACCGCTAAGGGCGAAGACATTGATCGGATCGTCGGCCTCGAAGTGGGGGCCGACGACTATCTTGCAAAACCCTTCAACCCTCGTGAGTTATTGGCAAGAATTCACGCCGTGTTGCGCCGTCAGCCTAGTCCTGCCCTGCCTGGCGCGCCAACCAGCCAAGTAGAGCAAGTGAGTTTTGGGCCTTTCGAGCTCAATTTGGCCACTCGTGCCCTCAGAAAAAATGGCGAACCCGTCACGCTCACAACGGGCGAATTCGGCGTACTCAAGGTGCTGGTTCAACACATGCGATCACCCTTATCGCGCGACAAACTGATGCAATTAGCCCGTGGTCGCGAATTTGGCGCCTTTGATCGAAGTTTGGATGTTCAAATCTCGCGGCTGCGAAAACTGATTGAAGACGACCCCGCCCAACCGCGCTACCTACAGACGGTGTGGGGTGTGGGTTACGTATTTATTCCTGAAGGCCAGTAGGTCGACCGGTATCAAAGGCGGGGGTAAAGTCCTCTTGAAAGTCAGCCTATTTTGGCGCACGTTTTTGCTCATCGCACTCTTGCTGTCGATGAGCTTGGGCATTGGCCTATTTCTTATCCGCAAACTCGACCCAACCCCACCTGAACAAAATCTGGCCTGGGAGCTGGGTTCAGTGGTGAATCTGACCCGAAATGCGCTGATTACCGCGCAACCCAGTAAACGGCGAGAATTGCTTTCGATTTTGGAAAAAGAAGAAGGCGTGCGTATTCTTCCTTTGGAGGAAACAGATCGTGTTCAGCATACCTTGCCTTTGGCGAGCAAATCCAAAATTGAAGATACCGTGCATCGTTTACTGGGCGCCGACACCATCTTGGCGACCAGAGTCAATGACACCCCTGGCCTGTGGGTGAGCTTTACGATTGAAGGTGATCACTATTGGTTAGTCCTGCCCAAAGAAAGGTTGGATCGACAGACCGAGCTGCCTCTACTCCCCGTGCTGAGCGTACTTGGCTTGTTCGCCCTTGCGGGCACTTACGCGATGAGTCGCTTAGTCAACAAACCCCTTGAGAACCTAGCCCATGCCTTAAGCGATCTTGGACAAGGCAGGCCGACGGCACCGCTACGCGAAGATCTCGCCAGCGAAATCGCCAGTGTCAATCGGCGTTTTAATCAAATGACCCGAGATCTCGGTCAACTAGAGACAGATCGTACCTTGGCATTAGCCGGAATATCACACGACATTCGTACGCCTCTCACTCGACTACGCATGGAAGTAGAGATGGCTAAGGTGTCAGACGATCAACGCAATGCCATGATTGAAGACATTGAGCGCATCAACGAAATCGTGGCGCAGTTCATGGACTACGCCCGGGCGGGCCGCAGCACCAATCAAGAGTTTGTCGACGTCACGGAAAGGCTGACAAGTGTCGCCGCGCGTTTTCAGCAGACTTACTCTCTCGAAACGCCTGAGTCTGCAGGAGCGCCACATCAGGCCGCGCAAGCAATACTCACCACTAAAATTGCGCAGGGCCTTCACTGGACCGGTAACGCAACCGACCTGGAACGTATGGTCGGAAACCTGCTCGAGAACGCTCGGCGTTATGGAAAAACGGTAGGCACCAATGCGTCGACCATTCACATTCACGCCTGGTTGCAGCCCCGGCTTGCCAAAGAGCCTGCCAGCATAAAGGTAACGATCAGTGATCAAGGCCAGGGTGTTCCCCCCGAAAAACTGGAGTCTCTCAAAAAGCCCTTTACCCGCTTGGACGACGCGCGCGGTGTACAAGAAGGTGCCGGCCTAGGTCTTGCGATTGTTGAGCGTATCGCTCAAAGACATGGCGGCACGCTGGAATTAAGGATTAACGCTCCTCAGGGCCTGGCACCAGATGGAGTCTCGACAGTGGGTTCTAGCGGCTTAAGCGCGCACCTGTCGTTCCCCATCACGCTGTGAACGGTTTGGAGTCCTAGGGGCAGAATAATTCCCGGTAGCCTCGGCAGGTAATGCTTTGAGGGGAGTAACTTAAACGGGGCGGATATGTTGTTTAAATGACAAATACAGCTTTAATAGATAAAGTCAATTAACAAAATTTGTTTATTCAATTGGAGGGTGTCTTCAATATTTGGTATCTTTCGCTCCTCGCTGCCAAACTCGGCAGCAAGATTCCAAGTTCGAACTAGGAGAATTTTATGGCCAGCTTAAAAGGCACCAAGACCCACCAAAACCTGAAAGACGCCTTTGCTGGCGAAAGCCAAGCAAATCGTCGTTACCTGTATTTCGCGAACAAAGCTGACGTTGAAGGTCAGACAGAAGTCGCCTCTCTTTTCCGCTCCACGGCGGAAGGCGAGACTGGCCATGCGCACGGCCATCTGGACTATTTGGCACAAGTAGGCGATCCAGCCACTGGCCTACCCATCGGCTCTTCTTCAAACAACCTGAAAGCAGCGGTTGCTGGCGAAACCCACGAGTACACCGATATGTACCCAGGTATGGCTAAAAGCGCTCGCGAAGAAGGCTTCGAAGAAATCTCAGATTGGTTTGAGACTTTGGCGAAGGCCGAGCGCTCACACGCTAACAAGTTTGCTAAAGCCCTCGAAAGCTTGGCTGCTTAGTAAGCTTCTCACGAAGCTTGCGCTTGGTGAAACTCTGTTTACTGAGCGTTGAAGAGGGGAGCATTGCTCCCCTTTTTAGATTGTTTCCTACACTTTACCCCGGCATTTCGTTTTGTCCCAGAATTTCGAGAACACCACCATGTCAGCACTCACCACAGGTTCCCGCGAAGGCTCACTAGAAGCCCCTACACGGCACCCTCTCGATTGGCTTAATCCAGAATTTTATAACCAAGACTCCGCCCTCAAAGAAATGGAGCGCGTCTTCGATATCTGCCATAGCTGCCGTCGCTGTGTAAGCCTGTGCAATGCCTTCCCGACCCTGTTCGACCTGGTCGACGAAAGTAAGACCATGGAAGTCGACGGTGTCGACAAGAAGGATTACTGGAAGGTGGTAGACCAGTGTTATTTGTGCGACGTGTGCTACATGACCAAATGCCCGTACGTGCCGCCCCACCCTTGGAACGTGGATTTCCCGCACCTCATGTTGCGTAGCAAGGCGATCCAGTTCAAACAAGGCACGGACACACAATTCCGCGACAAAATTCTCTCCAACACCGATCTCAACGGCAAGCTCTCGTCCATTCCCGTTGTGGTTGAAATTGTCAACAAGGTCAATGCCTCGCCCAAGGCGCGCCAGATCATGGAAGACAAGCTCGGCATCGATAAAAACGCCTGGGTACCTGAATTCACCAGTAAGAAGTTTCGCTCGCATGTTGAAGCTGCCGCGTCCCATCCAGTTCGCGATGGGCAGCGCACCCCAGGCAAGGTCGCCATTTTTTCAACCTGCTATGTGAACTACAACGAGCCGGGCATTGGCCACGACCTCGTCAAGGTGCTGGCACACAACAAAATTCCTCATGTCTTGGCTGAGAAAGAGGCCTGCTGCGGTATGCCCAAGCTTGAGCTTGGAGACCTTGACTCGGTCGCTAAACTCAAGGAAAAAAACATTCCACAATTGGCCAAATTGGCCAGAGCGGGCTATGCCATTCTGGCACCTATCCCCTCCTGCGGCCTGATGTTCAAACAAGAACTTCCCTTGATGTTCCCGAATGACGAAGACGTCAAGGCGGTACAAAAGGCCATGTTCGATCCCTTCGAATATTTAATCGCTCGTAACAAAGACGGCCTTTTGGATACCCAGTTCAAAGAAGGCCTGGGCAATGTGTCGTATCACGTGGCCTGTCATCTACGGGTTCAAAACGTCGGCCAGAAAACCCGTGAAATGCTCTCTCTGATTCCGGGCACGGAAGTCCATACGGTTGAGCGATGTTCGGGTCACGCCGGTACCTGGGGCGTGAAAAAAGAGTATCACGCTACCGCCATGAAAATTGGTCGCCCGGTGTTTCGTCAAATGGCCGAGCATCCCGATGGAGAGGTGAATTGGATCGCCTCCGATTGTCAACTGGCCGGACACCATATCGAGCAAGGCATGACCGAAGCGGACAAAATGGGCAAGGCTGAGATGGCCCACCCGATCACCCTTTTGCGCATGGCCTATGGGCTGCCCGCTTCGATTTAGCGGCGCCATCCTTTTAACGCCGTTAACCCCATTCACTTTCTATCACCCGCGTTCAATATCGTATTCACCGCTTCAACAGGTAAACATCATGGGCATCATCACACGCGACTCCCTCTGGACCTTGGAGACCTATTCCAAGAACCGCCCCACCTTTCGCAGCCAAGTCATTGAACACAAGCGCACCCGTACGGTTCACATAGGCGATCACGTCACGCTGTTGTTCGAAGACGAAATGACCATTCGCTATCAAATTCAAGAAATGCTACGCATCGAGAAGATTTTCGATGAGGAAGGGATTCAACACGAGCTGGATAGCTACCTGCCCCTTCTGCCCGAAGGCAGAAACTTCAAGGCGACCATGCTTATCGAATACACCGATGCTGACGAACGTGCCATCGCCCTGACCCAGCTCAAAGGCATTGAGCGCAAAGTGTTTATTCAGGTCGAAGGTGCAGCCAAGGTCTATGCCATTGCCGATGAAGATCTCGAGCGCGAGAACGAAGTAAAAACCTCGGCGGTTCATTTCCTGCGCTTTGACCTCAACAAAGACATGGCTGAGGCCTTGAAATATGGTGTGGCACTTCATATGGGTGTTGATCTTCCGGCCTATACCGTGGCTGCGACCTCCGTCAATCCTGAAACCCGTACTGCACTGGTTAAAGATCTTGCTTAGTCTCTCTCGTTCTCCAGTCTTTCCAATTTTAGTGTCGCCTTCGCTGGCCTTCCCTCGCCTAGCTCTAAAGGCCATCGCAATACTCGCGGCTAACCTAGTCCTCCTGAGCCCGGCGCAAGCCCAGCCAAGCAACACGGTCAAGCTGATTGTCCCCTTTGCAGTGGGTGGGCCGACCGACATCGCCGCCAGGGTCATCGCGCCCTTGCTGGGCGATGTGATGGGTAAAACCATCGTCGTCGAGAACAAGGTCGGCGCCACTGGTGGTATCGGTGCCGAATTTGTTGCGCGCTCAGCGCCTGATGGCCACACGATTTTGTTTGGCACCAGCAGCATCATGAGCGCCAATCCGGCTCTGGTCGCAAAACTTCCCTACGATCCCGTCAGAGACTTTGCACCGGTGAGCCTGGTCGCTCAAATCGAAAATGTACTGGTAGTGCATCCTTCGGTTCCAGCCAGTAATGTGCAAGAGCTCATCAAATATGCCAAGGCCAACCCAGGCAAGCTGGCCTATGGCTCATCTGGCATCGGCAGCACCTACCATCTCGGAGCAGAGTTTTTCTCCAATCTGACGGGCATTCAGATGAACCATGTGCCGTACAAAGGCCAGGGACCTGCGGCGCAGGATTTACTGGCCGGGCATCTGCAAGTGATGTTCGATGCCTTTAACTTTGCCTTGCCCAATATCAAGGCCGGCAAAGTGAAAGCCCTAGGCATGACGGGTGCCAAACGCCACCCTGATTTGCCTGACTTGCCGACGATTGCCGAGCAAGGTGTGCCTTACGTGACCACGATGTGGATTGCATTCTTTCTACCTGCTAAGACACCGACTGCCATCGTCGAAAAGCTACAAAGAGATCTTGCAGGCATTCTCCAAAAACCGGATGTAAAAGAGCGCTTCAATAAGCTCGGAATGACGGCGGTAAGCAATCAACCTGGTGAGCTTGATGCGCTGCTGCGTAAGGAGTTGGCGCTCTGGAGTAAGGTTGTGAAGGACGGGAATATTAAGGCCGAGTAAAGTCCAAAGTCGGACTTGCACGAACCGGGCGAGCTAGCTTTCGACCCTTGAGACGCCTGATCTTGACGATCACTGGCAAGATTCAGTACAACCTTTCGCCTGGCTTTAGAAAACGTCAGCTCACCTGCCGCTCGGGATCGATTTCTGCCGATGATTTGTGCGCACGCATTCTCGAAGTTCAAATTCGAGGAACGCCAGAGAGCGCCATTGAATCGCAGCGCCTAGCGCGCGAGGCGGTGACGCTTTACCCTGGCTTGAACTGGGGGCGCATGGCCTTGATCGTGGCGCTTAAGGAAACGGGTGAACACAAAGAAGCGGCCGAGCAATACTATCAACTCTTCTCGCGCACCCAGAACTTCGATGCAAGGTTTTTCGGCCGACGCTGGAGCTCGATTCCAGCGATTTGCGATCTTTTCCAGAAAGCACTTACGGCGCTTGGCATGGGATGACTAGACCACAAATGTGGCCGCTGTTGAAAAAGGAAAATGCCGTACGCCAATGGATTTTTCCGGTCCATTGCACAGCAAACCTCATTGTCGCTCTCGGTTTCGAACGAATGATCGGCTGGTTAAACATCTGACTCAATGATAAATTCCAATGATTTCATAAACCCAAGCACGTTTAGGTTATGGTTAATTATGCCGTATGTTCTTCCTTCCTTCAAAGGTTGGCGCATCTGATCTACACCAACGATCACCGCCCGCCTCAGGTTCACGTCATCGGACCTGAAGAAAGCGCTCGGTTTGAATTGCTCTGTGATTTAAGAAAAGGAAAGCTGATGGACAGCTTCGGCTTCAAGCTCGCTCAAGTACAGCAACTTGAGGTCTATCTCTTAAACCTCCTTGAACACCTTTGCAGCGAACGGGAGAGAATCCATGGTCACTGAAAAACGTTCCGTATCTACGATTGATGAAGCGAGCTTTGCCGAAGCCAACGAGCGAGGGAGGAAGGTGCTCGCACGTGTTCCCTTAGCCATTTCGGCCCGTTATGACACCGGCCGCATTCATGTGGAGCTGAATAATGGTTGTGCTTTTGCCTTTCCGGTCGATCACGCGCAAGACCTTGCAGGAGCAAAGATCAATCAGTTGCGCGCCATCGAAATCACGGCTGCAGGCTTGGGCCTCTATTGGCCGAAGCTTGATGCCGATCTGCATGTCCCAAGGTTGGTGAAAGGTGTGCTTGGCACCAAGGAATGGATGGCACAAATCGGAACCTCGGGGGGTAAGGCTGTCTCGGTCGCAAAAGGGGCCGCTTCTCGTTCAAATGGCAAGCTTGGCGGCCGCCCCAAGAAAACCCGCGAGCTAGAGGCCGTCTGATTGACGGAACAGTTGAGTTGCCCATGATCGCTCAGACCACACCGACCGGACGGGCCGTAGCCCTGGTGATCGAGCAGGACTATCGGTTAGGCGACGTCAAACACTGCGTGCTTCTGCGTCGCGGCTTTAACCATGTCTACGGCCTAGAGTTTGTTGATGGTCGACGGGCAGCACCCAAGCATCGTCAATTGCCCTAACTTCACATTGGGCGCGGCAAGACCGGTCGGCATTACTGCGGCCTGTAAGCGCCCTTGCAGCAGATCAGGCAACATTTGCGAGCCACCCTTGTGAGGCACGCGCTCCAGCTTGATGCCAAACGCGCTGGTCACGTGGCCCGTCACCATGTCTTCGGCAGGGTTGTTCGAGCCTCGCATCAGGATCTGCGGACTTGACTTCGCGTACGCCACGAATTCAGCCAAGGTTTTGACCGGTAAACTGGTTGGCACAACAAGACATAGTGCGCTTCCGCCGACGGTCGAGATAGGTGCAAACTCGCTGATTGATTTGTACGGCGAAGCCTTGCTCAGATGCGGTAGGCCGTCGTTTGCCCCCAGCGCAAAGAGCAGCGTGTAGCCGTCAGGTGCTGCGTTCAACACCGCTGCCGCACCGATTCCGAGGTTACCGCCCGGGCGGTTCTCAACAACCACCTCCTGGCCGAGCGAACTCGACATGCCCTTGGCCAGCGCGCGCGGCGACGTCACTGGTGCCACCGGCGGCGATCGGGACGATCAGGCGAATGGGCTTGTTCGGATAGGGTGCTTGCGCCGCCGCGCAAGTTGCCATGACCATCATTGCGCCAAGAACAATACTTTTGTTGATACGGTTCATGTCACGCTTCCTTTGGTGGGTGTCGCTGATCGGCTATACCGGCCAGTGGCAGGTTAAGTGTGAGCATCAATTTTTAGTTTTTCGATATTGCTACTGCTTGTTTTTTTGCAAGTGCTTCCGGGGAATTTTCATCCTGAGCGGAATTACACGTCGGGCACTCAGTATCGTCGCTTTGGCTGGTCTGATGCTGGCCTCTGCTGCGACGTGCATCGCCGTCGCGCAGGAAAAGCTTGTGCGTATGGGCAATCAAAAGGTCGGTGCTTTCGCGTCGTTAAAAGTACGTGGCCTTCTGGAAGAACGGCTTAAGGCCCTCGGGTACACAGTGAGCTGGAAAGAGTTTACGAGCGGGGCACAGCTTCTCGAAGGGGTCAAGGCCGGTTCGGTCGATTTCGCTCACAGCGGCGACGCGCCACCGATTTTTGCTCAAGCGGCCTGCACACCCATACTCTATATCGGCCACGAGCCCGCCGCGCCGAAGGGCGAAGCGATCATCGTGCCCAAGGACAGTTCGATCAACGCGCTCAGTGAACTAAAGGCCAGGAAAATCGCGTTGAACATAGGTTCGAATGTGCATTATCTGCTCACACGCGTGCTTGAGAAGGCAGGTCTGAAATACACCGATGTCGAGCTGGTGTATCTGCCACCGCTTGACGCACGAGCGGCATTCGAGAAAGGCGCGGTCGACACTCGGGTTATTTAGGAGCCCTACCGCACCGCCGCCGAAATGTCATCGGGCGCGCGCACGCTGGCCGAGGGTTCAGGCCTCGTCTCCAACGACGAGTTCTTTTTGACCACGAAGTCATTTGCCCAGATGCATCCGCAGATAATCGACGTCGTGCTCGGAGCCGCGCGCGATGTCTACACCGAAGCGGCAAAAGATATGCTGGGCACCGCGAAGACGTTCAGCGCCGCTGCGGGCTTTTCCCAATCAGTTATGGTAGTCGCGCTCTCTCGTAGAACCTTCGGCATTTTGCCGATCAGCAGTCCGGTCATCGCCGAACAGCGGAAGATCGCGGACACTTTTAAGGATCTTGGCCTGATCCTAGCAGCGATCAACGTCTCGGATACCGTTCGCTAGGAGATTTTGTTTGAACTCAGCACTTCCAAGTCCGCTAAGTCTTTATGACGACCCGTGGCCAGCTTGTTGATCTTGAAGTCGGCGATGTCAATGACTGACATTTCCAGGTCGTCGATTTTGGTGAGGTTGCGGCGAGCGTAACAATCTGAAAAAGAGACGCCATCAATAGCGGTCAGTAGATCGATGCGAGCAGGCGGGTAACCAAGTTGGATCACGGCCTCAGGCATTAGAAAGTCACTTTCCTTTAGGCCCAGGCTAGCAAAACCAAACGCACTAAGCACGTCAATCAGTTTTCGGACGTTGACTGGGGAAGGGTTTACCCAGATATCGATATCGCCCGTAAAACGCGGATGTCCGTAGATAGCGAGCGCGTAGCCGCCAACGACCATGTACTCAACCTGCGTGGAGTTGAGTAATTCGATAAACTCTTTGAAGTCGGTGTTTAGCACGGCTGTCAGGATCCGAGAGCGGATAGGCTTGAAGGCGAAGTTGCTCCACAGCAGTAATCCGTTCAGACACTGGCCTAGAGAGCCAATAATCGCGGTCGGTAGGCTGCTCTTTTAAGGTGGTACGGAGGATTACTTTTTCCATAACCGACATGATAACCATGGCACCCCAAATCCTCCTAATTGACGGTAAACGACATGGCATTGTGAATAGCGGGGATAGACATTTTAAAGAGCTTTTTCCAACTGATTGCCTAGGTATGCGGGGTCAGTCGAGGTCTGATGCATCAAATTGCGGCCCTTGAAAGGTTGCCTCGGTCGTGCGCGACCTATCTTGATCGCCGCAAGTTGCTGCATTTGCGGTTCACGGGGTGCCTTCTGGCACAGCTTATCGGCAAGCTCCTTGATTCGGGTGCAGCCGCCTGCCTAACCCTGGCTGGCAAGTCACTTTAATCTAGGCGATCGGGTCTGATTTTGGGTCAGAAGTCTTGAAGCGGCATCTGCCCACAGGCAGGCGAACGTGGCGGAGGCCTGGCATCAAGGCCCACGTGCGTGAGTATCTTCTCGATGGCGGAGCGTTCGAGGATCGCCGCAATCACCGTAAGCGTTCCACCGCAGTTTGGACAATGTTCGAGGTCCAGGTTAAAGACCCGCTTACCGAATCAGATGTAGCCTTGGTCTTGGCACCAGCGCCGCAAGCCGCTGCATGAACTCCAGTGGCGACATCACCTGATGCGTCGTGCCGTCTCGCCACGGCGTCTTGAGCTTCAGCTCGACCTGGCCTGCCGCGTTGCACTGCACCCGCTCATTGGCGAGCGCTGGGCGGGCAATGTAACGACACAGCCGCTCCAGGGTCTTT
>JANOPA010000146.1:0-2700 GCA_031421635.1 Betaproteobacteria bacterium | reverse complement strand
GCCGATTCTTGAGCAAGTTGCAAAAGCTGGCCGACCACTCCTGATCATCGCTGAAGAAGTTGATGGCGAAGCCTTGGCCACACTGGTTGTGAACAACATCCGTGGCATCTTGAAGACTGTTGCTGTTAAGGCGCCAGGTTTCGGTGATCGTCGTAAAGCAATGCTGGAAGACATGGCCATCCTCACCGGCGGCGCGTCTTTACATTCCTTGATCGCTGAAGAGACGGGCATGACTCTCGAGAAAGCCACTCTGGCTGAGCTCGGCAAAGCCACGGCGTATCGGAGTCGGCAACGGAAAACACCATCATCATCGACGGTGCAGTTGAAGCCACGGAACATCGAAGCACGCGTTAAAGCCATCCGTGGCCAGATCGAAGAAGCCACCAGCGACGTGCGACAGAGAAACTGCAAGAGCGCGTGGCCAAGTTGGCCGGCGGTGTTGCCGTGATCAAAGTGGGTGATGCGACTGAAGTCGAAATGAACGGAAAAGAAAGCCCGTGCGTAGTTGATCAAATGCGGACGCACTGCACGCAACCCGTGCTGCTGTGGAAGAAGGCATTGTGGCCGGTGGTGGCGTAGCTCTGCTACGTGCCCGTGCTGCTGTCAAGGTTAAAGGCGCAATGGGTAAAAACCGCGCCGACCAAGTCGCTGGCGTGAAGATCGTTCTTCGCGCTGTTGAAGAGCCACTGCGCATCATCGTCGCCAACGCTGGCGATGAGCCAAGCGTGGTGGTTGCTAAAGTTCTCGAAGGCAAGGGTAACTTCGGTTACAACGCAGCCTTAGGTACTTACGGCGACATGCTCGAGATGGGTGTGGTTGATCCTACTAAGGTGACTCGTACAGCACTGCAAAATGCAGCCTCGGTAGCTGGCCTGATGCTGACTACCGATTGCAAGATCGCTGAAGCTCCAGCCGATGACAAAGCCGGTGGCGGTGGCATGGGCGGTGGCATGGGTGGTGGTATGGGCGGCATGGATATGTAATCCAGGGCGGCTCTCCACAAAGCTCGGGGTCGTAGTAGTTCGCGACCTTAGCTTTTTTGGACGCTTTAATGAAGGGGCTGCATCTCGTGAGGGATGCGGCCTTTTTTATTGCTTGACCGCCATTGCTCATGACAAGCACCGAAATTAGTCTGGCTGAATATAGCCGGAAGCCCAAGCTGCAACCACATTAACAATGGATACCGCAGTTTCCCTAGTTAACAGATCTATGTCACGATCATCGTACCGAAAAACGACTGCATATGGATTTAGTCGCTTCAACTCGTCAATTCCGAGTGGAAGTGGAATATTGGCCGCGATAAGCAAATCAGCAAGCTTGATCAAATCATGAGTCGGAACGAATGTAAAACCACCATTCACTAAAACCGCTTTAATAAATTTCTCGACAGCTTGCTGCCCATGAAAACAAGCGATTCGAAGCTCGACATCTGCATTAGCAATAAGCGTCGTAAAGGCAACAACATCTTGTTGTGCCAGGCGGCTCATCATTGAAGCTTCGTCAAGCTTGGGAGTCATAAAGCACTTTTCCCTCCCTAATAGCCCAATAAACTGGCGTGGTACACCAGTTTCTGCGAAGCTCAAAGTCGACCTCGGAGTACACCAACAAATCAACCCCTACGCCGAGTGATCCGATTGCATCATTCAAGCGAATCATTTCTTCGCCGTGATTCAAGGCTTCCTTTTCAACCACAAGTAGATCAAGGTCAGAATCTTTGGTCGCGTCGCCGCGCCCATACGATCCGAACAAAATTACCCTCAGCGGATTAGCTGCGGCTTTCACGACTCTTTGAACGGCCTCTTCAATAACTTTTTCGGTAAGCATGGCTACATTTTAACGGGGCATAGGAATTTTAAAGGGCCTTTTTTCAAATCATAGCGTAGGAAGTCGGGGTTTGATCATCAAATTGTTTTCCTCGAAAGCTTGGTCCCGGCCGTGCGCACCTTTCATCATAGCCGCAAGTCACTCTTTTGGCGGCTCACGGGGTGCACTGCGGCATGGGTCGTCAGGATCTCTTTGATTCGGACGCAACCGTGTGCCTGACCAGCGGCTCGCAAGTCACGTGATGCTCAGGGTTCGGGTCCGGCTTTGGAATCAGAAGTCTTGAAGCGGCATCTGCCCACGGGTGGGCGGGCGCGGTGGTGCCCTCGCCTCCAGGCCAAGATGATTGAGAATCTTTTCGATGGCGGGTCTGCCAGGGCACGGAGGCCCTGGCGTGAGCTCGGACACAAAAGGTCCTGAGGACCTTTTGTGTCCGAGCTCACTAGAATCGCCGCAATCACCTTCAGATCACCACCGCAATTCGGGCAATGTTCAAGATTAAGGTTAAAGACCCGCTTCAAAAGCTTAGCCCAACCCAGGCGCATCGGTCGGCCACGCGCTTTGTCATGCTCTGCCTCGCTACCCTCCCGCAATGGCACTTTCTGAGCAAGCTCGTCAAGTGGTTGTGGCACCACCTTAGCACGCAGCTTCGCATTCGGGGCAAGCACTCCGTGGAAGCGAATCAGGTGGAGTCTGGGTCGCGGCACCAGCGCCGCCAAGCGCTGCATAAACTCCAGGGGCGACATCACCTGATGCGTCGTGCCGTCTCGCCACGGCGTCTTGAGCTTCAGCTCGACCTGGCCTGCCGCGTTGCACTGCACCCGCTCATTGGCGAGCGCTGGGCGGGCAATGTAACGACACAGCCGCTCCAGGGTCTTT
>JANOPA010000145.1:0-11826 GCA_031421635.1 Betaproteobacteria bacterium | reverse complement strand
CGGCTGGAGTAGGATAAATATCCGACCTCGTCAATTTATGTTGAGCACAAACGAGTAGGTCTGGCGTGGCGTAGCGCTTGAGGCGACGACGTAGGGCTGAGTCGCTGTCGAGAGCGGCGAGCTCACCCAGCATGTCGGCGGCACTGGTGAAGAGTACGGTGTGGCCTTGCAGCAAGGCCTGATGGGCCAGATTGCAGGCCAGCATGGTCTTGCCCAGACCATTGGTGCCGACCAACATCACGTTGGTGGCATCAGCCATGAAGGACAGTCGCATCAGCTCTTCGAGCGTCTCGCGATCACAGTGTGCAGGCCATGCCCAGTCGAAGTCAGCAAGTGGTTTGAAGGCTTGCAGGTGGGCCGCACGAATGCGGCGCTCAAGACTACGCTGACCACGGGCTTGCTCTTCGCAGTCGAGCCATTGAGAGACCCAGGCCAACTGCTCAGGGTTTGCTGCAAGACGATCCCAGTGGGTCACCAGACCGGGCAGGCGCAGGAGTCTGGCGCGGGCCAGTAGATGGGTGGTGTTGAGGGCGGTCGTGTTGATACTGTTCGTGCTCATGAGGGATCGTTCTTCGTTGTTGTTGATTTTTTGCTGCCCTCTGGCACCAACCAGTTTGGCAAGCGCCAGTCGAGATTGAAACCGGTCACCAGTCCCGGTCGCGTGAGTTCCTGCTCGGCCAGTTGCCGCGCCGTGAAGGCCGATGTGGGTACGAACGAGCGCTTTGGTGCATAGGGCTCGGCCAGATACGCCGCCAGCGACCGCCCTCGGATGCCAAGGCTCGACTGACCAAACTCGCGCCGCACGTCGAAGCCCTCAACCAGCATTACCCACGTCACGCCGTTGATGGTGATCTCGATCTCCACCGGCCCTGACGAGGTTGGCTCGATCAATTCCAGCGCAGAGTACGGCAGGTTGGCCGAGAATCCCCACGCCCACGAATCGGTGTCGATGCCGATCTGGATGCTTTTGACCGGGATGGATTCGGGGCCCGGGAGCCGCACGACGTTGACAGAGTTGCTCACGAAGTAAACCTTGAGAATGGGAACGCTGAAGCCTCCGCTCGGGCACGGGTGCGCGCCAAAGTCGAGCAGCAACAGCGGTCGCCACGCGACGCCAGCTCGGGTCGCGCGGCAGATGAAATCGAGATTCGGGTGGTACTTTGGCTGCGGTGGTTCGACGGGCGGATCGACAGGCAGGTGCGACTCGCCGACACGCGGCTGGCGACCGATCTCCCACGGTAGCTTCCAGCGTGTGGACTGCCAGATGCCGTGTGCAAATCCGAACTGCCAGCGCTTCGATAAAGCTACTGCCTTTTGCCACGGCTGCAACTTATGGCGAGGAAATGGCACCAGCCAAACAAACGGGCTGGCCACAGCATCGGCAAATGCTTCGCCTTCACCCCAGTGCAAACCCAGTAGGTCGTGCTTCGGCCACAACGGATCGAAGCGCTCTGTCGTCGTTTCAGTGATCTGCTCCGTGTCGTTCCAATGCGCGCGACTGGCGTCGCGGCTGCGAACGTTTTCGCCGCTGCTTGACGCCAACGACGCGGTGGACTGCTGGCCGTGATCCCACGCAAGCGCAGTCGCACCTCGGTCGCGTCCGGTATCACCCCAACCATCCTGCGTCGCCCTGGTTTGCCAGTCCGAACGCTGCCAGTTGACTCGGCCACCACCTTCGAGCTTTCGGCTCACGCGGTTGTTGTATACCGCCCGAATGCGCACTGCCGGCGGCGACAACCGGATGCGAACCGTTGCGCTCGCGGCCTCGGGAGCGGCGGTCTGCTGTAGGCCGAAGTCGAGATTGGTCGTGCCACCGGTTGGAGGCGTCCACGCCCCTTTGAAATCCAGATCGACGGTCAAGATTCATCACTCGCTGATTTCCGCAAGACTCACACTGACCGCGCCACCGACAAGCAGGTCGAGCTTGGACAACTCCACCTCCGCACCGCTGCCTGCAAGCCCCACATCCAGATCGGCCACCTGGCGCTCGTCACCGTCTGCGAACCGTGCCCACGCAGCGTTGCCAGACCGGCGGCACAGTGCTTGAACAATCGGTGCGAACGTGAGTTTGCCGTTGTTGAGATGGGCCTTGTCATTTCTGGCGAGTAGTTCGCCTTGAGTTTGGGTGATCATGATTGATACCCTCAGGCCGCAATAGCTGGCTTTTTGAACTCTTGCCGCTTAGTCACCAAGTTCGCCACCAGGGCTTTCAGTTCGTCTGCGCTAGCACCTGCGATCATTGCCGCCTTACAGGCCGTCAGTTCCGAGACTAGCCATTGGGAGGCATTGGCCACGTTTGAAGGTCTGAAATTCCGAAAGTTGCATATGCGCTCCTAAGACTGCCGCTTGATTGCGACATAGAGCGAATAATTTAGCGTTTAGGCACAAGAGCAAAGTCCGGATTAATTCTGGTCATTTTCTGGACGAATTCTGGTGGAAAGTGCCGGTCTTGGAGCGCCTAAGTTGGGAATGGACTCTGCTGAATCGTTTTTGGCTTAGTCATCGCACTGTTTTTTTCAGCCCATTCAATGGCCTTCGCTTCATTCCATTGGCCATGTCTTACCTTTGCGACAACTAGACCATTATCTTTAGCGTGTTTCAGATGGCTTTCAATCGCCGGCCAAAGCTTCGAATATTTTTCTTTAAGAGCGGCTGTCCTGATTGGTATCGGCGCGGTTGCCTTTTCGACGTCGTTTGTCGATGGTGTTGTTTTTTCATTCGGGGCGACTTCCCTCGGCAAGAGCTTCACCCCGCAATATCGCTTGGCAAACTCGACGCATTCATCAATTGCAAGTAGGCACTCGTCACTTGGAATGTCAGCTTGAACATCATTCTCGAAACTGTCGTCAAAAACCCCTCGCACAAACCCTTTGGGGTAGGGCTCCAGTTTCTTCAAAGTTTCTGGATCAAGTGGGTGCCGCCTTGTGACTTAATGAAGCGGCGAGTCGCTGTCTGGCTGCGGTTGGATTCACTGGATATGGTGCTTCCTGAATCAGTTGTAATAGCTGTGAGATCGGCATAACCTGACAGGAAAACGGGATCTCTACTTCGCAAACAATAGCGCCAGCTTCGATCTCTTTACATCTCTCTAAAGCCTCCTGAATCTTTTGGTATCTATAGGCTTCCTCGTATACCTCATAACTTTCCTTCATCCAGTGGTACATTTCCAACGGAAGCCTGATTCCCGCTTTTCCAGCCCAGCGGGCAAATGACAGTAGAGTTAACCTACCGTCAGAAAACTTTACAACCTCGTCGGTTGCAAAAATTGAATTTAGGCGATGCAGTCTCTTTGAGAATTCGGTTTTGTCGGAATCGGAGAAATGGGAACTGCCCTGATCGCTTAAGTCATCTAAAACCAAAGGGTCAATCTCAAGAGAAAGGCAAATTGCCTCCGCTTTGGTCGCATTACCCTTTTGGTGGCGAAGAAGCCAGTGGCCCCAATCCGGCCTTTTTTCCGAGTTTTCGCCCCGTCGGGCTAGGCGCAGCAAAACTTTTCGGCGATCAATTGGCGGGTATTGGCTCTATGTTCAATCGCAAACCAACTGCACTCAAAATCTTGGTGAGTGTGTCAATCGTTGGGTTGCCGTTTTCGCTAAGCACCTTGAAGAGTGTCTTGTCGCCTACGTCCGCGCGCTTGGCTACCGTGGCCATGCCATGGGCTTTGGCGACCTGCCGGAGGGCAAGCAAAAGTGTGGGTTGATCCTGCAATTCGATCACAGCGCCAAGGTAGGCCGCCGCTTCTTCTGGGTCTTTTAGCGAATCGACAAGCCAATCTTCATAACTTCCATCGCGTGCGGAATTGTTGCCGGTAGGACTGCGTTTGGGTTTTGTTTGGCTCATGGTCTATCTCGCTTTTTCCAGTCTTCAAGGTACTTGATCGCTTGATCGATTTCTTTGTCCTGATCAGATTTGTCGCTGCCCGAGAGCATCAAGACAAGGACATCACCTTGGCGGCTTAAATAAAGGCGATAACCCGGTCCGAAATGAATTCTTAGCTCCTGCACGCCAGCCCTAAGGGCTTTGCAGTCACCAAAATTGCCCGTAGCAAGCCTTGCAATTCTTGCTTTGATGACTGCCCGAGTCTTCTAATCTTTAAGGCCTTCGATCCAATTTAGAATTGGCCGCGAACCTTCTGCATCTTCGTAGTACCTTATTTCAATCATGGTATCTTAAAGTATACTTGATGTTGTGGCAAGGTGAAATTGACTTAGGGGGCGGTTGTCACTATCACGGCCGTCCCGTCTCATGTCCGCGCAAGGAGACTCCCCGTATAAATGCCCCAGCATTGCCAATTCTTCCGCCCCGATCTTGCCAGCGGTGCAATAAGCTCACAGCCACCTCCAAATGCGCTTTGGCCTGTTCTGGTGGTGCGTTTTCTATTCGAGACAGCCTCGCAAGAGCTTCGTCAATTTCAGTGTTGACCCGAACAAAAAGGCGCTTCACATCGTTAAGGGAGCTTTCTAGCTTCAGGGCTTCTGGATGGTCGAATTGACTTACCCACGCCTTGAGATCGTCAACAAGCGTTCGCGCTTCAGTGCTGGTCATACGGTCATCTAGGCTTTCGGCCGGCATTGCGTACCGCTTTTGAAATCCACCGCTGCTGGTGGTGCCAATCGAATCTTTTTCCATGTTTCATCTCTTCTGTTACCTAACCGGTGATCTTCAATTTACTGAGATTGATCATGTCCGTCAACTCGCCGAACCGCTGGGCGCACTCCTTCGCAAGTCGTGCACAGCCCCAGAGGTAAGGCTCCTTTAAATCCTCGCTAGACTCGTCGAAATTATCAAAGCCATTGCCATGAATCATGGCTAGGTTTGCCGAAAGTATTGACAGTCTCGCGCCGATGTAGTCGGCTAGATCGATGATCGATTCGGCGCCGCTATCCGAACCAACGAGAATTGCCTTGGTACTATTTGAATCAGCCATTCGTGAAACTCCTGTTTTCATAAGTGGTCAGGTTCGGGGTAGTGGCTCAATCACTACCCCTTGCCGTCTTTGCCCTGCATGATCCGGCGCAGGGTTTGCAGGTAAAACTCTAGGCTACTGGCTCAAACTTGCGAATATTCCCCGATGCCTTGGCAATACCTGGAATCGGCAAGCCTTGCTTCATCAAATCTAGGGTATCCGCCCAAACCTGCATCATCTTCATGCGTGGCTCAAGGTGAACACCGCGAAGGTAGGCCGCATCAGTGAGATTGTCTTTCGAGTGGGCAAGCTGGGCTTTGACCACCGAGGCGGGATAGCCCATTTCCTCCAAGCTGGTCGCCACGCAAGCCCGGATACCGTGGCCGGTGAGCCTGCCTTTGAAGCCCATCTTGGTGATCGCTTGCAAAACAATGTTCTCACTCGCCATTTGTTCACGGGTGCCGGGACTCGGAAAAACTAAATCGTCCGGTTCAAGGTTTGCAAGGGCAGGGTGCAGCAATTCAATGGCTTGGCTCGGCAATGGGAACACATGCGGTCGGCGCTTCTTCATTCGCTCAAGTGGAACGGTCCATTGTGCTGCATCGAGATCGAACTCTTTCGCTTGCGCTCCTCGTGCCTCACCAGTCCGGCAAGCGCAAAGGAGAATCAGCCAGATGATTCCGAGCGTATTTTGGTGGCCCTGGTAACTTCCGAGGCGTTGAATAAATTCGGTGAGTTCCTGGGGCTGAAGGCTTGCAAAGTGTTCGCGCTCGGGCGCTTGGAAAGCTCCTTGCATGTCCCGAATCGGATTGTTCTTGGTGTAGCCAGTTTGCACCGCGAACGAAAGCACTCCACCAATGCGCTGGCGTACCCGTCTAAGGGTTTCAAGTTTTCCAGCGTCTTCTAGGGGTTGCAGCACCCGAACGATATCCTGAGCTTCGATGGCGCTGACTGGCTAAAAAGGCCACCTAAGGGGGTGGCATTTTTTAATTTTGGTGGCGGACGGTTGAACATCTGCTGACTTGCCTCCCGAGCTTATGAACACTGCTGCGGGCTTGTCGGTGGTCCCAGTGGTTTCAGCCCAGGCAGGCGCCCGGATGTGTCTCTAACCAGCGTCGTCCAAGGGTGGTCAGGCGATAGCGCTGGTTGCTACTGCGTGGCTCATTAGGCAGGGTCATTTCGACCACACCCATGGCCAAAGCCGGTTTCAGGTAAGCCTTGCGGAAATGATCCTCGTGTTTGAGTGCTAACACATCCTGAATCTGCTGCCGGGGCATCTCACCTTCCATCGCTCGAAGTAGACGCTCAACTTCCCCGGTGACTTCCCCGGTAGCTTGCTCGGTGGATGTGACTCTGACCATGGCCAGCGGGTGGTTAGGCAAGCGGATCACAAACGAAAGTCGGCCGTCATCCGTTTCAAACAATGGCGCGGGCGAGCCGTTGGCGGCCATGACCTTGAGGATTTTCAGGATTCCCGTCGAGCGGCCCTCCGCCAGGTCAAGCTCCTTTAGGAACTCGCCAATCCGCCGGTTGCGGAAGCGGCGACTGACCGCGCGACCGGCCTGAAGGTCCTCCATGCGGATGGAACGATCCGGGCCGGGGAAGCTGACAACAACCAACTCGTCATGGCTAATGCGCACCTCGATGGGCTCGCGTTCTTCGTAGTAGCGGTGATAAACGGCGTTGACCAAGGCTTCCTCAATGGCCGCATAAGGGAAATTCCAGACCCGCGTGGCCTCGGCCCGGTCGGGGTGCTTGAGCACGGTTTCGATCAGGAAATTGCGCTCGAAGTAGCTCGGGGCCTCACGGGTCATTCGCGCCAGTGGTCCCTTGAAGATTTTCTCCTCGAAGCGATCACCGCCAGCCCCTGGGTGGGGAGGACCGGAGAGAGTGTGCGCAACCGGAAGATAAAACCTGCCAGTTGGTGGCAGAAATGGCGCTCTCCGCAGTCCGCAAGAACCCTCAGGAACCCGCGCCGCTCGGTCGGCGACGCGTGCACCCCGAGGCGCCGCGGGCCAATCTGGTTACTAAACTGGTAATTCAATTGCATTGACTAGGTAAGGCAATAGCATTACGATGCAAGGCATTGAACTACCCTCGAACAATCGCCATGCCCACCTCCCTCGAAGTTGAATCCAAGCTCACCGACCGCTACCAGACCACGGTGCCGGAAACCGTCCGCCGCGCTCTCCGTCTAGGTAAGCGCGACAAGATCCATTACACCATCCGCTCGAGCGGGGAAGTTGTTATGACGCGTTCCGAGGCCTCCGAGGGTGACGACCCGGTGCTTGGCGCTTTTCTGGACTTCCTGGCCCGCGACATCGCCAGTCATCCCGAGCGTCTCCGGACCGTGGATGCTGGCCTCGTCGAAAGGCTCCAGTCCTTGGTCGGAGGCATTGTGGTCAATCTAGACAGCACCTTGTCGATCGAAGATGAATGAGTGAGGGCAAGTCCACTCCCACGCTACTAGTCATTCACGGTTGGACAGTTTTCGCTCACCCTTTGTTCCTGGCTCAGCTTGAGGCTTTGGCCTTGCAGGTTGAGAGCTTCAAACAAAAGGACCCGCTCGGGTTTGTGAAGAAGAACGTCAGTAAGCGACTGGCGGCAATCTCGAAGCTGGCGTTCGACGCCATTCCTCAAGACCCGGCACGCCCGGAGTATCGCCAAGGCAACACCCTCGGTGAAAATCACAAACACTGGTTACGCGCCAAGTTTTTCCAACAATACCGCTTGTTCTTCCGCTATCACGCCCCGAGCAAGGTCATCGTGCTTGCATGGGTGAACGATGAAGACAGCAAGCGTGCTTACGAAAGCAGCGACGACGCTTACCGCGTGTTCCGCAAGATGCTGGAAAGCGGCCATCCTCTAGATGACTGGAATCAACTGCT
Organism: Betaproteobacteria bacterium; assembly: GCA_031421635.1. GTDB lineage: Bacteria > Pseudomonadota > Gammaproteobacteria > Burkholderiales > Burkholderiaceae_E > JAPOKJ01. The sequence goes on along the minus strand of JANOPA010000145.1, from coordinate 4,032 downwards.
GGCCGAGGTGAGTACGGAAAGTCGGCAACTTCAACGATTTGTTGCTGGTATTGTGGGGTAGGGCGCTGGGGCTTCGTGTGCTTCGGAAATCAACGGCTGGTGGGCGCAGCACAAGCTATGAATTAAATGACTGATTCTCAACGAGGTATATTTTTCCTATGATCCCTGACTATCAAGCGCTTATGCGCCCCGTGTTGGAAAGCGCTGCCCACGGAGAGGTTCGTATCTCGGACGTGGTTGACCAACTTGCCGACCAGCAAGTCCTCGAACTGCCGCCACAGGTTGGGCATTGGGTTTCTCGTACAGGTAGTGGCGTTCGACTTCGACGGTCTGGCGCACGGTCAGGCTTTCGCCCCAATCGGCAGCGATGCTGAGTCCCTTGGCGATGAGATCGGCGGTGGGCAATTGCAGTATCGTCAGTAGATGGCCATCGATGTCATCAGCGGCCAAATCAAGCAGCTTCATCTCAGCACGGAATAGCGCCACGTCAGCGCCGACCTTCGCTGGTTCGACTCGCTTCATCACGCCGAGCGATGTCAAGATGTCCTCGCCGCACCGGCGCAGCCGAGGGTCAGGGAGTGTCAGCAAATTGCTGGAGCCGCGCTGACCGAGGGTGATGTCCAACGCCCGCGATTCCGTCTCGCCGTCGAATCGCACGACGAACGACAGCTTCACATCTTGGACAGAGCGGCAGGATGTGATTGGGTTGTGCTCGCCGAAATGGTGACTGGAAATGCCCCAGATGTTGTCGTTGGAGGCCAGTGCCAACGTGACGCTGTGCCGGGTGTGCCCGAGGGTCACCGTCAACGATGAGATCCAGGCATCCTCGATCAGCGCGCCTGTCGCTTTGGCCGCCTTAAGGTCGACCCAGCTCTTGAAAATCGCCAGCTCGTAGCTCACAGCGTCCACTGGTTGTTTGGAGAGCGGCTTGTCGAATCCGATTAGTGAGAATCGATCGGCTAGTTGCTTGGCAGTGCTCTGCCGGTCGGAAAGCACATGAACTTTATTGTCGGCAGGGTCGTAGACCAGCGTCGCTTCGAGGGCTGGAGTGAATGTCAGGAGGTCGCGCCGACGGTTTTTCATCTGACGCAACAAGCGCATTTTGCCGGGGTGGTAGACGACCAAATAATGAAGGCGGCGCTTGGTTGTTTCATCCCCTTCCTCCATTTCAAAGTGGATGACTTCGCAGCTTGCCTTGGCTTCGTCGTCCAATTCCAGAATTTCACCGACGCCATCGTGCAGCTTCTGAGCGACTTCCTCTGTCCAGACAAAGTCCCGGCCGTCGCCGTCTCGAACGCTGAAGCCCAAGAACTTCCTGTGCCCGTGAAAATGATGCGTCAGGTAGATGGTTTCGATCTGGTCGAACACTTTGGGAGCCTTCGCTCTCAACCAGATCAACCGGGTCATCGTGTCGGCCACGCGGTCAAAAGTGCTTAACTCGGCGTGCGGCTCGAACGAGATGACCGAATAGGCGTGTTCAAGCATCTCTTCGGTGCGGAACCGCGCCAATTGTAGAAGTCGCACGGCTTCTTCGTCTGCAATGACGATGTCCTCACGTTTGACGGACGGCAAGGCGTCAATCAATGTCGATCTCGCGACATCCTCAGATTTCGACGTATCTAGTACGCCGAGGAACGCGAACTTGTCGACGTGCGAAAGCATTGCGATAGCGGGCAGTGTTGCCGACTCGATCAGATCGACGAGGTGTTTGCTATTTTTTAGAGACTTTTTTGCCACCGGTTACTCCTTGAATTTCGCCAAGTGGCCCGCCTACTTAGGTGCGGTGACACCATCAGCGCTACGCTTGAATCACGGGATAATTCCCATCCGAATTTTCATCTTGATGCTCGACAACCAGTCCTCCCGGTACTGCAAGGCGAGCGCATCAAGGTTGGTTCGACCTACCCCAGCTTTGCGGGCCAGATCTTCAAGCGACACGGCGCAGTCGAGCCAGCCGAGCCCATGTGAGGCGACGAGTGCCGCTTTGTCGGCGGTGGTGACGACAATAGTTGCCGATGGCAGAAGTTTGTTCGCGAGCAGCCAAGCGAGCAGATGCTTCTCGCCGTCGTCGAGCGTCGTGCAGGATGGATGGGCGAGCACCAGCGACGCAAGCTCCTTGCGCGTCACCGGATAGCGGCCTGCAAGACCGCCGTGCAGGTCAGTTGGCGGAACGGGTACGTGCCGGGGATCGCCGGGATTTCCGGTTAGTGTTTCCTCGACGCACTTCTCGACAGTTTCGATAGCGAAATGGCTGCAGATTGCAGTCCAGCAGCCAGTTCGGAACGCTTCGAGGATGACATTGGTGTCAGCGAATACTCGGATTTTCTGCATATAGTCCGCACCTCAAAGCTCGAACGGTGCGGAGAGGTCGTACTGAGCAAAAAGCTCGGTCAGACCGCCCAGTCCCAGACCCATGGCTTTGGCGGCCTTGCGCGCCGACAGCCGTCCATTCTCCAGAGCATCGTGCAGCATGTGTACGAAGGTGAGTGAGAACCGCTTGGGTGGGCCTGATACCGATGACCGCTGCTTTTCCTGGGCGAGATGCCGACGCGTGTCATCACCAATCAGCTTGAGGTTGAACAGTCGCCATGCGAGCGCCACCGGCGCAACACGCAGCAATGCGGCAATTTCGCAAAGATGCGCGATGTCGTCGCGGCGGTCAGGGGCGATCAGTTTGTCGAGAGAAGCGCTGGGCATCAAGAGGGCGGCGGCGAAGTTGTTCGCCAGTTGCTCGATACGTTTGCCCTTGCTGCGCTCCTCGATGGAGTTCGACTCCCGGTGGTCGGGCTTCATCGCATCCCAGGTCAGCGCGTGGAAGAGTTCATGCGCCAAGTCGTAGAAGCGACGCGCTTCCGTCTCGCTGCGGTTAATGAGGATGACCCCCATTTCTTCGAGGTGGCAGGTCGCGCCTGAAATGGACTGACCATCCGCCGCTTGGATCGTGTCTACGAACAGCACTGGAATGTCGAGCTCGCGCTCGATTTTGTCGATCAATGTCTCGGCCGGGATCACGCCGAGTTCTAATTCTGCGGCCAGACTCTCAGCTCGTTCCTGTGCGTCCTCGAACGAGGACTGCGCAGACAGGCGCAGGGCGCGCTTGAGCACGCTTGCTTGACTGTCTTGTTGTTCGCGCAGCCACCGCAGCAGACCGATCCACTGACCGGCCTTCAATTCAAAGCCGTTGAGGCCGTCCTCAGGCACTTCCGGGGCGGCACGCCACGAGAATTGTGCCTCGCCAGCGACGGCGAACGGATCGATGAAGAACTCGATGTCCCGATTCAGCAAATCGGAAAGCTCCAACAATTCTTCCGGCTTGAGCGCGCGCTTGCCGTTCTCGATGTCTGAGACAGACTGGCGGTCGTTTAGGCTAAGGCCTTGAGTGAGCTGATCTTGCGTCAAGCCCGCAGCAACGCGTGCGGCTTTGACGCGATAGCCGATCAACTTTTGCGAGATTCGTTCAAGCATGGCGATCTCCTCCTAAACCGATATTCTAGTTCCGCATAACGTATTACGCAAGTTTATCTTGCGTATGTAGATATGCAATATATTCGATTGCTCTCCTTTGCCATCCTGTTCGGAAGATCGGCTTCATCATTTGTGACAGTTGCCATTCCACGGAGCAGTCATGAAGAACATCGAACTTCCCACGCCGACCGCCATGTCGGCGACCGGGCGATCCGCCGAAATCACATCGATCTTGGCAAGCTGCATCATTCGCACCCAGCTTGCGGAGAACGAGGCCCATAGCACCAAACAGAGAGAGGTTGGACTTGGCTTCCTGCCCAACCAGCGCGTTCATACAACTCCCTATCAAACGGAGAAGTTGAAATGAACGAGCAAAAAATATCGGCGGTTGTGTCCGTAGCCGCCCAGATCGCGGCGCTGCCAGCATTGCCGACCTCGGAGCTTTGGACTCTGTGGGATCGGTACTACCCACGCCGCCCGGAAAACCCGAACCGCAGCTATCTGGAGTCGCGCATCGCCTACAAGCTGCAGGAGGAGGCCTTCGGTGGCTTGTCTCCGGACACGCGC
>JANOPA010000144.1:0-25632 GCA_031421635.1 Betaproteobacteria bacterium | reverse complement strand
AATCAGACCCGATCGCCTAGAATAAAGTGACTTGCCAGCCAGGGTCAGGCAGGCGGCTGCGCCCGAATCAAGGAGCTTGCCGATAAACTGTGCCAGAAGGCACCCTGTGAACCGCAAATGCAGTAACTTGCGGCGATCATGAAAGGCACACACCACCGAGGTCACCTTTCAAGGGCCGCAATTTGATGAATCAGACCCCGGCTACCCAGTCACTCAGCTGAAAAAAAGCTCTTTAAAAAGCTTATGCTCTGATTCATCCGCCAGTGGGCAAGCGACGCCGCTACCCTGCACTTGAGCTGACTATTTTACATGCCAAAGAACGCACCGTGCCACCGGATCGTGCTCAGATTGAATGGAAGTTGATCACCAATTTGCCGGTGAACTCCAAAGAGGAGGCCGTCGAGAAGCTTCAGTGGTATGCGCTTCGATGGCGAATTGAGGTGTTCCATAAAATTCTCAAATCAGGTTGTCAGGCCGAGCATTCGAAGCTGCGAACAGCCGAGCGCATAGTCAATTTGCTATCGATGTTTTGCGTTCTGAGTCGGCGTATCTTTTGGCTGACGATGCATAATCGTTGCGCGCAAACGATCAAGCCTTCGTACGCCTTTACAACGCAGGAAATTGAAATCCTAAGCCAACTCCGCTCACATCGACAGCCGATCCCACAGGGACCGCCAACGATGAAGGCATGCCTGAATCAGTTGGCTCGTTTAGGAGGTTATCTTGATCGCGCCAGCGACCCTCCGCCAGGTAATATGGTTATTTGGCGAGGCATGGCGCGGCTCACCGATATTCAAATCGGGTTCCCAATGAGCGCAGAAACTTGTGGGTAATTGAAAGGTTAATGGATCGCTTACAAATAAGCAGGGTACGCATTGAGGGGGCCACAATTTCACGAACTTTTCTAGGTAACCCTGAGCCATCGTCTACAAATCAGGCCTTTTAAATTGCCTATCCCCAGCTTACGCAGCATCATGAAAAATGATCCCCGCAGTATGACGCAGCCCGCTACGCACCAAGCTAACCCCGTGGCGCAGATTGACACGATAATTGCCACGGCTACCCTGCACGGGCCGGTGATGCACCGCGATCACGGCCGCATCCCCTTGGCGTAGTGGCACGACCATCGGCCTGGACTGCATGCGCGGGCGTTGCTCAGTCATCACGAACTCGCCGCCTTCGAAGTCGCGTCCGGGCTGCGAAAGTAGTATGACGACTTGAAGTGGAAAGACGTGCTCGCCGTATAGATCCTGGTGCAGGCAGTTGTAGTCACTCTGGCCGTACTGCAAGAGCAGGGGCGTTGGTCGAGTTTGGCCCGCCTCGTGACAGCGTGCTAGGAACGCCGCATGGGTTGACGGAAAGCGAGTGCCAATGCCCATCGCCTCATGCCAGCGATTGGCGATGGGTGCCAGTTGTGGATAGAGCGCGGTTCGTAACGCGGTGATCAGCGAGGGGAGGGGATAGGAAAAGTACTTGTATTCGCCGCGCCCAAAACCGTGGCGCGCCATCACCACACGGCTGCGAAAAATGGGTCCGCTCGGTGGGTCTTCGCTACCATAGAGCGATGCCAGTGCGGCGCATTCAATTGGATCAATTAGACCCTCGATCACAGCACTTCCTTGCACATCGAGTGCGTCTACGATGCGGGACCAGTCGATCATTTCAATCCGCTGCTCCAGTCGCTGCTCTATTCGAGCCTCGGGTCGAACTGTCGTTGCGGATTCACGAACATTACCCACAAGTGGCTTCATGCGCTCGCCTCACGATCCAGAAGTACGCGCTTGCGCTCTACCCCCCAGCGGTAACCTGACAGCGCACCGTCGCTACGCACCACCCGATGACAGGGGATCGCCAAGGCAATTGGGTTGGCTGCACAGGCCTGCGCCACCGCACGCACTGATGTTGGCGATCCTATATTTGCTGCGACTGTGGCGTAGCTGGCCGTTGTGCCGGGTGGTATGGCGCGAAGCGCTTGCCAGACGCGCTGCTGAAACACCGTGCCGCGTATGTCGAGCGGCAGATCCAAACCAAGCCTCGGCGCTTCCACGAAAGCGATCGCACGGGCAATCAACTGCTCGAAATCCCTATCGTCGCCGATCATCGTCGCCTTCGGGAAGCGATCCTGCAAATCCTGTGCGAGAGTATCTGGGTCATCGCCCAACAAGATCGCGCAGACACCACGACCACTGTGCGCCACCAGGATGGCTCCCAGTGAGCATTCGTCAATCGCGAATCGAATGTCGGTACCCGCGCCGCCGGTACGAAAACTAGAGGGTGTCATACCGAGCACTTGATCGACCTGGGCATAGAATCGACCGCCCGAGTTGTAGCCTGCGCCATAGAGGGCGTCGGTCACCGTGGCGCTGGTGGTCAGCTCCTGTCGCACCCGTGTCGCTCTATGCGCCCCGGCATAGGCCTTGGGCGTAAGGCCTGCAATCGACTTAAACACTCGAAGTAGGTGAAAAGTGCTGATGTTGGCGAGAGCGGCGAGCCCAGCCAAGCTGGGAGGCTCATCCGCGTTCTTGATGTGGCGGCATAGCTGAGCCATGGCGGCGTTTCTTGTCGCCAGACTCGGCTGGTCCGGCTTGCAGCGCTTGCAGGGGCGAAAACCCGCTTGCTCGGCTTCGACCGTCGAGCCATGAAAGGCCACATTCTCAGGCCGTGGCAATCGTGCGGGGCAACTCGGTCGACAGTAGACCCCTGTTGTGCGTACGGAGTATAGGAAACGGCCATCCGCTTGAACGTCGTGTGACACAACGCTAGCCCAGCGCGGGTCGCCGACGGTCGCGGCTGCGCGATTTTCAGTGAAAGTGATCATGTTCATCGTCCAGTTCTGATCCAGATGCTTCGAAAGAAACACTCTTGGTCATTGCGGCAACAGCAACACTCCGAGTCTTGCTTTCGAATTCGGTTAGCCCTCTGGGCTAGGAATTATCTCATCGTTGCGTAGGTCAACCCCGCTTGCGCCAACCATAGACCGCGCATGAGTTTGAACTCAAGAAACAGGGTGTTGCCGGTCCGCGGATCGGGTATTGTGGTCTGGAATACTTCTACTTTAGGAGCACTGAGCATGCACGTCGTTTGTGAACCGGCCATTCTGTATCTGGGTACGCCAGTCGTACTCATCAGCACTTTGAATGAGGACGGTTCACCGAACCTCGCCCCAATGTCCTCGGCGTTTTGGCTAGGATGGCGCTGCATGCTGGGCCTGGCAAGTTCATCGCAAACGAGTATTAACTTGCTGCGGACCGGCCAATGTGTGTTGAATCTGCCCCGCGATGCAATGGCCGCATCGGTTGATCGACTCGCTCGCACGACTGGCACGGATCCTGTGCCGCCCGGAAAATTGCGGCGAGGCGATCGCTTTGAGGCCGATAAATTTGCACTTTCAGGAATGACGCCAATTGCTTCACAAAGTGTCGCACCACCGCGTGTACTTGAGTGCCCGGTGCAGCTTGAAGCGGTGCTCGCCGGTCAACATAAAGTTGCGGAGGACGATGAGCGGCTGAGAGGCGGCGTGATTGTCTTCGAGGCTAGAGTTCAACGAGTTTATGCACAGCAATCGCTTCTGGTCGATGGCGAACCCAATCGAATCGACCCGGATAAATGGCGTCCGCTGATTATGAGTTTCCAGAAGTTTTACGGCTTGGCACCAGGGCAGATACATGAGTCTACGTTGGCAAAGATCCCGGAGGCTTTGTATCGCAGCCCGGATATTGATCGGGCTTGCGCAGATGTTGCCGACTCGCAAGGCTGAACACTCGCAAGACTGAAAGTTGACAAAATGACTCCGTTTGGTTACCATAAAGGTTCCTATTTTAAACTACGGAGGCCGTCATGAGTGAAGTGATGACTATCAAGCAGATGTCTGCCGATCTGAAACAGTATTGGGCCGATGAAGCCAAGAGGCACGATCGGTCCATGAACAAGGAAGTTCTACGGGTGTTGGAGGAGGAGCGTGCTCGTCGAGAAGCTGCCAAATCTCCGGCCAAAAACATGGAGAGCATTATGTCGGCGGCCCGTCACTTGCAAAGTTTCGGGGTCGTTGATCGACGACCCATGGACGAACTCCTCTATGACGAGGAAGGCATGCCCAAGTGATGAGAGCACTCGAAGCAGCCGTGGTGGATTCGTCGGCATTGATCTGCGTTGCGAAGGCTGAGCCCGCAGCCAGTTCATTTCTCAAGGAGATGGCGAATGCTGGCAAGCTCTACATCTGCGCGGTAACGCACGCCGAAGTGATTCTGGCAACGATGGCTCTGCAATCCGAGGGTGCCGTCGATGCGATGGAAGGGCTTATCGCGACATTGAAAATCGAGACTGTGAACTTTGGCGGCGATGATATCCGAGCCTACAAGGATGCCGCAAAGAGGCATCACCTGAAAGCAAAGCCTGCCGGTCTGCTAAATATGGGAGACGTCTTCTCATTTCAGCTCGCCGTGAAAATGAATGTGCCGTTGTTTTTCCATGGAAAGGACTTTTTGACGACACCCGTGAAAAACGCCATGAAGATGCTGGGATACGAAATGAGTGAAAAAAATCTGGGCGTCCCAAGCGAGGCAAGCCTATGAGCTTGCTCAGAAAGTGCAATGGCAGAAGGATGACGAGGCAATAAAAACTTGTAGGCCGCTCAGTAGCGTTACCGCTTGCATTTTTTGGCGTAGATCGTTGGGAATGCTACTTGGGTCGTTGACTATCGCACCAGTCGCCGAACCTCCTATGAAGTTTTAGGAACCGCCTGCGACGGATCATAAAAGTAAGTTTCCTGCGCGATCCGTTCACCTTCCCAGCGCTGGAAGGCTAATTCTTCAATGCGACTTTGACGCCCATCCAGCCACTCAAACTCGAAAATCCATCGAATCACCACATAATCACCGCTCACAAACACCGGTGCAACGCAGGTTGAAACGACCGATTTGATGCGGGCCAAGGTGGCCTTTTCTCGCGCGACGAGTTGATCTCGCCCTTGACGTGGCTTCGACAAGTTTTCTTGCATCGTTGCCTCTTGCGTATAGAACTGAAGCTGAGAACTGGTTCGCCCGTCGTTCGTTCCGACGGCCGGGTACCACCGATCATTCAACTGATGCAGATTGCTATTCAGTTGACTTCATCCAAGGTGATCAAGTCGAGCGTTGGCGGATAGCGAAAAGGTTCAGAACGTTGGCCCTATTTTTCATGTTCGCCATAGTGCCACCCCGAATCGAGCTGATCAAAGCGTTGTCGATGCCATGCGCTGGATCTAGGTCTTTGGGATTAGGCACTTAAGTCAATTGCAGGCAAGATCGATTCACGGAATGCTCGAGGGATCAACCCTCTGGAGCCGCGCTTGCAAGCTCTTGGTCAGCAGCCCTTCAACGTGCACGGCGGCGCGCGCATTCATTACGAGCGTCGCCGTCCGGAAGAGAGCACCCTGTATCGACTCGTGCAGCAGCATGCGGCTACCTTCTTTGCCCAGGTCGAGACGGCAACGGGCAGCGCTCTACCGAAGTTCGTCAAGGACGAGTTCGATGCTTTTCTTGAACGTGGCATTCTGGCCCATGGATTTCTGCGGCTACGCTGTGGGGACTGCACCCACGACAAGCTCGTCGCATTTTCGTGCAAGAGGCGAGGGTTTTGCCCGTCGTGCGGCGCTTCGTCGCATGTCAGAGACTGCTGCCCACCTGGTGGATCACGTCATACCGCAGGCGCCGGTGCGACAGTGGGTTCTACCAGAGTTTGTCGAGATTCCTGCCCCGAGCGAGGAGCAGGTGTGGGAGGTGTTGGAGAGAATCATCAAACGCGTGATGAAGCAACTGGTTCGTCTCGGCATTTTAGTTGAGGATCAAGGTGAAACGTATTTGGCTGATGCCGACGATGATTCCGTGGAAGCCCGGACGCTGAGGCCACTGCATCGGGGTTCGTGTGTTTACCGGATTGCCTTCGGTCCTCGGGCAGGCAGAAGGTTCTGACGTTGCAGGGCGCGCCCAGAGAAATAAGTGGCAGCAGGCAGCGCTTATGCGCCACCCTGCAAGGCTTTAGCCTGCATGCGGCGGTGCGCTGTGGGGCAGGTCAGAGAAAGACCCTGGAGCGGCTGTGTCGCTACATTAGGCGGCCAGCGCTCGCTAATGAGCGGGTGCAGTGCAACGCGGCAGGCCAAGTCGAGCTGAAGCTCAAGTCGTCGTGGCGAGACGGCACGACGCATCAGGTGATGTCGCCCGTATGGACTACCCTGTTGTCAAGAAGAATTTGTTTTCTTGTTGGTTGCTTAGCTGCTATTCATAAAATTCCTAGTATCGATCTTCATGTTGGCTTTGCTCGTTGTCTGGTGATTTGATAATGGAGTGGACTGCGGTTCCGTATACGGCCTACTGATGAGCTTTCGTGCTCTGGCCCTGATGATGATGCGCCGGGACTTGGACCTCATTCGTTAGTCGATCTGACTTCGATCAGCGAGATAACAAGGTTCTCCAAGCCTTGGTCGCAAACCTTTACCTCATCAACGTTGACTCCTGTCGCATTGCCGTGGAAGAAAGATATTCATGGGTTGCCCTGTGAGTGTTGGTGTTCGTGCCGCGTCAGCTTAGGCTTCGGCCATAGTCACGATGTGATCTGGCCGGTAGGCTTCACCGCGTGCCAAGATGGCCCAGATGATCCTGGCGTTCTTGGCCGCCATCGCGATGCAAGCCTTGTTAACCCTAGAAAAAGCAGTTGAGATTCCTAAACTGCCCGCAAAGGCGCGTCCGATATAGGATTGAGGCTTAACGAGGAGATCACCCGATGGGTGAAGACAAAAGGTCACTGCAAACGAAGTCGGAACTTAGTGAGCCGATGATTGTGGATACGCCTGGTGGGCGAGTTCATGTCAACTGGGATATGCAAGCGTCGGCGACACCTGCCGCGCAGTTGACGTTCTTTGCTGAGTTTTTGCAGACGACGGGGCTGTGGGATACCTGGGTGAACACCTGCCCGATTCGGTACTCGAGTCCTAACGCGCCTTTGTTGGTGGATGTGCTGGGCACGTGGCTGCTGGCGATACTCTCCGGCCACAAGCGCTATTCACATATCACTGCACTGCGGGGCGACAACTAAAGCTGGTTGATTCCAATCAACCTGTCGATATTCTTGACAGAATAGTGCCGAACTTTGACCGATTCAAAAAAAAGACCATGTTTTTCAAGTGTTTAAAAGTGTGGCATAGAATTTGCACTTTCTTGATTTTTATCGAATTGGGTGAAATCAATGAGAACAATTCTTACTAAATTTTTCAAGTCAATCGGTTTTAGTGTTGCGATACTTTCCGCGGCGATGACCGCTGAAGCAGCTGGTATCTATAATGGGAATTTTTCGGCCGCTGGCACTCAGGGCAGTCCGGCCGACCCTGGGTACTATTTTTTCATTGGCGATAACGCTTCCCAAACCTTTGCTGGAACGGGGCTGAATACCGTCGATCAAATTTCGCTGACGTTAAACTTTGGGCCAGGCGGAGTTGACGTCGACACGCCGCTCGTTTTGGGTTTTAGATTTGGTGGCGCAAGCAGTGTGCCCATTGGATTTTTAACTTACAACCCACTCGTTTCGACAGTGCAAACGTTGAATGTCAATTTATCTGATGTCAGTCTAACGCCATTTCAAAGTTCGTCAGGCGATTGGACTTTGTCGATGTTTGTAAGCACGCCCGTATGTTCGGGCTGTGGAGCAGTACATTTTTCAATCGACAACCCGCTTACCTTAACTAGTAACGCGAGTGTGCCTGTGCCGGGATCTTTAGCGCTTCTCGGGCTTGGTTTACTCGTCTTTGCAGTACCAAGAAAGAGAGTTTGAACGTAGAAAAAACCTTGGCGAGCCGACACTGCCTCCTTGCGAAAAGAGAGGCTAAATCGCCCTATCTTGGACGGCAGTCGGTAGCGCAACATTGACACCTCGCCACCAACGGTGGGGGCGCCAACAAAATCACCTAATCTCGGACCATCGTTTAAATGTTTACGTTTAAACAAAAATTCAAATATCTCGCTAAACTAAACTCGGCGTCAGTGGTTGACAAAGAACAGGTCGGCGAAGAACAGGTCGACCCCGAAGACACGGTGAACAACGCACTGGAAGCCCGAATGGCAGCGCGCAAGATGATGCCGAACGCCAGCTACTTTGCCTTTACCGCCACGCCCAAACACAAGACGCTGGAGATGTTCGGTATTGCACTGCCACCGGATGCACAGGGCAAGGTGAAGCACCGGCCTTTTCACAGCTACACAATAAAGCAGGCAGTGCAGGAGCGCTTCATCCTTGACGTGCTCAAGGCTTATACGCCGGTGGACAGTTACTACATGTTGGTGAAAAAGACCGACGATGACCCAGAGTTTGACACCAAGCGAAACTGCGCCGGTATGTGGAAAGCCACGACCATGCCATCGGGCTGAAGGCCGAGATCATGGTGGATCATTTCCACGAGCAAGTGCTGGCCGCCGGCAAGATCGGCGGGCAGGCGCGGGCCATGGTGGTGTGCAGTGGCATTGGACGGGCGGTGCAGTATTTTCATGCGTTTAAACACTATTTGGTCGCACGCAAGAGCCCGTACCAGGCCATTGTGGCGTTTTCGGGCGAGCATGAGTACGGCGGCGCCAAGGTGACCGAAGCGTCGCTCAACGGCTTTTCGAGCAACGATATTGCTGACAAAGTTCAAACAGACCCGTATCGCTTTTTGATCTGTGCCGACAAATTCCAGACCGGTTATGACGAGCCGCTGTTGCATACGATGTATGTGGACAAAGCGCTGTCGGGCATCAAGGCGGTGCAAACCTTGTCGCGGTTGAACCGTGCGCATCCGCAAAAGCACGATTGCTTCGTGCTCGATTTCCAAAACAACAGCGAGGGCATTATGCTGGCGTTTCAGGACTACTATCGCACGACGCTGCTGAGCGAAGAGACAGACCCCAACAAACTGCATGACTTGAAAGCGGCGCTGGATGGGGCGCAAGTCTATTCACCTGAGCACGTGCAGCGGTTCGTGGCCTTGTTTTTGGCGGGAGCCGAGCGCGACCAACTGGACCCCATTCTGGATGCCTGCGTGACGGTTGATACCGATACGCTCGACGAAGACCAGCAGGTGGATTTTAAAGGCAAGGCCAAAGTGTTTTGCCGCACATATGACTTTTTGGCCTCGGTCATGCCTCGCAGCCACCGCGAATGGGAAAAGCTGTCGATCCTGCTCAACCTGCTGGTGGCCAAGCTGCCCGCTCCGAAAGAGGAAGACCTTGCTGTAGGCATCATTGACGCCATCGACATGGACAGCTACCGCGTTGAGAAGAAGGCTGTCATGAAACTTGCCCTGGCTGATAGCGATGCCGAGATTGAGCCGATGCCCACCGAAGGCGGCGGCCACAAAGGCCAGCCCGAGCTGGATCGCTTGAGTAACATTCTCAAAACATTCAATGACCACTTTGGCACGTTATTTACTGATGCCGACCGTGTCACGCGGCGCATTCGTGAAGACATTGCGCCGAAGGTCGCTGCTGACCTGGCGTATCAGAACGCGAAGGAAAACACACCTCACACCGCACGCATGCCCCACGATCAGGCCCTGGGCAAGGCGATGCAGATCTTGCTCAAGGAAGACACGCAGGTTTACAAGCAGTTTGTAGAAAACGACTCATTCCGGCGTTTTGTGGGCAATATGGTTTATGCGATGACGAACCCATAAATTGTCGGGGTTTTTTCTTTGACCTTACCGTTACTCGCACAATGACATTGTTCAGACCTAGTGGTCCGTATCTTGCGCGCATCAATGAGCAGTGATTCATGCGCCAATCTTCAAGGCTTTAGCCTGAATGCGGCGCTACGCTGTGGTGCCGGGCAGAGAAAGACCCTGGAGCGACCGTGCCGATACATTACCCGCCCAGCCTTAGCCAATGACCGAGTGCAGATTAATGAGTCAGGCCTTGTTGAGCTAAAGCTGAAAACGAAGTTTCAGTGGAGACTAACTTGTCCTCAAGTTATGTCGTCACTAAGACCCCGTGGCGAGATGGCACGACGCATCAGGTGATGTCACCCCAGGAGTTCATGCAACGCTTAGCGGCACTGGTGCCAAGGCCACGCTTGCATCTGATCCGGTTTGGTGGCCGCATCACTTCGCTGCGCGAAATGAGCGTCCCCCGCTTCGCGCATGGAGTGCTCAAGATCATCGCTGCGATTCTTGAACGACCGACCATCGAGAAGATTCTCAATCACCTGGGCCTGGAGGCCAGAGCACCGCCGCGCGCACCTGCCTGTGGGCAGATGTCGCTTCAAGACTTCTGAAGCCAGCGGCCAGAGCCTAACCCGATCCCCAAGAACCCAGTGACTTGCGAGATAGAGTCAGGCAGGCGGCTGCGCCCGGCTCAGGCCGCTACCAATAAACGATGCGCAAAAGCTCCCGCTGAGCCGCAAATGCATGACCTTGCGGCTATGATGAGAGCTGATGAGCGTCGGGCAACTCAGGGACAAGCTTTCGAGGAGCACCTGCTGATGGCTTTTCCTTAATTACTCCTTAATCACTGAGACACCGAGTGGCAAAATAGGGCGTTTAAATCCCCTATCCTCGGAAACTCGCCGTAGACTGTCCATACGGACAAACGTGAACGCCGCCGAAAAACGGGAGACCATAAACTCGTTTCGGTTTTCATTGTCCAGGGCAATCAGGTGGACGCCGCTTTAAACGAAAAAGATCGGCCCTGTTGATGGGTGCCGGACTCTTCAATTCTAGCGAGCCAATATTGACTAAGTCCATTGACTTAGTCATATATATCTGCCATCCTACATTTTGTCGAAAAAGCGTAACAACGGGGTAGATATGACCGTACTGATCAATGTTCACGAGGCGAAAACTCGTTTTTCTCAGCTTCTTGAGCAAGCTCATGCAGGGCAGGAAATCATCTTGGCGAAAGCTGGTAAGCCCTATGCGCGAATGGTGCCGCTAGCGGTTGAATCCCCCAAACGGAGGCCCGGACGATTAAAGATAGCCGTCGGAGCATCATTCTTCGAACCCTTGCCAGATGATGAGATAGCTGCTTGGGGTGAGGCTATTGAATGAAGTTGCTGCTCGACACGCATACCCTATTGTGGTGGTGGGGCGATGACCCACTCTTATCCGTGAACGCTAGAAAGGCCATCTCAAACGAATCCAACACGGTATTGGTGAGCGCCGCCAGCGCCTGGGAAATCGCGATCAAACACAGAATCGGAAAACTGCCTGAGGGAAGCGATGCCTTGGGTCGCTTTAGCGAGTTGGTCGCGGCCGACGGCTTTACTCATTTGCAAATAAATTATTTGCATGCAATTCGCTCCGGTGGACTCGCGGTAAATCATAAGGATCCTTTCGATCGAATGCTCGCAGCACAGGCCGACATTGAAAACGCGACCTTGGTGAGTCTTGATCCGGTTTTCAAAACGTTCCGCACCAAAGTTCTTTGGTGATCTTTGCTCGAGCTAGGCACTAGGAGGTCAATGCAGCTTCTTTTAGCTCTCTTTATAGCAGGTCGTTACTCTGTGTTGCGACATAACGGCGGGCTCCTCGCGACATCCACTCTCAGGCTAAAGCTCGTAATTTTTCAACTAGGGCCATATCCGTATTCAATATACCGCCACGATAGCTATCGCTATCACTACAATCTTTACGAACAATCGAAAAACGCAAGCCGCTTGAGGTATTGGGTAGATTCAATCCTAATTCGGCAAGAATGGCGATCTCGGCGATCACCTTGTCAGCGCTGTTTGATGGCGCAGAAAACAGCGTACGTGCGCGCGAAAATTTGTTAGCCCTCGGAGATTTCGCTAGTCGTATTGAAGTGCTTCCCTACACTTCAACGGCGTCTCAACATTATGGTTCTATTCGAACTTTTTTGAAGAAGCGCGGGCAGTTGCTTGGAGTAAACGATTTGCATATCGGCGATCACGCACGAAGCGAAGGCTTGGTAATGGTGACCAATGGCGATCACCCCAAGGCTCGTTGCGCAGAGCAACCTCAATCGGCACACCCATGGATTGAAAACGCTTGTATTCTGCGTCAACATCTTTCACGTCAAACACCAGCCACATGCCCTTACCTTCAAAGGCAGATTTAAAGACACCGGCTTGTGAGTCAAGATTTGGTGCCGAGCTGAAGCAATACAAACCAGCCACCCTCGCCTTCATAAATTGCTTCACCACCAAACAGTCGCACATAAAATTCTTTCGACTCTTGGACTTTTTCAGTGATTGTCAGTGATCACGCCGCACCATAGTTTCATATTGAGCCTCCTTCAATGGATTGCTTGGGAGGCTCAATCTTCCATGGATGGCGAATTCAGGCCTTGTACGAATGCGACATTCCTACGCGCAAATTGCCGAGGCGACGCCTTTGCAAATCGTTTGAATTCATGCGTCATATGACTTTGGTCTGTGTAACCCACTTCGGCGGCGACATCAGCCACCTGCACTGCTTGGTACTGGACGGTGTTTACCGAACAAACGCCAACGGCCAACCAGAGTTTATCGAGATCCCTGCCCCAAGTGATGAGGACATTTGGGAAGTGCTGCAAAGACGCATCAAGCGCGTGATGAAGCAATTGGTTCGTCGGGGAATTCTGGTCGAAGACCAGGGCGAGACGTATTTGGCCGATGATGTGGCTGACTCCAAGGAAGCCCGTGTGCTCAGGCCACTGCAAAAGGGTTCGTGTGTCTACCGAATTGCGTTCGGCCCCCGAGCCGGCCAGAAGGTGCTGACCTTGCAGGGGGCGCTACCCAGAGAGGCAAGAGGCAAGCAGCGGCTATGTGCCAACCTGCAAGGCTTTAGCCTGCATGCGGCGCTACGCTGTGGTGCCGGGCAGAGAAAGACCCTGGAGCGGCTTTGTCGCTACATCACCAGGCCAGCGCTTGCAAATGACCGAGTGCAGATCAATGGGTCAGGCCTTGTTGAGCTAAAGCTGAAAACGAAGTTTCAGTGGAGACTAACTTGTCCTCAAGTTATGTCGTCACTAAGACCCCGTGGCGAGATGGCACGACGCATCAGGTGATGTCACCCCCGGAGTTCATGCAACGCTTAGCGGCACTGGTGCCAAGGCCACGCTTGCATCTGATCCGGTTCCACGGGGTGCTGGCCCCAAACGCCAAGCTGCGTGCCAAGGTGGTGCCCCGGCCATGCGAGGAGCCTGCTCAAGGAGCGCCATCGCCGGGGGTAAGCTGCGCTCTGGCCTCGGATCGTTTGTTCGATCTTGTACAGCTCAGCGATTCTTCGCACCGCATCAACAGCCAGAGGCGAGTCACTGGCTTTGACCAGCTCATAGAACGCACGTCTTGCGTGAGTCCAACAGGCCACTTCCACGACGTAGATAGGGCTGCGCCCGAATCAAGGAGCTTGCCGATAAACTGTGCCAGAAGGCACCTCGTGAGCCACAAATGCAGCAACTTCGCTAGCGATCATGCCAGGCGCGCACCACCGAGGTCGCCCTTCAAGGGCCTCAATTTGATGAAGCGGACCCCGGCTACCCAGGCAATCGGCTGAAAAAAGACTCTTTAAAAAGCTTATGCCCAGCTTCGCGCATAATGATCTTGCCGGGTATTCGGTATTCGAAGAAGCCTTCAAGCTGGGGTACGTTCTGCTCAAAAAATCACACGATTGGGCGGCTGAGTGAAGATTGACTACCGTTCCGATATTGACGGGCTGCGAGCCGTGGCCGTCTTGCTGGTTGTCATCTTCCACGCCTTCCCACATGCTTTGAGCGCAGGCTTTATCGGCGTTGATATTTTCTTTGTGATCTCGGGCTATTTAATTTCATCAATTCTTCTTGAGCGACTCAGCGCGGGCACGTTCAGACTCTGGGATTTTTACGCGCGCCGCATCAAGCGGATTTTCCCCGCCCTCATCATTGTTATGACCAGTTGCTACGCCTTCGGATGGCTCGCACTACTGACCGAACAACAACCCTCGCTTTTGGAATAGCTGGAGGCGATCCACCCTGAGAAGCCCCGTTGCTGAGCTCCTCAAGGAACTTCTTACAGGCCGCTCATGATCGTTCGATCAAACGCATCCTTCGTGTAGAAGCGAATTTCCCGACTGGCAACCGATGCGGGGGGGCTCAAAGTGATGGTCGCACTACCGCTTCCGGCGCTATTCGGAATAACGTCTTCCCAAACATAGGTTAGCTGCCCTTGTCCGCTCGTCAAACCTAGATACACTTCACCTTGATACCCTGGAATCATGCCTGTTGCGCTAATGGTGAGGCTTCCGCCGTTGTACGAGGAGAAAGGTGTTGAGGTAGTGATGACGGGAAAGGCCAGGGCTTTCGCCTCGGTCAAGGTGTGGGGCCGCTTTGGAATCCGCTCGGTATAGACTCCTGTGCCCGCGGTACCAACTTGCACTACCGTATTGCTTGAATCAAAGGCCTTGATCGTGTAGCCGACGTTGTCAGCAATCGCGGCAATGGTGGCATCGCTCAGGCCTGCCGCGATATTGCCAGCGCAATCAGTGGCCAATCGATAATAGGAGCCTCCCAAATTGCCAATGTTGTTGGTCAGGGTAAATTTTCCACCAAGTGCGGGTCGCTGATATTTCAGGCCACTTGCCGGTAGACCGGGGCCAGTGACTAACAGGTAGTTGATGGAGGCGCTATTCGCCGTGTCGGAGTCTTCGATGTTGAACTCCAAGCCGACGGTGGTGCAGCTACTGTTGCGAAACAGATGAACATGCCCCTCAATGTCAATCACTCTTTGGTCGCCATGGAAACGCCAAACACCATCGCTTGCCTTGAGCGCTTTAAGGTTTTTTTGGAAGCCCAGCGAGACTCCGTTTTTATTCAAGACGTCTAAAGTCACATAGGCCAAAGGTGTTGCCCCACCGTTATAGCTGTAGTCGATCCGGGTGATGTTGATATTGGTGAACTGCCCACCAACCAGCGTCGAGAAACCAGCGGCACCATTGGCAAACGAGGTCGCGTCTTGATCACGGTGAAGAAAGCTTGCCGACAGTGTGGCCTTGATGGCCGCCGTGGTGGGAAGCCCGGTTTTGTAGAGGTCACTAAAGTTTGTGAAGGCTTTTCGAATGTTGGACACGTCCTGGGCCGCCGACGTGGCACCAGTACTTGCCAAGGGGGCGGCACCCGTCTCGGCGGCGGCCTTCACCGCGAGACTGTCCGTAATTGTGAGCTGGTTAGAGATATTCGTAATCGTCGCCACATTGGTCGCTTGATCCACATTAATGCGAATTAAATCGAGCACAGCGTCTAGCGAGCTAGCCAAAGGTGTGAAAGGTGTTCTCAATAGATCGACCGCCGCATCGACACCAGCCGCCGTCAGCACCGGCAACAGCTTGGCCTTGAGGGCGGCGGCTTCATTGCTGAGCTCAGCGGGGGTTAGGCTGGCAAAATTGCCACTGTTGAAGTAGTTGGCGGCGACCTGTCCGGCAATATTGGCCACGATCAGGTCGGTTAAAGGAGTGATGTTGATAATGCCGTTAGCATCGGCCACGGCACTGGCCGAGTGAATCACATAGCTACTTCCCCCGGCACGTCCTTCCGCACGAAAGACGAGCGGTGCTGTCATGCCCGTCACATCGATCGAGTATGACCCATTGCTGCCGAGGGTCACGGTCTTGGTCGCCCCCTTAGCGTCTTTGACCGTGACCGTTCCGGTGAGGGGCAGGCCAGCCGCCGCGACGCCCGAGATCGCCACCGTCGGCGCGGGGGCTGCCCCGCCCGTTGAGCTGCTGGAGGATCCCCCGCCGCATCCTGCCAAGGCGAAGACCGTGATCGCCGAAGCGACGGCTAAAGCCGTTGAATGTTTTGGAGAAACCCGTGATTTTGAGAAGATCTGCATTTTTCTTGTGTCCTAAAGCGTGTTGAAATAGTGTTCCCTGTTCAACCTTAGTCTTTTGGTGGGCAAGCCGCATCCCCAATTTATGTGAATCAGGCGCCGTCGGACGGGTGCCAACGCTCACATGAATATGTGCAGACCTGGCCGTCATTAGTGTGCCAAGATATTGCCTAGGATAACTTGCGGAGCAAATGAATGAGTTGGCGAGTGCTGGTGGTCGACGATGACGCTGAAGTACGTGACTTCGTCGCGCAAAGCGTGATGGCCTGCCCCGAACTGGAACTGCTCACCTGTCTAGAGAACGTCGCTCAAGGCAGAAGCTGGCTCGAAAACACACAACATCGAATCGACGTCCTGATCACCGATCTGGGCTTGCCGGACGGTAGTGGACTAGAGTTAATCCGACTGGCAGGCCAACATCATCCTGGGTGCGAGTCCTTAGTGATTTCAGTCTTTGGCGATGATGAACACATTCTCAATAGTATCGAAGCTGGCGCACTCGGTTACTTGCACAAAGACGAGACCCCGGCCAATATTGCCCAAACGATTCTTGACATGAAGCGTGGCGCCTCGCCAATTTCACCGATGATCGCGCGTCGGGTTCTTGCCAAGTACAGAACACTGCGAGGTCCAAGCACAGCCCGCCAAGATCACCCTGCCGATGTGTTGTTGACGGCTCGGGAGAAGGAAGTCTTGGAACTCTTCGCGCGCGGATTTTCCTATAATGAGATCGCTCGTCTTCAGGAGCTAAGTGTTCATACGGTTCGTAGCCATGTGAAAACGCTCTACGCCAAACTCGCCGTGCATTCCAAGAACGAAGCTGTGTTTGAGGCCACCCAAATGGGGTTACTACGTCCCGGGCTCGATGGTCTACGTTGATCTGCATGACCCTAAGCGTGCAATGATGAAGGCGGTCTTTACAGCCTGTTTGCTTTGGATCCATCTTGGCGTCGCTTCGGCCGCGCAGCTTTTGTCAAATGCCGAGGTGTGTGTGAGGGAGGCTGCAGATTGCGTCTTTAAGCCGACGAAACTTCCCTACTTTTGGGATGCCGTTCACCCCGCCAAGTCCGGACAGGCCGTGTTCATTTTGAAGTTTCCGCGACCCACGGGCGATAGCGGCCCAGCAGCACTTTACATTCAACGGCTTGGGAACGGTTACGAGCTCAGGCTAAACGGCGATGTTCTCGAGCAAAGCATTCAGTGGAAGCAGCCAAATGGGCCTGATTCGGCCAAGGCTCCGATTTTAATTAAGCTCCCCGCTGGGCTGCTACGTGCCGACAATGAACTCAAGATTAGCCTCCGGGCCGATGTTGCTCGGCGTGGAGGATTGAGCGAGGTCCAACTTGGCGACTTCGAAGAAATAAGACCTCTCTACTGGAGCGATTATCGCTTGCGGGTGATTGGTGTCGAAATCGGTGCCTCACTCACGGGTCTCGTTGCGCTACTGGCCTGGGCCCTTTGGATCAGTCGTCCTGAGCGCCCTACACTTAGCGCTTCGTCGAGCCCACCCCAAGTAAACGATGCTACCGAACGTGACCCTGCCTACCTTTATGCTGCGGTGTCAATGTCTGGCTGGTGTCTATTTTTTTGTGATACCGTCATTGAGGTACCTATTCCCCCTTGGCCCTTCTGGGGGCTCATGGTCGCCACCGGGTTCAGCGTTGGCATTTGCGCCATCACGCTTTTTTGCCAAGATGTCGCCGGGCTCGAGACTTCTCGCTCACGGCGAGTGATGCTTGCCGTGGGCAGCGCGGGCGCATTGAGCGCTGCATCTACGCTCTGGTTAGGCTGGTGGGCAGCTTGGGCGGTGTGGCTCGGGATCATCGTTATTGCCTACGTTGTCTATGGCGCCTACTTTGCCTGGCGTTGCTATCTCGCTCCCAGTGCGGCTCGCTTACTCCTTGCGGCAGCCGTGCTTATTAATGTGTTTGGGGGTGCTTGGGATTGGGTGACCGTACTTCGAGATGGCGACCTCTATGGCGACAATTCCTACGGCCATTATCTTCCAATGCTTTACGCCTTGACGCTCGGCTTTATCTTGGTCCAGCGCTTCAGGCAGACTTCTTTGCTGGCCAAAGAGCTTTCCAACTCCATGGCTAGGCAAGTGCAGGCCAAAAGCGAGGAGCTGGAGGAGAGTTATCGCGGTTTGGAGCAATTGGCACGCGAGCAGGCCCGAAGTACTGAGCGTGCCAGTATCTTGCGTGATATGCATGACGGCGTAGGATCGCATCTCGCCTCGGCAATTCGCCAGCTTCAATCGGGCAGCTCCGATCGCGCACAACTTTTATCGACACTCAATGAGTCACTCGATCAGCTCAAGTTAACCATCGACGCCATGAAGCTACCGCGCGGAGATATCGCCGCACTGCTTGCTGATCTGCGCTATCGCCTCGAGCCCCGACTGCTCGCGTCGGACCTCGCCCTACATTGGCACGTGGCGCCGATTGCACCGGTGCTGCGCTTTGATAGCGAAGCCTTGAGACAAATCCAGTATGTGGTTTATGAGGCGTTTTCAAACGTGATTCAACACGCGAAAGCCCGTTCCTTAACCCTCGCCCTTGATGAGAATAACGCGAAAATTGTATTAAGCATTACTGACGACGGGCGGGGTTACGACGTGCCCACCGTGCGAGCACGAGGTCTTGCGGCCATGCGCCAGCGCTGCGAGGCCATTGGCGCCGATCTACTCGTGACCAGCGTCCCTGGTGCTACCTGCGTCAGGATCCTTATCTCTCGATGAAGTTTTTGGGGACGGATGCATTGACCAACTTAGCGCCGCGCTAAGGTTTGTCCAATAGGTGTTGCGGCCGAGGCTAAATCAGCCGCCTCGCAGTATCTCTTGTCGTTCAACACGCTGCGCAACAAAGGCTTTCGCTAACCGACCGGCGATTGAGAAGATACTCACGCACATGGGCCTTGATACTAGGCCCCCGCCACGTTCGCCTGCCCGTGGCCAGATGCCACTTCAAGACTTCTGACCCAAACATCAGATCCGATTGCCTAGAAAAAGTGACTTGCCAGCCAGGGTCAGGCCGAATGACGTAGATAGGGCTGCGCCCGAATCAAGGAGCGTGCCGATAAACTGTGCCAGAAGGCACCTCGTGAGCCACAAATGCAGCAACTTCGCTAGCGATCATGCCAGGCGCGCACCACCGAGGTCGCCTTTCAAGGGCCTCAATTTGATGAAGCGGACCCCGGCTACCCAGGCAATTAGCTGAAAAAAGGCTCTTTAAAAAGCTTATGCCCGAGAAAGCGCAGTACAGGGAATAGATCGGGACATCTCTGAATTTCGTCAATCACACCTAATCCAACCTGCGATCTAACAGCAATTTCGGCGGTCAATATTCGATGAGCGTCAACAGGCCAGCAACAAATGGTGGCGCTCTGCCGGCCCTTGATGGGCACACCGCGCCCGTTGTTGCTTGACTAACCTACGGCTACGCGCTCGGGCGCTGCTATTCGACAATGCTGTCGGCGCGCTTCACCAAATCGGCCGGAATACTTAAGCCGAGCGCGCGTGCGGTTTTCAAGTTGACCGCAAAGTAACGGCGCGTGATCTGCTCGAACGGTAGGTCCGACGGTTTGGCACCTTTGAGAATCCGATCGACGACCTTCGGCACTCCAACGAACGTATCCGTGAAGCTTGTTCCGTAGCAGAACAGGCCTCCGGCATCCGACGCGTCTCCCCAGAAAATTGTTGGCAAACGATGTGACATTGCCAATTCTGCGATGCGTTTGCGAGTGCTGAATAGCGCAGGCACTTGCAGCACCACCAACGCCTCGGCCTTCTGCTCGGCCATGGCTTTGAATGCCGAATTGAAGTCCGGTGTCGGGCCACGGACCTTCAAGACTTGAGCGGTGATGTCCGCTGTGAGGGCGGCGGCGACGTTGGCCCGCTCGATGGGAGCCAAGCCGCTGGCGTCTGCGCCAGGAATGTCGGAATCACTGAGAATCGCCACGCGTTTTAGGTTCGGAACGACCTGCTTTAGTATTTCATATTGCCTCTTGCCGAGTTCCGGGTCGTCGCTGGTGATGCCCGTGATATTGCCGCCGGGGCGTTCCAGGCTTGCCGCGAAGCCTACCCCCACGGGATCAGCGAGGATAGCGGCCACGATGGGAATCCTGTTCGTGGCCTTGCGCGCGGCCTCGGTCGGCGGTCCCCCATAGGTCGCGATAACATCGACGCCCAGGGCAGCCAACTCCGCTGCAAAGCCTGGCAAGCGCTCCAGCTTACCCTCCGGAAATCGAGCTTCGAAAACAACGTTCTTTCCCTCGACATAACCGAGCTTGGCCAGTTCGCTTTTTAAGGTATCGATGAAGGGACCCGTCCCCCAATTAGAAAGCACGCCGACTCGGTAAATCTTACCGTCCGTCTGAGCGAGTGCAAGTCGCTGACCCATCATCAAGATCGAGATGCCGGTCACAACGAAGCCCGCGAAACTTCGCCGACTCGCATTAATCGAAAACGTCTCCGGCTCGAATGGGCTTTCCTTGCCGAACCGAGAAGTATTAGCAAAGCTCGTTTTCATGACATCCTCCCACTAAAGATTATCTCGATGACCACCGCTAACAGGCTTCGGCGATTGACAAAAGCATACGCGGCCGTTGGAGAGCTTGCTTTACATTTGGCTCACATTTGGCTGACTTTTTCCTCACCGTAAGCCTATAATTGAGAGACGTTAGCCAAGTAACCGACGGTCGCGCGAGGAGCGTCACGATGCGCTACAGTTTTGAGAGCTTCACGCTGGACACTGACCGCCGTGAGCTTTGGCGTGGTGCCGAGTTGGTGGCCATCGCGCCTCAGGCATTTGACCTTCTCAGCTATTTGATCCGCAACCGGAATCGCGTCGTCAGCAAGGACGATCTGATGGCTGCCATCTGGAACGGCCGCATTGTTTCGGAATCGGCTCTGACAACCCGCTTGAATATAGTCCGAAACGCTATCGGCGACAACGCACTGCAGCCGCGCTTCGTCAAGACATTTCTACGCAAGGGAATCCGGTTCGTAGCGTCTATACTTGAGGAGCATGAGGACACCCACATTGCGGCCCCTGTCATCTCAAACGAACCACTGCAGAAAGTGCGCAGCGCGGCTGGCCGAGTATCGATCACCGTCCTGTCCTTCGCCAATCTTTCCGGCGAACCGAACCTGGAGGCCGCGTGCGAGAGCCTTACCGAAGATCTGTCTGACGAACTTTCGAAGTTTCGCGAACTCGTCGTGATCGTGTCCGCTTCCCGATTTGTCGCCGGAGACACATACCGCGACATGCGGGGAATCGGCCGCGAATTGGGCACGCGCTATGTGTTGCAGGGCAGTGTTCGAGCCTCTCGATTGCGCCTGCGCGTCACGGCACGACTGGTCGATGCAACGACGGCAGAGCAACTATGGGGCCGGCACTTCGATGGGGCCTACCATCGCAACCCAACCTATGGTGACGAGTTTGTACAGGCCATCGTCTCGGCCATGATGCCTGCAATCCGCCAAGCCGATCTACAGCGTTCTCATCACAAGGGACTGGAGCAGCTTGGGGCATGGGAGGCTTACCAACGAGGCCGGTGGCATATGTCAAAGTCCGAGGCTTCCGAGAATCTGTTGGCCCGATCCCTCTTTCAGCATGCCGTCGAGCTCGATCCGAATTTTGGTCTTGGCTATTCGGCGATCGCCTTCACGTTTGCCGCTGCATCATCGGCCTTCAGCGAAATGTCCATCGTCGAGAGTTGCGAAATCGCTGAACCTCTCGTGCGCAAGGCGCTCGCGCTCGACGAGAACGATACGGACGCGCATTCGCGTTTGGCGCTGCTTGCCCTACTTCGGGGAGATCTGGACGCCGCCGTCCGGAAAGCGGACTCGGTTCTTGCCGTGCACGACAGTTGCCCGGACGCCTGGGGCGTCAAAGGCGCAGCGCTCATATATGCTGGGCGTCGGCAGCAAGGTCGCAACGCGATCAAGCGCTACTTCAGCCTGAACCCGCGCGATATCGCACGCCCGATTCGTCGAACCCAGATCGCGTCGTCGTTCTATATGGACGGTAGGTACCAGGAGGCGGCTCAGACTGCACGACAGATCGTGCAGAATTATCCCGAACATCCGTTGGCGTATCGCTGGTTGGCTGCGTCTCTGGGTCAACTTGGCAGAGCAGACGAAGCGCAACAGGCTTTGCAGCAACTGCGCAGAATATCGCCTTCGTCATTCGAGATGTATATCCTGCAACCACCGCCGAGATACTGCAGCGTGGAATACGTGCCGATGTTGCAGGGACTGCGCAAGGCTGGCTGGAAGGAGTAGTTTCTTTCTCATCTGCCACCGGCCAGGCGTAGCGAGTCGCATTCATACTGCCTTGGCGTGGTACTGCGGCCAGGACGCTGAACGGACCTGACAGCGGCGTGACCTGCACCAACGCCAAATCAGCGGCGTCAAGCAGGTCATGATACGCGGCCTGCGTGGGCTCACACCCGCCATTGGCAACGACCGTCATTGCTCAAGACACGCCCCTAACTCGCCCTGCGCCTGTTTGCTTCCCACAATAACGATTTCGCATTGGCTTAGCATAATGGCATCTGCCAGAGCCCAGAGCACATCGAGCTTAAACTGCAAAATCTCCAGCGCACGCTCTTGAAGTGCGCGGGTCTGGCTCAAGTGAGACAGGGTAAATCGAAGCCCATGATCGACGTCGCGTCGCGCTTGGGTTAAGCGTTGCTTAAAATAATTCAACCTTTCAATCTCAACCCAAGGATATTGCGTGGGCCAGGTGTCAATCCTTTGTTGATGAATATGAGGCGCGAACAACTCCGTTAAGCTTGATGCTACGGCCTCTTGCCAGGGCTGACGCCTTGCGAAGTTCACATAGGCATCGACCGCGAAGCGGGCAGCCGGGACTAGAAAACGTAACGAGGTGACATCGTCGCGTGACAAGCCGACCGCCTGACCCAAGCGAATCCATGCCTCAATGCATCCGGCATCGTGTAGGCCAGCCAGATTGAAGCCGTCGTGATCCAAGATGCGCAGTATCCATTCGCGACGGATCTCTCGGTCATTACAGTTCGAAAGGATTGCCGCATCTTTGATGGGTATTGAAATCTGATAATAAAAACGATTGGCCACCCATCCTCGTAGTTGATCTGGAGTTAGTTTGCCTTCGGCCATCATCACGTGAAACGGGTGATGAATGTGGTAGCTCGTGCTCTTGCCGCGCAGCTTTGTTTCAAACTCTGCCTCGCTCCAAGGTAGAGGCATCTCCACGAAGTGCAGCCCCGGCGCATCCGGGATGCGGAACCCTTTGTCTTGCAAGCTCACTTCATGCCAGTCGATGCCGCAGTAATGTTCAAGTACATGAAAAAGTGGATTGCCGCTCGTGAGGTCATTGCGCACTAGGCCATGGCACCATACTTGTAGTGCATTTCGGTTTTCACGAAGCATGAGCAAACCGGTGGTGTGATCGATTTGCGCATCCATCAGGAAGATCGCGCGAATGGCTGTATCTCTCAGGCTGCGGGCCGGCTGTAAGGCATCGAAACCACGAACTTGTTGCAAGATATCCGGCGACGCGTTGATCAACACTCAACTCTCTTGGTCGGCGCTGACCGCAATGGACGATTGAGTTCTTGCTAAATAGTGAGGATCGCCTTTGCGAACCGCGCGGCAGTTGTCGCAATTGCAATTCCACTGCGGAAAGCCCCCACCAGCGGCCGAACCTAATACATGAATTTTCACGGGCAAAGTCCTTGGCCCGGCTGAGGACCTGCTGCTCGCTGAGTCTTCTCAGCGAGCGGAAGCTATCGAATCAACGATTGGCAATGTACATAGTAATTTCGAAGCCAAAGCGAAAATCACAGGCGCTAGGTGTTTCCCAAGTCATGTTCATACTCAATCTCCTAAGTACTAAATGAAGTCACCGAAGGTTTCAATGATTTAATTCATTAAGCTGTTTGGTGTTGGACGGTGTCTACCGGACAAATGCCAAGGGTGAACCCGAGTTCGTCGAGACGCCTGCCCCGAGCGATGAGGAGGTGTGGGAGGTGTTGGAGCGAATCATCAAGCGCGTGATGAAGCAACTGGTTCGTCGCGGCATTTTAGTCGAGGACCAAGGCGAGTTGTATTTGGCTGATGCCGACGATGATTACGAGGAAGCTCGAACGTTGAGGCCACTGCATAGGGGTTCGTGTGTTTACCGAATTGCCTTCGCCTTTCCAGAGGGCGGGTCTCCCGAGGATTTCACGAAATTTCTAAGCGATGAAGGCGCGCGTTGGACCAAACTCGTGAAGGATGCGGACATCAAACCAGAATGATGCATGGTTTGTCAGGCGCTCTTGAACAGAGGCGCAGCCGCCTTCCTCACTCTGAGTCGCAGGCCATATTGCAACGTAATAGCGAGGGCTACGACTTCTTGGCTACCTTTCTCAACCATTGCGCAAGTTGATTTTCACTAACTTCGCTTGCTGCAAGGCCTAGAATCATTGTGACGATCTGCGGTTCGTCGAATTCCACCTCGACCCTGTTAATTCCTAGGAACACGACGGCGCACAAAGTGCCAGTACGCTTGTTCCCGTCGAGAAAGGGATGGTTTTTGACCACGCCATGACAATACGCGGCAGCAAGCCGGAAGATATTGGCGTCGGTTTCGTAAATAAGGATATTTTCGGGACGCGCGAGCACGCTCAACAGGAGGCCTTCGTCACGTATTCCGTCCGCACCGCCGAATCGCGCGATCGACTCACGGTGGAATGCCTCGACCATGTCTCTGGTCAACCAGTTCATGACGACGTTCTATTCGGCGAGCGTCTTCATCGCATTAGGATATTTGCGCATGAACTCACGTGCGGTTTCCAAGGCCTTATCGAAATTCGGATCGTACGGCGTAATTTCAAAGCCGCGAGGTGTTCGAACTGCATAAACGCGGTCGCCCTCACCTAGGCCCATGTCCTTGGCGAGATCGGATACGGTAACGGTCAAGGAGTTTCCGACTTTCCTAATAATGAGAGGCTTGTTCATGCCTTGAATGTAGCAGCATTCGTGTAATTATACAATGTACTGATGTATTCGAAGCCCTCGACGTTCTTCACCCTCGACCTTCTTCGCCAATTCGATTCTCAATAGGGATCCCCAGGTTATCGTTAGACTAAGGCGCGGCATGATGCCGCGCCTGATCAGATAAATACTTACGGACAAGCAGGTGTGTATTTGGTCGCAAACCCTTGGTTGTTGCACCGTCATCGGGACCAATCGTATTATTGGTGTGCGTACAACCATAGGTCACCGCGGCAACGACCGAGGGTGTGACAACATCGTCGCCAGCCGGCTTTGCGCGCCCAGCCAAGCGCGTGATGAAGCAACTGGTTCGTCGCGGTATTTTGGTTGAGGCTCAGGGCGAGACGTATTTGGCTGATGCCGACGATGATTCCGAGGAAGCCCGGACGCTCAGGCCACTGCATCGGGGTTCGTGTGTTTACCGAATTGCCTTCGGTCCTCGGGCAGGTCAGAAGGTGCTGACGTTGCAAGGCGCTCTGCCCAGAGAAATAAGTGGCAAGCAGAAGTTATGCGCCAACCTGCAAGGCTTCAGCCTTCATGCGGCGGTGCGTTGTGGGGCAGGTCAGAGAAAGACCCTGGAGCGGCTATGCCGCTACATTACCCGGCCAGCGCTAGCCAATGACCGAGTGCAGATGAATGCTTCAGGCCAGGTCGAGCTGAAGGTGAAGACACCGTGGAGAGACGGCACGACGCATCAGGTGATGTCGCCCCTGGAGTTCATGCAGCGGCTGGCTGCACTGGTGCCAAGACCGAGACCAAGGCTACATCTGATTCGGTTCCACGGGGTGCTGGCCCCAAACGCCAAGCTGCGT
>JANOPA010000143.1:0-5208 GCA_031421635.1 Betaproteobacteria bacterium | reverse complement strand
CTCTACACTTTGCTACAGATATTATCGGTCTCCGTTTTCGAGAAAACTGAGCTTTCATGTGCTCTGCAGACCGACCCACACATTTTCGACAACCCACTAACCGCTAACCAGTTGAATTTATTCAATATTTAACCGGACACTAGTGATCTCGATATACAAATTACTTCGAGAAAATGGTCGAGCAATACAAACCCAATAACCAGTATGCTCACAGAAAACTGAGTTTCTCAGGAACGACTAACTAGCGACAGCCACCCTAGGTTTAATTCGATCTTGCACTTCTTGATAAATCGGAAAGTCGAGGCCTTCGGCTACCTCAAGAGTGACACACAAAGCGAATAGCACCGAGGGAAAGGCGCTCGCATCCTTCGCACAATTGACCTTGAATACGAGATCTGTTCCCTCTGCAAAGGCTAATGCGTTATCCCCTTCTAAAATCTCGTGTTGCACCGTGCCGCGTTGAACTCCTTGCCAATCCGAGTTTTGCCGTGAAACGTCTAGAACCTGATTTGGAGGTTTAATCCAGAGGCGGGCGGATCGATACTTTGAGTGCCTTGCGTCGACGGGGGATAGCCAAGCTAAAGTAATGGTGAGGCGTCGTTTGACTAGCTTCCCGTTCAAGCATGTAGGCAGAGGGGCTCGAAATTCGAGCGCTTTGCCGTCGCTTAGCTCGCCAGTTCCGATCAAAGTGGCTCGTTGCGCAGTGCAGGTAATTGCGCGATCAATATCAGCGAGGCCGTATCCGACGGAGCGGGTGATCAAGCTTTGTCTTTGGCGCCAATCACTAGTGTTTGGCTGTGCTTGGATTATCTGTTCAATGAGAGTTTCCTGATCAGCACCGTGAACTAGCAATGCCTTGAGTAGCACGGCATCCATTCGACTTGGAATGCTTTCTGGACGATCTTGCCTAAGCTGTTCAATCGCAGCATGGGCCAGCGCGGCGCCCCTTGTTGCGAGTGCTGCCGAATTGCTGGTTCCCCGGCAATAGGTGGTGTTTTGGCCACCGTCTTTCGGCGGTGCTGCTACTAGATGACCGGGCGCAGCCGCGACATCCAATAGCGTTAGTACGGCTGATGGCGCCGTGCTTGTAAGACTCTCACGGTACAGCACTCGACCACCAGGTAAGAGAATATCTGGCTTCACAGCCCTTCGAAAGCCTGGGCCTAGTCTCGAAAAAGGAGATATGCCGTAAGGCAAAAATAGGTCGAAGCGATCCGGCGTTTGCGTGAAAGTAGAAGCGTCAGCATGTACAGACCCGACTGTGATCGCGTTAATGGATTCGGCCGGTGCAATCAGCCTCGGGCTGCTCGCACTAACAACTAGGGCTGCCATCGCAAGTTGTGTTTGCTTGTCAATTGGCAAATTAGTTAAGCTTCCTGGAGCAATTGGCAACACTAGGTCCGGCGCAGTGTTACCGGCGCTCACTACAAAAAGCACTTGGTACTTTGAGGATAGCCAATCCAAAAGGCGAGCCCAGGGCGATAGTTCGCTTCCAAACTGCTTTTGAGAGTCTCCGATTGAGAGGTTAATAACCTTAACCGAAGGAGCCACTGCGGTCTCTTGTCCAGTTGTTTCGAACATTCGTCTAACGGCGCAATGAACAAGGTCGATTAAAAGAATATCGTCAGGGGTCGATTCTCTATTTCTTGGCCCTGGTGAATTTGTGTCGGGCCGCATAATCGGCCGTGCATAAATCGGCTTACTGAGTGATGTTTTTGGTCCATCGAGTTCCCCGTGGAGAATCAACGAAGCCATGGCGGTGCCATGGAGGCGGTCTTTCGCTTGATAGGTTGATTCCCAGCCATCGGGATCGTCTATCGAAATTCGGCCAGCTAGCAAGGGATGATTTTGCATGGGAAGGCCATCAAGCATTGCGATGACAGGTTGGCCGCTCGATTTTTGTTCTGGCAGGTCGACCTGGGCCGCTCGTATTTCCTCGCCTTGTTGCGCAGAAAATGCTTGACCTCTAGGGCGGAAAAACATGACACGATTTGAAAGCACTAAATCGGGTGGGCTTTCATCAAGTAGACTTTGGACTGCGCCTCGGGGGAGTTCGACCAGAAAGCCATGATAGGCGATTGATTCAATGAGTGCCTTACTTAGAACTCGCCCTCCTATGCCTTGAATGAGTGCTGACAACTCTTCGGCCGCGCGGTCGTTGTTCTCAGTGGATGAATGGCACCACGCTTCGATTTCGAACCTAATGGTTTCAGAGCTTTCCATTAAGCAAGTTTCTAAGTGGCTGCGAATGTCGGTGCCTAGCCGATCAGTCACCCCCCAGAATCGAACATCTCGAAGATGCTTAAACACCTCCTTCCATTTGGCAAGGCCACGCTGGAGTTGTGTTTTCGGGTTGCCTTTATAAAGCCCCCAAAGCCGAACGATTTCGCTGAGCGCTTGCCGGTTGGTTCCTAGCAAGTACAATCGACCGGAGAGAGGTTTATCGTTGCCGCGCCTATTCTCGTTAGACGTTTCGTTTTCGTCATTGCCTAGGTTGTAGAAGTCTCGGTCCGGCTCGATATCATTCAGGTCAGCCTCATGTAGCCATTCAAGGCCGGGCAATTTACGAACGGCCCCTATGAAACTCTCGATAGAGCCGACCGTTTCGAACACTACGACTAAGTCAGGGTCATCAGTCGGTGTTTCGGATTGCAACGTGACTCGACGGGCGTCGAATGCAGTTTGAAGCTTCTCGAAGCGAGGCTCTATCCGTTCTATTTGTCTTTCAATCGTCGGAACGTGGATGCGACTTCTCCCTGGTGGGCGCTTATCCCGGTCTGAAGATGACGGTTTTGGGAAAAGAAGTAGTACGCGGCTCTGTTCAATCATAGGTTTGGTCAAACGCACCTAGGCGTAAGACGACACCCGATTTTTCCATTGTTCTAGTCGCGCACTGACTACTGACCGAACATCTGAATTGGGTAGTGACAGAACATAGCGTCGATGAACATCTTCGCAAAACTGCTCAAGATCCGAAAAGCTGACTGCTTGGAGTTTCGTTGCAAGAGATTTTGCCGAAACACCCAACGGAGTGCCCAGCCGCTCCTGGAATCGCTCAAACCAAGCTATCCTTTGCGCCAAAGTTGGACCAGATAGATTGAGGCGCAACTGAAACCTTCGCCACACAGCTCTGTCTAACAGTTCTGCATGGTTTGTCGCAGTGACGACGACAACGTGGCTGGGCAAAGCGTCGATCTGTAGAAGCAATGAGCTGACTACCCGTTTGATTTCTCCGGTTTCATGAGTGTCGCCGCGCTCTTTTCCAAGCGTATCGAACTCATCAAAGAACAAAACGCATTGGTGAGTACGTACGAAATCGAAGAGCCGCTTCAGTCGACCGCTGGTTTCGCCCAGAAAACTGCCGACGACTGCCTCATAGCGAACTACGAACAGTGGAACCATCAATTCGTGCGCGATAGCCTCAGCTAATGTTGTTTTGCCATTTCCTGGGGGACCCGAAAGCAAAATACGATGCCTAGGTTCTAAGCCATAGGAACGAAGTAGATCTCGACGTTGATGCTCCTCAACGATCTCGGTTGACGCACTGAAAACCTCTGGAGACAAAAGCATGGAGCCTAGGGTGCGGCGCGGCTCGATTTCATACAGGAGCCCGCCATGTCCACCGTCAAAGCTTCGCACAACTTCTGTTGCTTTTGGGCGAGCGTAAGTCGCGCGCAAGTTTTCCTCAAGCCTGTCGGCCAGAAGATTGTGATGCTTGGCGCGCTCTTCGGCCGCCATTGCTTCAACCGTGGATTTCAACAATCCCTGATCACCCTGCGTTCCAGCGCGTACCAAATTAACGATTAGATCGGCTCTTGGCATTTTTCCCCCTACCAAATGATAACAGCGGTTTGTTGCTGGGCACTTTTTGGTGTTGTGGATTGGGCGCATTTTGAATGACGCCGAGCGCCTCTTTAGATGGGTCGACAAACAGTTCGACAAACAAGGCTTCCTGCCCAGCAGTCCCTTGGCCAAGACACTGGCAGATGCCCGGGAGCGGCGTGAGGGATTGACGGTCTACTTAAACCAGGCCGCCGCGGCCATCGACATCAATGCCATCGAGCGAGCGCTACGAGGCATTTTGATGATACGACGAAACGGGTTGTTCTACTGGACCGAGTTGGGGGCACATCTGATGGGCAATTTGCAAAGCCTGCTGGTGACCTGTGAGCTGCACAAGATCGACCCGTATGACTATCTCGTCGATGTGCTTTAGAGGATCAGCGCGAATAATCTCATGCTGGCAATCCGGCGGAGGAGAATCAGAAAGTTCCGGAGATTGGTAATCCCCCGGTTTTCACTGTGGCAAAATAACTGGCTCGGAGCTACACTTCTTGAATTTCGTCGACGGATGTAAGTCAGGTTCGGCCAAACTTTTGACCCAGCTTTGCCAGCCGAGTGGCATGGCACTCATGCACCTGCTCCCAGGAAAATCGCCATGCCCAATAGCCCGCGCCAACTCCCGGAAGATTCATGCGGCTCTCTGCACCCAAGCCAAGCACATCTTGCATGGGATAGATCACGGTTGCCGCCACACTTGAGCAGCAGGCTTCGATGAGCTTCCATTGAATCTGCGCGTCGTCATCACTGCGCAGCGACAAATAATCTCGGACCTGATGACGGGTAGTTTCATCAAGCTCCACCCACCAACCTTGACTCGTATTGTTGTCGTGGGTGCCGGTGTAGGCGACGGTGTTGGCCTCGAAGTTGTGGGGTAAATAGAGGTTGCTTACCGAGCCGCTAAATGCGAAGTGGAGAATGCGCATGCCGGGGTAACGAAGTTGGGCGCGCAGGGCCTCGACCGCAGGGGTCAGGATGGCGAGGTCTTCGGCGATGATCGGAACGTCATCCAGCGCTGCACGAATGGCTTTGAAAAGCGCGCCACCCGGGCCTTTGACCCACGTGCCCTTGATTGCAGTCGGCTCAGCCGCAGGAATTTGGGCATAAGCTTTTTAAAGGCCCTTTTTTTTCTAAAGGGCCTTTTTTTTCAGCCGATTGCCTGGGTAGCCGGGGTCCGATTCATCAGACTGCGGCCCTTGAAAGGTTACCTCGGTGGTGCGCGCCTGGCATGATCGCCGCAAGTTACTGCATTTGCGGTTCACAGGGTGCCTTCTGGCACAGTTTATCGGCAAGCTCCTTGATTCGGGCGCAGCCGCCTGCCTGACCCTGGCTGGCAAGTCACT
Organism: Betaproteobacteria bacterium; assembly: GCA_031421635.1. Classification (GTDB taxonomy): domain Bacteria; phylum Pseudomonadota; class Gammaproteobacteria; order Burkholderiales; family Burkholderiaceae_E; genus JAPOKJ01. Next base: position 25 of record JANOPA010000143.1, on the reverse strand, counting down.
TTATTCTAGGCGATCGGGTCTGATT
>JANOPA010000142.1:0-15280 GCA_031421635.1 Betaproteobacteria bacterium | reverse complement strand
GCGGAGGCCAACTGACGTCCAATCGCCTCTCTATCTTCACTATATCGGTCGTACAGTACGACCTCCGCCCCATAGCCACGGGTCGCGGCGATCTTGAGCGTCGGTGCATCTTTCGGCATCACGATGACAGCAGGCATCTTTAAAATTCTTGCGGCCAAAGCGACCGCCTGAGCGTGATTTCCCGAAGAGAATGCGACCACACCCAGTCGACGCTGTTCTTGACCGAATTTCGCCAATGCATTGAAGCCTCCGCGAAACTTAAAAGCCCCCATGCGCTGAAAGTTCTCGCACTTGAAAAACACTTCAGCGCCAAAAACTTCATCGACGAAACTGGAGCGAAGGACAGGTGTGCGATGCGCAAAGCCCTTGAGCCGCAAGGCAGCAGCCTGAACGTCAGCGAAGACAGGAAGGAGCAGATCGGTGGTCATAATGCAGACGTCATAAAGGGCAATTTCTCAAAACAAGTGATTCTCAGCATCGATTTTGAATGCACTGATTAAGAGTTTAGTACACTATCGAATATGATATTTAACATCGCAACTTATGCTTGAAGCCCTACTCAAGAGTAATCAGGAATGGGCTTTTAAAATAAGCCAGCAAGATCCCGAGTTCTTCAGCAAACTGGCTAAACAGCAGTTTCCTGAGTATCTCTGGATTGGCTGCTCAGACAGTCGGGTACCTGCCAACCAAATTGTAGGTCTGTTGCCGGGTGAGTTATTCGTCCATCGCAACATTGCTAATTTAGTCGTGCACACAGACTTAAACTGTTTGTCGGTCATGCAATTTGCAATTGACGTGCTGAAGGTCCGCCATATCATCGTATGCGGCCACTATGGTTGCAGTGGTGTGCGTGCCGCCCTGCGCCGCGACCGATTGGGTTTAAGTGACAACTGGTTACGCCATCTGCAAGACGTGCGTCAAAAACACGCTTCGCGCCTGAGCTGCATTTGCACCGACAACCAAGCAGTAGATAAACTTTGTGAAATCAATGTGATTGAGCAAGTCGCCAATGTGTGTCAAACCACCATCGCCCAAGACGCCTGGGATCGTGGCCAAGAACTCTCGATACACGGCTGGATCTATGGCATTCAAGATGGTTTGATTCGCAACCTTGATATTTCGGTCTCAAGTACGACCGACGCGGCTGCCGTGTATGAGGCATCCTTACACGCGCTCGACGAGCGCAGCCAGGCGTCGTCGGGCTAGCCAAGCAAGTGCTCGCGGCCTTAAGACTTTCCGGTGGCTATTGCCTTATATAATTGAGCCGCATCGAACGGTCGTCCAATTTTTTCGTAAACATCGGCTAGAGCCAATACAGCGCCAGCGCCTGCATCTTTCTTTTGAGCCCGCACCAGAAAGTCTTCCGCCTTACCCCAGAGCGCTTCTTTTGCACAAAGTTTTCCCAGGGCCTCCAATAAGGCGGGTTCCTCGCCTTGAGCGCCTAACCAACTTTCGGCAAGTCTCAGTCTTTCGCGAGCGGGCGGCTGGTTTAATTCGGCATAGCGCAGCACCAAACCGGGCCGGTATTGCTCACCCATCTTGCGTTCGATCAATCGCGCGGCCTGTAAGTGCTCGTCTGAGTGAATCAGTGCATCGACACTGGCATCGATCAGTTCGGGTCGATCAAGCGATTTACCGGCTTCCCGAATGATGGCCTTGAGCCGATCGGGTGAGCCTTGAGCTTCCTTGATGCGCGCGCGCCAAGCACGAGCACTCAGGCCTTGAATGACTTCTTCTGGCATCGCACGGCTTTTTTCGATCTGACGCAGCACCCTCAGCATGGCTGGCCAATTTTCAGCTTGTTCATGCGCTCGTAAGGCAAGTCGAAGCTGTTGAACATGACGGCCGCCAGCCTGCTGCGCCAACTCGAGAGCTTCCAGGGCCCCTTGAGTTTGGCGATCATCGAGCAAAATCTCCGCCCGGGTCATCTGCAAAGCGAGCTGATGCTTGCCCTGATCTGATAAGGCACTCAACCACTGATCGCGGCGCTCCGATTCGCGCATGCGGTGGGCGGCACGTGAAGCCAGCAAACAGGCTGCCGCGTCCAACTCACTGACCTGGCGCGCCTTCTCCGCCAAGCGCTCGGCGCGACCAAAGCGCCCCTCATAGAAAGCCACCACGCCATCAGCCAAAGCCTGCACGCCAAGATCGCGAGCCCGACCCGCCCGGTAATCACGCACCACGGTTGGCAGTCTGAGGGTCGTGTTCAAAGCGCGGATGACAAAATAGCCCAGCGCAAAACTCGCCAATAAAAAAAGCATCGCGAAATTGACTGACACATCGAGGCGATAAGGCGGCCAAAAAACCGCGACATTGCCGTGATTAAAGCGCAACAAAATGCCGAGCCCAACGCCGAGCGCAACCAATAGGAGGATGACGACCAGGCGGCGCATCTTGGTTCAGCTCGTGTGCTCAGGCATGGTTGCACCGACAGAGATTCTTGGCCGATTGATCGTTCGCCACACTACTTCTTCCCCTCGCGCAAACTTCGCATGGTTCGCACGACCGACAAACTCTCAAAAGAGAGGGTAGGCTCATTGCTTGTGCGGGATGAAAGAATTTGTTTGATTTGCTCTTGAGCCAAAACCACCTGCTTGTCCCGACCATCAAAATAATTACTCAGCCATGCACGCGAGCGCTCGAGATCGGCCTGTAAGACACTCTCTTGTCGCGACGATAAGGCCATACGAGCATTTAAAAGCCGAAGTCGCAAATTTTCTCTGACGAAATAGGCCTGCTCTGGACTCAGTAAGGCGGCATCCGGGTTCTCAATTCGAGTGACCCGAATCAGATCACGCCAATCTTGCCCGACCACCTTGCCCTTGCCGAGCGACATATCGAGCACACGACCCCAAAAACTCTGCGTGCTTGCCTCGACGTTGGCAGGGGCTGGAGGCGCAGTCGACTTGCCCTGGTTCGTCTTGGGGTCAAGCGCCTTGGCATCAACCGCTTTCGAATCAACCGCTTTCGAATCAACCGTTTTCGAAGCACTCGATTTGCCGTCGGAGGCTTTTTTGTCGCCTTCCTTAGGCCCGACCACTCGATCCACGGCACCATAGTCTAGGCGCTTTGCCTCAGATAGCAGCGGCAATACGTCCACCTGTGCGCTAATCGCCTCAAGCTTCTGGGCTAGGCCACCAGTGTCCTGTTGACTGAGCAATCTAATTCTCTCGACATCTTTTCCGAGGGCCCGCTTAAGGTTGCCCAAGCTCGGGTCGGCCAGTCGATCAAGTTTCGCCTCAGCGGCCTGCAGGCCAATCAGCGGACCCTGCAAACTTCCTCCCGAGGCAGCCTGCTGCGCGGCGAGAAGAATCACCCCTTCCAGATCCGCTAAGGCAACGTCCAAAGAATCGTTGGACAGCGCGCGGTAGAGTTTTTCGAGCTGAGCCTGCTGACCTGCCGCCTCGTTGACCCGGTTTTCCATGATGCTGAGTTTGGCCTGCGCGTCACGGAGAGCCTCCTGCAAAAGCTTGGCCTGGCCCTGACTTTCAACCAGACGAGTATCCTGAAGCTGAAGGCGTTTAGCCAACTCCTGGGAGTCTGAGCGATTAAGTTGAATGCTCCAAAGGGAAGCCAGCAAAGCCAACCCAGCCAGACCCAGAGTTAGCCAAAAGCGCCGCCCCGCTGAAGGGGCCTGCGACCCAGCGAGCACGGGCCGTGCGGTCAGCTTGGCTTCAGCAACATAGGCATCAGGATGCAAAGGGGATGTGGGGATATCACTCAAGAACGCGGCTCCATGGCGTGCATTTTAGCCTGAGGCTCGCATGACCGACACCAAGCCATCGGCACCAGGCTCAACTACTTCAATTTGCGCCCAGCCAAGGCGGCTTAAAAGATTCTTGATGCGCAGGTGAGGAACCAAGGCAAGATCACGCTGCGTGACATGGCCAATGGACAAGTTGCGCACTGCATGAGCCAAGCGTTCGGCCACACCCTCTTGAGAAATATACCAAACGATTTTCTCGAAATTTGGATCGGCAATAAAACGCTTTAAGCGGGGCACCGCGAACTCCCAATCGGGCTCTAAGGTAATTTGCTCGTAAAGCCCGGCCTCCATCAGGCTGGCTCGACGCTCTTGGAACATGGCCCCCCAGGGTGTTTTTGTTTTTGTCGCGCGAGCGACGAGTACCGATTGATTGTTCAAATCCCCCCAGAAGTCGGCCGCCATTAAATGCTCTGCGTCATGGCTGTCTTCCGGCCAAACAATCTCGGGGTCTGGCCAAGCCAAGCTTTGCAACCCTTCTTTGAGGGTAGAGACCGAACCTGGCCCAACGCAGGCGAAGCGCGGCATCGGAAGGTCGGGATCATAGGCCTGCGCTAGGGCCAATAATCGTTCAGCAGCACTCGGGCTAACCACCACCACCCAATCAAAACTTTGCAGCATCAGGGGCTGATCAAAGCGCGGCTCAATCGTACTAAATGGAATCGCCAGGTTCGGAATATCGGCCTGCCACAGTTGATCGGCCAAGCGTTCAACGCGCGGCCAAGGCTGGGTGAGGACCAAAAGACTTTTCATAAGGTGGATTGTAGAGGACGGCACCACTCTGGCATTGCAGCAAAAAGTCTTATACTGTACGTTTATACAGTATTTAAGCTCATTTATCGCATATCTGGTTCATACCGAGTGTGATGCTCAACCAAACACCACGCCGATTAGCCATACCGATTAGCCATACAAATTAGCGATACCCGTTCACCATGCCTATCCGTTACGCTGAACTGCATTGTCTGAGTAATTTCAGTTTCTTGCGCGGCGCCTCCCACGCCGAGGAGTTGATCGAGCGCGCCCAAGAGCTAGGTTATGAGGCGCTAGCCATTACTGATGAATGCTCCTTGGCTGGCGTGGTACGAGCCCACATCGAAGCCAAGCAGCACGGCTTCAAACTCATCATTGGTAGTGAGTTCTCCCTGCATGAGGTATTTCCGGGCTCGGCCGCCAAGCTTGTTTTACTGGCGCAAAACCGCCAAGGCTATGGCAATTTATCAGAGTTCATCACCACTTGTCGCCGACGTGCCGACAAAGGGTTTTACCAAATCCTTGCGCAAGACATTGAAGCAGGTCTTGCAGACTGCCTCGCGCTCTGGGTTCCTGACATCAATGAATCCAACACTCAGTGGCAGGCACAAGTGAGCACCCTGCAGCAAGGCTTTCCGGAGCTTTGGGGCGTGTGCGAAATGCTGCGCCGAGGTTATGACCAGGAGCTCTTGCAGCGTCTTAAACATCTCGCTGAAGCTACACAAATTGAAGAGCTTCCAGTCAGAGCCGGAGCGCAACCCAGCGTCAAAAACACAGCAAGGCTCAAGCTGGTTGCTGCCGGAGACGTACATTTCCATCTGCGCTCACGCAAAACTTTGCACGACTGCATGACCGCGATTCGCCTCAACACCTCGGTGGCGAACGCGGGCAAAGCCCTCATGCCCAATGCCGAGCAGCATTTACGCAGCCGCCTGCGGCTCGCCCAACTCTACCCGCTGGAGCTGATGGAAGAGTCGGCCCGCATCGCCGAGCGCTGCACCTTCAGTCTGGACGAATTGCGCTACGAATACCCTGAGGAAATCGTCCCGCCAGGCGAAACACCGACCTCATGGCTTAGAGCCCTCACCTATCGCGGCGCACCTCAGCGCTATCCGCAAGGTTTGCCGGACAGCGTTAAAAAGCAAATTGAGCATGAGCTCAAACTCATCGCCGATCTGCATTACGAGCCGTACTTTCTTACCGTCGCCGATATTGTTCATTTCGCGCGCGGGCAAGGCATTCTGTGCCAGGGCCGAGGCTCAGCCGCCAATTCTGCCGTGTGCTACTGCCTGGGCATTACCGAGGTCGACCCGGCCCGCATGAGCGTTCTGTTCGAGCGCTTCATCAGCAAAGAGCGCAATGAACCGCCCGATATTGATGTCGACTTTGAGCATCAACGCCGCGAGGAAGTGATGCAGTACATCTATAACAAGTATGGACGCGACCGCGCCGCCCTCACCGCCACGGTGGTCTCCTACCGGGCACGCTCGGCGGTGCGCGATATTGGCAAAGCATTGAACGTCGACGCTCAACGCATCGACAGTCTCGCCAAATCGCATCAGTGGTGGGACAGCACCATCGATCCCGAGCAACTGCGCGCAGCAGGCTTTGATATGGGCTCACCCCTGATCGAGCACTGGATTCATCTCACCCGTACGCTCAAGAACTTTCCTCGCCATCTTTCGCAACATACCGGTGGCTTTGTGATTGCGCGCGACAAACTCAGCCGCCTGGTGCCGATTGAAAATGCCGCCATGGTGGATCGCTCCGTCATTCAATGGGACAAGGACGATCTCGACGCTCTGGGACTGCTCAAGGTCGACATTCTGGCGCTCGGTATGCTCTCAGCGATTCGTCGCTCACTAGAGATTATCGGTATGCGACGTGGCCTGCGTGATGCCCAAGGCCAACCGCGCGCCATGATGATTCAAGAAATACCCGCCGAAGACCCCGAAACTTACGACATGATCTGCGCCGCCGATACCGTCGGTGTTTTTCAAATTGAATCACGCGCCCAAATGAGTATGCTGCCGCGCCTGCGGCCGCGTGAGTTTTACGATCTTGTCATTGAAGTCGCCATCGTTCGCCCCGGCCCGATCCAAGGTGGCATGGTGCACCCTTTCTTACGCCGCCGCCAAGGCTTGGAACCGGTGGAGTATCCGCGTGAAGAAATCAAGCCCGCTTTGGCGCGCACCCTGGGTGTGCCTATTTTCCAGGAGCAAGTCATGCAAATTGCCATCCTGGCAGCAGGCTTCACAGCGGGCGAGGCCGACCAATTGCGCCGCGCCATGGCGGCCTGGAAGCGCAAAGGCGGCCTACATCATTTTTATCAAAGAGTGGTCGACGGTATGCTCGAACGGGGTTACACCCAAGATTTTGCCGACCGTATCTTCAAGCAAATTGAAGGCTTTGGAGAGTACGGCTTTCCAGAGAGCCATGCGGCCAGCTTCGCGCTGCTGGTCTACATTAGTTGCTGGATCAAACGCCATGAGCCTGCCGCTTTTCTGGCCGCCCTGCTCAACAGCCAACCCATGGGCTTTTATGCCCCGGCCCAGTTGGTCAGAGATGCTCGCGCTCATGGCGTGGAGGTGCGTAGCGTCGATGTCTTGGTGAGTGGCGCCGAAGCCGCCATCGAAGATCATCAGGTCGTGCGGCTCGGCTTGAACAGTGTTCGCGGCCTATCGCGTGACGCCGCCAAGCGCGTGCTACAGGTGCGCGAGCTCAGGCGCCAGCAAGTTCAACAAGAATCGAATCTGGACACTCGCAACTTAGTGACAGAATTTCCTTTTACCGATGTCGAGGATATGGCGCGCAGTTGTGAGCTCAATCAGCACGACCTGCAAGCACTCGCTCAAGCCAATGCGCTCGAAAACCTGGCCGGTCATCGTCGCCAAGCGGCCTGGGAAGTGGCCGCCATCCAAAGCCTGCCCGGCGTCCTCAAGGAAGCACGCTTTAGCGAGGAACCACTGTGGATCAGCCCACCCTCTGATGCCGAGGAAACCGTGGCCGATTATCGCTCTTTAGGCATCCCGATGGGACGTCATCCACTCGACCTCTTGCGTGGCGAGCTGCAAGCCTTTCACATACTGCCCGCCGAAACTCTCAAAACCTTTCCCGATGGCCGCTTGGCGCGCGCCAGTGGCATCGTCACCCATAGGCAAAGACCCGAAACCGCCAAAGGCACGATCTTTGTCACCCTGGAGGACGAAACCGGCTCCATCAATGTGATCGTGTGGCCCGATGTGTTTGAGCGCTACAAAAAAGAAGTACTCGGCTCATACCTCATGACTGTCTATGGCACCTGGCAGAAAGATTCACTCACCGGAGGTCAAGTCATGAACTTGCTGGCACAAAGAATTGTTGACCATTCTGATTTGCTCGGCAAGCTCAGCACACATAGCCGGAACTTTCGGTAACGGCCGCACCCTTGGACGATGCGCAAACGCTAACAATCTCAAAACGCTATGGAAGCTAAGCATCCAATACTTACAAAGTAAGTCAACATACGATAAACTTGAGATCTGAAAAAGGGAACACATGACCACGATGACCGTATGCGCTTGGTTGTTGCTCGGCCAGTAAAAGCGACCAACATTTCAGCCTGTGCAGGAATGGTGATCGCCCCACCATCAGGTAAAGCGCGCCGTCTCTCAGAGTTCGACGCCTCATCCATCCTAAAGCGTAGTCTATGAATGCGGTCGACACCAACGTACTCGCTCGATTCTTCGTTGTCGATCCTGAAGACGCTGAGTCAAAAAAACAGCATCCCGCAGCGGTTCGCGCCATGTCCGAAAAAGTATTCGTCAGCGCCTCGGTTGTTTTAGAGTTCGAATGGGTGCTGCGCGGCTTTTATGAGTTCCCAAAGGCCCAAATCGGGCGAATACTGGAGGCGCTGTGTGGGCTCGAAAATGTTCATCTCGAAAACCGAGGAAAGATTCTTTCGGCGATGAATGGCTACCAGATGGGCATAGACTTCGCGGACGCCTTGCACCTAGCGAGCGCCAGCTCTTGTGACTTCTTCCATAGCTTCGACCAAAGGCTAAAGAAACGAGCCAAGGCCCTGAGTGTCACGCCAGGTGTGCAACTACCCATGTAGAAGGGCCGGCAAGCTAACGCGGCGAGACGTTCGCCAGGTTCCGACCCGGGCCCCGTCGGCTACCGAACCAAGCAACTAACGAGGATCCGCCGCAAACTGAAGATTAATCGAACTGCGCTCGCTATCCTCTTCCGAGGAACTAGGCTTGGCTCTACGCTCAGCCTCAATCCGGTCCAGGTAGGCCGCGTCAATGCCACCCGTGATGTACTTGCCATCAAAGCAACTGGTATCAAAGCGGGTTAGTGCGGAGTTAATATCACTCACCGCCATCCCCATCGACTCCACCTTCTGATACACCAGTGCATCGGCGCCAATCTCAGCCCGAATTTGCTCGGTGTCGCGATTGTGTGCGATCAATTCGGAACGAGTTGGCATATCAATTCCGTACACATTGGGGAAGCGCACAGGCGCAGCGGCGGAGGCCATGTACACCTTATTTGCACCGGCTTCGCGGGCCATTTGTACGATCTCTTGCGAAGTAGTCCCACGCACGATGGAATCGTCGACGAGCAAGACATTCTTGCCACGAAACTCTTCGCTCATCGCATTCAATTTTTGACGCACTGATTTCTTACGTACAGCCTGGCCCGGCATGATAAAAGTCCGACCAACATAGCGATTCTTGAAAAATCCTTCCCGGTAGCTCAAATTGAGATGGTTAGCCAACTCTAGCGCGGCGGGTCGCGAAGTGTCCGGAATCGGCATCACGACATCGATATCGCCTTGCCTCAAAATACTCGCAACCTCACGGGCCAAATACTCACCCATTTTTAAACGACTGGCGTACACCGAGGCGCCATCAATCACCGAGTCAGGACGGGCGAAATAAACATACTCAAAGATGCAAGGTGAGAGCTGGGTATTCTCAGAACATATCTGACTATAGAATTGACCTTCAAAATCTATAAAGACCGCCTCGCCCGGTTTGACATCGCGTACTAAATGAAAGCCAAGACCCTCCAGGGCCACGGATTCGCTCGCCACCATATACTCGGTGCCACTATCGGTTTCACGGATGCCGTAACACAGTGGACGAATACCTGAGGGGTCGCGAAACGCCAGAATCCCGTAGCCCGCTATTTGCGCAACGCAAGCGTATGCACCTTCTACCCGGCTCATCACTCGCGAGGTGGCTTTAAAAATGCTACTCGGCTCAAGCGATGGACCGCCTGATGCGGCCTGCAACTCGAACGCCAAGACATTGAGTAAAACTTCTGAATCCGAATTAGTATTGATATGGCGCAAATCGCGCATGCGCATTTGCTCTTTGAGCTGAGGGGCATTGGTCAAGTTGCCGTTATGGCAAAGCATGATGCCAAAAGGCGCATTCACATAAAAAGGTTGGGCCTCTTCCGAGTTCGATGCGGAGCCCGCAGTGGGATAACGCACATGGGCAACCCCAAAATGGCCAGCCAAGGACCTCATATTGCGGGTGCGAAAAACATCGCGAACCAGTCCGTTCGCCTTGTGCATATAAAACGAGCGGCGATCAGCGGTGGAAATACCCGCAGCGTCTTGACCCCGATGTTGCAACAACAAGAGACCGTCGTAGAGTAGCTGATTGACCGGATGGCGAGACACCACCCCTAAAATACCGCACATCTTGCTTCCCTCAGGTTTTGGTAGGACCGCCGAAGCGTTCCGGCAACATTGGCTCGACCCATTGTACGATGCCATCGAGCAGGGGTGCCGAAGCAGCCTCGCGCCAAGTCAAAGTGCGATCAAGCTTAAAACTATGGGCGATGGTGGCCAATAGAGCAATAATTAATAGGGCACGGGCTGCACCGAAAACAGCACCGAGAAGTCGGTCCACGCTGCTTAGACCGACTCTCACTAGGGCTCGCGCAATTAAAGACCCCACAAGACGTGTCGCCAGGAAAATCGCTAAAAACGACAAGCCTAAAGAGAGCGCCCAAGACCAATCAAACCGCTCACTCAAGATCTGCGCGAGAAATGGCGATGCGATTAATGAAATCGCCCAGGCGGCTAGGCCAAAAAGGGTGCGCACTAGCCCACGCCACAACGCCAAAATTATCGACAGGCTACAAAGCACTAACAGGATGATGTCAAGCGTCGTCAAAGTCATCAAAGTCACCTAAAATTCGCGCACCCGTGAGGCTCGACTAAGGAGCAATCAGGGCGGCTTCGACACCATTGAGCTTAAGCTTTGCCAAAGCCTGCTCAGCCTGCTCTCGGTTCACGAAGGGACCGACTCGCACCCTGGTTTTAGTACCGTTATTGGTGGCGATTTTTTCGGTATAGGCCTTTAGCCCAAGCTTCGAAGCCTTGCCCAATTGCTCCATGGCACTTTCCTCGCTCGAGAAAGCGCCAATTTGCACACGATAAGCCTTCGGTTCCTCCTTCTTGGACTCCTCTTTTTTAGGATCCGGTTTCTTCGCTTCTGGCTTCTTTGGCTCTGGCACTGCAACTTTCAGGGCTGAATCCTTGTTAGCCGCATCCTTCGCTGAGGCATCCTTCGCTGAGGCATCCTTTGCAGATGCATCCTTGGTCGCCGCATCCTTCGCCACCGCATCTCGCTTGGCCGCATCTTTCTTCGCGGCGTCTTTTTTCGCAGCGTCCTTCTTCAACTCGTCCTTCTTCAACTCGTCCTTCTTTGGATCGTCCTTCTTTGGATCGTCTTTTTTGGATTCATCGCGCTTGGACTCAGTAGACTTTGTATCAATACGGCTAGGTGTTGGAAACTCTTTAGCGGCATCGCTTGTCGTGGGTTCCAATGGAACCACTGGCACCACCGGTGGGGTCGTACTACCTGCCTTGGCTTGAGGCACGATCGGCTCGGTACCTCCCGCATTCATAGGTTCGCGCGCAGGTACCCGGATTTGCACATCGCGCGTACTGGGCTTGGGTTCAGAATCCAAGAGAAAAGGAAGAGAAACGCCCACTGCGCCCAAGAAAGCAATCGCGCCCACTAAGCGTCGACGGGCTTTTTTCTTATGAATCAGGGAGGGATCGAGCTTTTCGTCAGAAGAATCGGTTTTGCGGGCCACGGGGAACCATTTCAGGGGGACCGTTCAATCGCACGGTCCGGTGCCCGAAACTCAAGACCTGAGTTTCATCACTTCCGCAACCGTCACAAAAGAACCAAAGACCGCGATTCTATCAGCCTCGCTCAGACGCTTTTGAGCCGAGCTGTAAGCCTCAGCGACACTCTCGAAAGTCTCGATAGTTTTTAGTTCGCTCGCCTTCACACCCAATTTCGAATTATCTTCAATGCCCGCCGCTCCGAGCGCCTCAAGTAACTGGTTGACGCTTGCCGCCCTTTGCCCAGGTAGCGGCACCAACAGCCAATGATCGACACTGCTCTTCATCGCTCTGGCAATACCCACAAGATCTTTGTCGGCCATGGCTCCAAACAAAGCAAAGGTTTGAGGAAAGAAACCCATATTGGCTAGATTGTTGGCCAGATGTGCGGCCGCATGCGGATTATGAGCAACGTCGAGGATGACCGTCGGGCGCCCCGCGAGCACTTGGAAACGCCCCGGAATGTCGACCGTAGCGAGGCCCGTGCGCACCGCTTGTTGAGACACGGGCAAACGGTTTCCGAGTGCCTCAAGTGCCGCCAAGGCTGCACTGGCGTTTAACAATTGATTGGCACCGCGCAGGGCCGGGTATGCCATGCTACGGCGACGCACTGAACGCCCACCGTAGGACCATTGCTGCTTATCGCCGGAGTAGTTAAAGTCGCGACCAAACAACCAAAGATCCGCACCGATCTCGCCTGCATAGGCGATCAAGGATGCAGGGGCGACTGGGTCGGCACAGATCGCCGGCCGCTGCGGACGATAGATGTGAGCTTTCTCCCAGGCAATTTTCTCGCGGGTGTCGCCAAGATAATCTTTATGATCGATGTCAATCGAGGCGACAATTGAGCAGTCCGCATCAACAATATTGACAGCGTCGAGTCGCCCTCCGAGCCCCACTTCAAGAATCACCACATCGAGTGGCGCATCCTGAAAAAGCTTGAGGCCTGCCAGTGTCGTGAATTCAAAGTATGTGAGAGTAGTTTCAGAGGCAATAGTCTGGGCTATAAAGTTACCGGCGTCGGTTCCTGTAGGCAGCGTTCGCGCCGCTTCAATGCGCCCAAAAACATCGATCAAGACTTGATCGGAAACATTCTCGCCATTGAGACGAATTCGCTCATTGAATCGGAGCAAGTGCGGCGAAGTGTACAGTCCAACCTGGTAGCCGGCCTGCAGCAAAATCGCCTCCAACAAGGCGCAGGTCGAACCCTTGCCATTGGTACCGCCAACGGTAATGACGATCTTGTCGCTGAGGTCGATCCCGAGGCGCTTGGCGACTTCGCCGACTCGCTCCAGGCCCATATCAATGTTCTTGAGATGCAGGCCCTCGATATACTGAAGCCACTCCTCAAGCGAGCGCTGCTCCAGTGGATTAAGCGATGGCATCCAGCGGTTTTTTCTCAAGTAGGGCAATGAGGCCGGCAATTTCATCGCGCATTTCGCGACGATCCACAATCATGTCAACCGCACCCTTTTGAATCAAGAACTCAGCGCGCTGAAAGCCTTCCGGGAGTTTTTCGCGAACGGTCTGCTCAATCACACGCGGACCGGCAAAACCGATCAAGGCCTTAGGCTCGGCGATGACCACATCACCAAGAAAACAAAAGCTTGCAGATACACCACCCATGGTTGGATCCGTGAGCACCGAAATATAGGGCAAGCCTTTTTGAGCAAGCTGAGTGAGTGCAGCGGTAGTTTTAGCCATTTGCATTAGCGAGGACAAGCCTTCTTGCATACGCGCGCCACCCGAGGCCGCTACCGAAATAAAAGCACTCTTTTGCTCAATCGCCGCTTGCACGCCGCGCGCAAACCGCTCCCCAACCACCGAGCCCATTGAGCCGCCCATAAACTCAAATTCAAAGGCAGCAACCACGACCGGCAAAGTTTTTATCGATCCACCGATCACCACCAGGGCATCAGTCTCACCGGTATTTTCCATGGCTTCTTGGATACGCTCGGTGTATTTTCGACTGTCCTTAAACTTCAGTGAATCCACCGGGACCACTTCCTGGCCGATTTCAAAGCGCCCTTCGGCATCTAGGAGCGCTTCGATACGTTTACGAGCATTGATACGTAGGTGATGATCACACTTCGGGCACACCCCTAAGTTAGCGTCCAGGTCTGCCCCATAGAGCACGGAAGAGCAGCTCGGACATTTAACCCATAGACCTTCGGGAATTTTTTTGCCGTTAGCATTTGAGCGCTTGATACGGGGGGGAAGTAACTTCTCTAACCAACTCATCGATGTATCCTTAAAGGATCCGTCTTAATTCGCCACGCGCGAGGTATCCATCGCGGCGCGCACACCCGACACAAAGTCTGAAACTCTTTCTATTGCCTGATCGAGAGGCCCGTCGCCCAGAAGTTGGATAATCTTGGTGCCAATAATGACTGCGTCGGCCACGCTCGCGATACTCTTGGCACTCTCGGCATCGCGAATTCCAAATCCTACGCCAACTGGCATTGGAAGCAATTTTTTCAAGTGGGCCACTTTCGAGAGTACTTCCGTCATGTCCAAATGCCCAGCGCCCGTAATCCCCCGCATCGACACGTAGTACACGTACCCAGTAGCCATCTCGGCAACCATTTTGATACGCTCGTCCATCGACGTGGGCGCCAAGAAAAAGATCAAGTCCATGGCTTGCTCACGGCACTTCTGAGTCAGCTCAAGGGATTCTTCGGGCGGAGTGTCGACCACGACCAACCCGTCTACACCGCTGGCCTTGGCATCCACCATGAATCGATCCAAACCATAGCGTTCAATCGGATTGGTATAGCCCATCAGCACTATTGGCGTGGTGGCGTCGGTGCGACGAAATTCCCGCACAAAGTCGAGCACAACTTTCATGCCAACACCTTGAGCAAGAGCAACATCTCCAGCCGCTTGAATCACGGGCCCGTCCGCCATGGGGTCGGAGAACGGAACACCTAGCTCAATGATGTCCGCACCCGCAGCCACCATGGCATGCATTAACGGCACCGTGGTCGCACGCTCGGGGTAGCCCGCAGTGATATACGGAACGAGGGCTTGGCGAGACTGCTTTGCGAGACTTGCGAAACAAGCATGGATTCTTGGATTCATTTTTGTTTTCTAAAGAGACTTGCCAGAACGCTCGGCCACCGTATGCATATCCTTGTCGCCGCGACCCGAGAGATTCACAAGGATCAACTTGTCCTTGCTCAATGTCGGCGCCAATTTCGTGGCATAAGCAATCGCGTGGGCGGACTCCAGGGCCGGAATAATACCTTCAATCTGGCAACAGTGATGGAAGGCGGCCAAAGCTTCGTCATCGTTGATCACGACGTACTCGGCGCGCTTAGAATCTTTCAACCAGGCATGTTCCGGTCCAACGCCAGGGTAGTCGAGACCCGCTGATACAGAATGGGTATCGATCACCTGACCATTTTCATCTTGCAAAAGATAGGTACGGTTGCCATGCAATACACCAGGAAAACCTGCCGTCAGTGACGCCGAGTGTCGGCCGGTCTCGATGCCGTCGCCGCCCGCCTCGACCCCGATCAATCGCACATCCTGATGATTGATATATGGATAAAAAATACCAATGGCATTCGACCCGCCCCCGACGCAGGCCAGCACGTAATCCGGCTGGCGCCCCGCCCGAGTCG
>JANOPA010000141.1:0-19068 GCA_031421635.1 Betaproteobacteria bacterium | reverse complement strand
GTCGAAGTAGGCAGCCAGGTTAAAGAAGGTGACACCATCTGCATCATTGAGGCGATGAAGCTCCTTAATGAGATAGAGTCGGACAAAACCGGCAAGGTAAAAGCCATCTTGATCGAAAACGGTCAGCCGGTGGAATTTGGCCAATCCCTCATCATTATTGAGTAGCTTTTCTGAATGTTTGAAAAGATTCTGATCGCCAATCGCGGCGAAATTGCCCTTCGAGTACAGCGCGCCTGTCGTGAGCTCGGCATCAAAACGGTCGTGGTTCACTCACAGGCGGATACGGAAGCCAAATACGTCAAGCTGGCCGACGAATCGGTGTGCATCGGCCCCCCCCCTTCCAGAGAGAGTTATCTCAACATTCCGGCCATTATTAGCGCTGCAGAAGTGACGGACGCGGAGGCAATTCATCCAGGCTACGGCTTTCTGTCGGAGAATGCCGACTTCGCAGAGCGCGTCGAGCGCAGTGGTTTTGTTTTTATCGGCCCAAAATCCGAGTCAATTCGACTAATGGGCGATAAGGTTTCAGCCAAGGATGCGATGAAGCGCGCTGGCGTGCCTTGCGTACCCGGCTCGGAAGGAGCTCTGCCCGACGATCCGAAGGAGTGCCTGCGTATCGCCAAGGCGGTCGGCTATCCGGTAATCATCAAAGCTGCCGGCGGCGGCGGTGGACGAGGCATGCGGGTGGTTCATACCGAAGCAGCTCTCGTCAATGCTATTTCGATGACACGTACAGAGGCCGGCACCGCGTTTGGCAATCCCACAGTCTATCTAGAAAAATTCCTGGAAAACCCGCGTCATATTGAAATTCAAATCCTCGCCGACGAGTATAAAAATGCGGTGTATCTTGGCGAGCGCGACTGCTCAATGCAAAGGCGGCATCAAAAAATCCTGGAGGAAGGCCCTGCTCCGGGTATTGCCAGGCGCGTGATCGAGAAGATTGGCGTGCGTTGCGCGGACGCCTGCAAGAAAATTGGTTATCGAGGGGCCGGGACTTTCGAATTTTTGTTTGAGAAAGGTGAGTTCTTCTTTATCGAGATGAACACCCGCGTGCAGGTCGAGCACCCAGTCACAGAGCTGATCACCGGCATCGACATTGTTCAAGAGCAAATTCGTGTAGCGGCTGGAGAAAAGTTGCGCTTTCGCCAGCGCGACATCGAAATTAAGGGGCATGCCATCGAATGCCGCATCAACGCGGAAGACCCTTTTAAGTTCACCCCGTCTCCCGGGAAAATTTCGGCTTGGCATCCGCCTGGCGGCCCGGGTATTCGAGTGGATTCGCACGCATATTCGGGCTACACCGTGCCCTCCCATTACGACTCCATGATCGGCAAAGTGATTGCCTATGGGGCAACTCGCGATCAAGCCATCAAGCGCATGCGAATCGCTCTTAGCGAGATGGCAGTGGAAGGCATCCAGACCAACCTAGCCTTACACCGCGAGCTTTTAGCCGACGCCAATTTTGTCAATGGCGGCACCTCGATTCACTATCTTGAGCATAAGCTTGCCCTACGCAAAGTCTAAGCAAGAACGCAGCAAAGGCAAACCATGTATAGAGAATTGGTCGTTATTGTCGCGCGTGACGTCGCTGAGGTTCTGAGCGACGCCTTACTTGAGCTTGGGGCGTTGTCGGTTCAGGCCGAAGATGCGGATGCGGACACCACCGATGAAGTCGCTATTTTTGCAGAACCCGGCGAGCCGGTCGCGGACAATGCTTGGCGCCGCACTCGCTTGATCGCCTTACTGGACCCTCAGTCCAACACCTCTGGTGAGCAGATTCTGTATGAGGCGGCAAAACAGTGTGGACTGAAAGAACCACTCGATCCAAGCTTTCGTGACGTTGCCGATCAAGATTGGGTCCGCCTTACTCAATCGCAGTTTGAACCGATTCAGATTGGTCCGAGGCTGACGATTCGACCGTCTTGGCATCAGCCTGTGGAGATTGGGCATACCGAGGTCATTTTGGATCCAGGTTTAGCGTTTGGTACCGGTAGCCACCCGACCACTCGCATGTGCCTGGAATGGATCGAGCAATGTCTTCCAAAGGACGTAACCGTCATCGACTACGGCTGTGGCTCTGGAATTTTGGCGATTGCTGCCGCGAAGTTGGGCGCCAAATCGGTGGTCGCCGTTGATATTGACGAGCAGGCCGTTCTCAGCACCCAGAACAACGCAGACAACAACCAAGTCGTTTTGACAGCGCATAACACTCGCCAGGCCGCCCCGAAGCCCGCTCAAGTCGTACTCGCCAATATTTTGGCCAATCCTCTCAAAGTGTTGGCGCCCGCGCTTGAAGCTCTGGTGCTTCCGGGCGGAAGCTTGGTCTTGGCTGGCCTCCTAGATCGTCAGGTCCAGGAAGTCGCAGCCGCCTACACTGAGATTGAAATGAAGGTCTTCCGATCACGCGAAGGCTGGTCTTGCCTCGCTGGAACCCGGGAAAAATAGCTCAATTCAGCAATAGTTCACGAATTCAGTTCGCGCACTTTCCAAGAGCGCATTAAAATGCGCCCACGATGGCATTAGCAACAACCTGTCCGCATTGCAAAACTAGCTTCAAAGTGGTCGCCGATCAACTTAAGTTGAGGCGCGGATTGGTGCGTTGTGGAAAGTGTCAGGATGTCTTTTCTGGGGTCGACTATCTACGTTACATCGACGACCCCAAGCCAAGGACCCCGCTCCCCGTAGCTACAGCCGAGTCAGCCCCCAATCTGGAGGATCTGAAAACTGCGTTCTTCCTGCCCGAGACGATCTTCAATGGCTCGATGCAGGTTGACCCTATGACGATCCAGGCGCCAATACCTGCCTATCTCCCAAGCCCCTTAGCTGCGCCCTCTGGAGCTACAGGAGCCACTGAAACCGACAGCTCTGAGAAACCCCTTGCGGACGATGAAATGCCCGCAGAGCCGAAGGTGAATCCTTTTGCCATTGGATCCGGAGTCGCTCGAAAAATCTCCAATGAAGGCGATTTGCGTGCGGCCTTTCACGAGGCGCCAACACCTCACGAGCCCTCACCATTAATAGCGAACCCCTGGATTGGTACGCCCGAACAAGACCTGCAAAGCGACGCGTCGGCTAACGGATTCAGCGCGGTAGAGGCTGCCGCGCTCAAGCTGAGCCGCATTCCACAAGGCCTGGAAATTGAGCACCAGGATGTCGCCGTTTCGCAGGGAGCCAAATCCACATACCTTGATCTCGCCGAGGAGGACAGGCAAATTGTCGGCCCCGGCGAAATTTCGGCGATCGACTATCGAACCAAACCCGCTCCGCGCTCCAAGCTGTGGTTGCCCCTGTGTGCGCTTCTTGTTGTTTTAGCGTTGATCCAGGGCGCGATTCTGACCCGAAATGAACTTGCAATTCAGTATCCTGATCTTCGTCAACTGCTGACAAAAATGAGTGAACCTTTCGGGCTCAAGGTAGAGTTACCGCGTCGCTTCGACGCGTTGACTATCGAATCCTTCGAACTACAAGCCAGTGAACTGTTGAGCGGCGAGGCGCAAACCTACATTGCGCAGGCGCTCCTACGTAACCAGGCGGGACATGCCGTGCAGTGGCCGGCCATTGAGTTGAGTTTGACAGACCCTTCAGGCCAGCTCCTGGCGCGCAAGGTACTCGTGGCGACGGACTACCTGAGTACTTCAGATCAAAAAGACCAAGGCTTTGCTGCACGTTCCGAGAAGAATATCCGTGTGCGCCTGAGCCTTAACCAACTTACACCTAACGGCTATTCGGCCGTACTTTTCTATCCTTAGGAAGATTTATGACACAACGTGTTGGCATTAGTGGTTCGGTTGCTTTCGATAACATCATGGTGTTTGATGGATATTTCAAGGACCACATCCTGCCTGACAAAGTACACATGCTCAACGTGTCCTTCCTAACTCCAAGCTTGAAGCGCGAGTATGGCGGCTGTGCGGCGAACATCGCCTATTCTTTGGCGGGCTTGGGCGGCTCGCCGGTCGTGCTGGCTACGGTCGGAATGGATGGCCAGCTCTACCTTGAACGGATGGCAAGTCTAAAAATCGACGTTTCCTCCATCAAACGCTTGGATGACTGCTACACGCCGCAGTGCTTCATCACCACCGATCTAGCCGATAATCAGATCACCGCGTTTCACCCTGGCTCAATGTCCTTTGCGCATCAAGTTCAGGTGAAAGATGCCGGCGCCTTAAGTTGGGGAATCGTGTCCCCAAATGGTAAGGATGCCATGCTCAGCCATAGCAAACAATTTAAGGCTGCCGGAGCCAAATTTATTTTTGATCCTGGCCAAGGTCTGCCGATGTTTGACGGTGCGGAATTGCGGGAAATCACCGCTCTGGCCGATGCCATCACGCTCAATGACTACGAAGCCCAATTGTTCTGTGATCGCACCGGATGGAGTGAACAGCAGTTGTCCGAGCAGGTTGAGGCTCTCATCATCACTAAGGGCGGCGAGGGATCGCTTCTTTATCAGAAAGGACAGCCTCTTCTCGTGATTGCCAATATCGCCATTAGCAAAGCAGTCGACCCAACCGGCTGCGGTGACGCTTATCGAGGTGGCCTGCTGTATGGCCTTGCCAAAAGCTGGTCTTGGCTCGATAGCGCCCGTCTTGGCAGCGTTCTCGGTGGCATCAAGATTGAAAAGTCAGGCGCACAAAATCATGCGCTGGACTGGACAAATATTCGACAACGCTTTCAGGCAGCTTTTAACGCCACATGCCCAAGTTAAGGCCGTCCAACTTAGGCGCGCCCTAGGAGCGCCTGGCTCGGAGGAGGCAAGGTTTACTTTAACCAGCCCATCGAAAACAAGCTGCTGCTCAGCATCAGCAAAAACTGAATCGCGATGATCGCCGCCATGGGTGAAAGGTCAACACCACCGACTAAAGGGATCACGCGGCGAATCGGCTCTAATATGGGTCGGGTCAAAGCGTTGAGTAAGGGAGCCATCGGCGCCTGCGGGTTGACCCAGGACAGCACCACAGACATCAAAAGGATCATCATGGCCGTATAAAGCGTCCATTTGATGAGCCATGACAGTGCCAACAGCAAAGAGCTGCCCAGCATCGGAATCATACCCCTGCCGACGATAAGATTAAACGCGATGGCAGCCACTAGGGCGATGAGTATGGCGGCCATGAAACTTGCGAGGTCCCAGCGCCCTCTGGCGGGCATCATCTTCCGCAGCGGCAAAACGCACCAGTCGGTAATCGCGAAGATAAACTGGCTCAAAGGGTCGCGCCCGCGCAAACCCAACCAATTCATATAGCCGCGTAACAATAAGCTTCCCGCGAGGAAACTAGCAAGGGTATCGATTAAAAACCAGAGAGCCTGCATGGCGCAATCCTACGCGAATGAATTCAAGTTCGAAATTTTGGCAGAAAAAACCCGGGTAACTCGCGTCACCCGGGCAAGTGTCGTTTTCTAGGAGAGCACCGCTCAGTGAAGAGCGGACTTTACACGACATGGTTCTTGCTTGAACAACCAGTGTTTTCCGATTAAGGCTTATTGCCTGTCGGGAAAGGCCATGCTGCAGCAGGATTTAACGGCTTTGCAACTGCTGCGGGTGCAGCGGCAGCAGGTGCTTTCGCGGCTTTCTTAGCTGGCTTTTTAGCAGCTTTTTTAGCAGCTTTTTTAGCAGCAGGCTTTTTAGCAGCAGCTTTCTTGGCTGGCTTCTTAGCAGCAGCTTTTTTAGCAGCAGGCTTTTTAGCAGCAGCTTTTTTAGCGGCAGGCTTTTTAGCAGCAGCTTTTTTGGCAGCAGGCTTTTTAGCAGCAGCTTTTTTAGCGGCTGGCTTCTTAGCAGCAGCTTTTTTAGCGGCTGGCTTTTTTGCAGCTACTTTCTTAGCAGCAGGCTTCTTTGCAGCAGCTTTTTTCGCTGCGGGTTTTTTGGCAGTTGCCATATGAAACTCCTTAAACGGATAAGTGAAAAAGAAACCCGTTCGGGTGACCGATTTCTCGATCACGACCGTACGAGCTATTCATCGGCGCAGGTCCAAACCCGAGAAATAAATCTCGAGCGATACGACCTACGCTAATGAATTGGGCTGAGGGATTGCGCAAAGCGCAAAAAAAGCGCCGGACGCATAGCGCGGGCGCTTCCAAAATCGAAGAGGGCAGTTGGCCACCAAATAACGCAGTATTTTTCCGCGGAATTCGGTTCATCTGATCAATGGCAACAGCGACTGTCTTCGACCTCAATTCATTTCCGTGACGACCACCATGGCCGCAAACTCACTACTCCCAACTGAGAGCACCTCCCGTCTGATACTCAATGACACGAGTTTCGAAGAAATTTCTTTCTTTCTTCAAATCGATCATTTCGCTCATCCAGGGGAAGGGGTTCTCTTCGTTGGGGAACAAAGCATCTAGACCAATCTGCTGCGCGCGACGATTCGCGATATAGCGCAGATAGCCTTTAAACATCGATGCATTCAAACCTAATACGCCACGTGGCATGGTGTCTTCGGCATAAGCGTACTCAAGATCCACAGCTTGCTTGAACAGGCCGCGCATTTCGTCGCGAAATTCTGGCGTCCACAAGTTCGGATTCTCAAGCTTGATGGTGTTGATCAGATCAATACCAAAATTACAGTGCATAGACTCGTCACGCAAAATGTATTGATACTGCTCAGCAGCACCGGTCATCTTGTTGGAGCGTCCAAGAGCAAGAATTTGCGTGAAGCCGACATAGAAGAACAGGCCTTCCATGAGGCAGGCGAAGACAATCAGGGAGCGCAACAACTTCTGATCATTTTCATGCGTGCCCGTCTTGAAATGCGGGTCGGTGAGGGTATCAATGAAAGGGATGAGAAATTCATCCTTGTCACGAATGGATTTAATTTCGTGATAAGCGTTGAAGATCTCGCTCTCGTCCAGCCCGAGCGACTCAGTAATGTACTGATAGGCATGGGTGTGAATCGCTTCCTCAAAACCTTGACGCAGCAAAAATTGACGGCATTCCGGTGCAGTGATGTGGCGATAGGTGCCCAACACAATATTGTTTGCCGCGAGAGAATCGGCGGTCACAAAGAAGCCCAGATTACGCTTCACCAAACGACGCTCGTCGTCGGTGAGACCATTGGGATCTTTCCAGAGCGCAATGTCGCGGCTCATGTTGATCTCTTGGGGCATCCAATGATTGGCGCAAGTGGCGAGGTACTTTTCCCAAGCCCATTTGTACTTAAAAGGTACCAACTGATTGACATCAGAGGCACCATTGATGATGCGCTTGTCTTCAACCCGAACACGTCGCTCTGCACCTGAAGCTTGCTGAGTCGAAATTGGAACTACAAGCTTCGGCGCGCTCACGGCCTCGACCAGATTGGGGGCAACACCTCGGGCGGCCATGGCTTGCTGCGCGGCAAACGCCGACTGCGAAGCGTGGCTAACAGCAGTAGCCAGGTGGCCTGCGGGTGCCATTGGAACTCTCACAGGCACGGGCCTTGAAGGAGTTGGTTGATTAGATTCTTCCCAGGACAACATATTTCTCTCGCTCAATAATACTTAGTGACGAATAATTTTTAGATGGTTAACGAAGATTTTATGAACAATGACTTGATGACGACTCAGACCTAGTGATTACTCAGTAACTTCCGGACAACCATTCACATTAACTTAAACACATTAACTTCAAAACCAACTCGTAACTCTTTGTACTATCGCGAGATTATGTAGTTATACACAGGCAGATAGTACGCTGAGTGTTAACGAGTTGCAACAGCTTTGTGATACCTCTTGACAACAGTGTTGCAGAGACCACAACACTTTTGAAAATGCCATCATCTCCACATCACATTTAGACGTGGATCAATCGAAGAAACTACAGAATTACAATGGGCTATCAGCGCAGCGAATGAAGCTTGCAAGCAAGCCTCAAACCTTACTGACAGGCTTCGCACTCCGGGTCGTCAAGCGCACAAAACTTCACGCCCTCTTCACTCGAAATATCGGCATAGGCAGGTTCAGTGGCCACGACCGCAGCGACCGCTGAAGCCATGATTCCATTCGCAACAATTGGAGCGGCGCCTAGCTGAGTCGTTGCATAAGAAAAGTTGCCACTCGATGCGCCATCGACCGATACCGAGTTCAATTGACCAATACGATCACTGGTCGATTTCTCTGCACTGGTTGCGCCCATCGTCCGAAGATAGTACGTCGTCTTCAAGCCGCGTTCCCAGGCCAACATATAGGTATCGTGCAAACGCTTGCCAGACGCGCCAGCCATATAGATGTTCAACGATTGCGCTTGATCGATCCACTTTTGACGACGTGATGCCGCTTCAACTAACCATGAAGGATCCACTTCAAAAGCCGTGGCATAAACCTGACGTAATTCCGTCGGAATACGATCGATACGCGACAGCGTGCCGTCGAAGAACTTGAGGTCCGACACCATTACTTCATCCCACAAGCCTTGTGCTTTGAGATCGCGCACCAAGTAGTCGTTGACCACCGTGAACTCGCCCGACAAGTTGGATTTGACGTAGAGGTTTTGGTAGGTGGGTTCAATGCAAGCGGAGACGCCAATGATGTTGGAGATGGTCGCAGTCGGAGCAATGGCTACGCAATTGGAGTTACGCATACCGTGCATCTGAATTTTCTGACGTAAAGCCGCCCAATCCATGGTCTCGGAATTGTCTACCTCAACATAGCCGCCGCGCTGCTCGCGCAAGAGGTCCAAGGTATCTTTCGGCATAATGCCGCGGTCCCAAAGCGAGCCGGGATAGCTCGAGTAGCGACCTCGTTCGGCGGCCAGATCGCTAGACGCCCAATACGCGTAATAACACACCGCCTCCATTGAGCGATCCGCAAACTCAACCGCGCCCTGGCTTGCATAGGGGGTACGCATCATGTGCAAGCAATCCTGGAAGCCCATGATGCCTAAACCGACCGGGCGATGCTTCAAATTGGAATTGCGCGCCTTGGCCACGGCGTAATAATTGATGTCAATCACGTTGTCTAACATACGCATCGCCACCTTGATGGTCGCTTTGAGCTTATCGAGATCGAGCTCTTGAACACCATTGCGCTCAACCATATGGTTGACCAAATTCACCGAACCCAAATTACATACTGCGATTTCACTTTCATTGGTATTGAGCGTGATCTCGGTACACAGATTGGAGCTATGAACCGTGCCGACATGCTGCTGCGGTGAACGCAGATTGCAAGGGTCCTTGAAGGTGATCCAAGGATGGCCTGTTTCAAACAGCATTGAGAGCATCTTGCGCCACAACTGTACAGCGGGTACTTTCTTGAACAGCTTGATCTGCCCCGCTGCCGCCATTTGCTCGTAACGAACATAGGCCTCTTCAAAGGACTTTCCGAACTTGTCGTGCAGATCGGGTACATTGGCCGGTGAGAACAGAGTCCATTCTGCGTTCTCTTTGATCCGTCGCATGAACAAATCGGGAATCCAGTTCGCCGTATTCATATCATGAGTGCGACGGCGATCATCGCCGGTATTCTTGCGTAACTCGAAGAACTCCTCCACATCGAGGTGCCAAGTTTCGAGATAGGCGCAGACTGCGCCCTTGCGCTTCCCGCCCTGGTTCACCGCAACCGCGGTGTCGTTGACCACCTTGAGGAAGGGCACCACACCTTGGCTCTTGCCGTTGGTTCCCTTGATATGCGAGCCGAGTGCCCGCACTGGCGTCCAATCGTTGCCCAAACCACCTGCGTACTTCGCCAGCAAAGCATTTTCTTTGATGGCTTCGTAAATGCCCTCAAGATCATCGTTCACGGTTGTTAAATAGCAAGACGAGAGCTGAGAACGCAAGGACCCCGAATTAAACAGCGTCGGCGTCGAGCTCATAAAATCGAACTTCGAGAGCAACTCATAGAACTCAATAGCGCGGTCTTCACGGTGCACTTCATTCAGCGCCAAGCCCATCGCGACTCGCATAAAGAAAGCCTGCGGCATTTCGATGCGAGCTTCGTCAATATGCAAAAAATAACGGTCGTACAAGGTTTGCAGACCGAGATAGGTGAATTGATAGTCACGGTCAGCCACTAGGGCGGCGCCGATCTTTTGCATATCAAATTGCAAAAGCGTTTCGTTCAACAATCCGCCCTCAACCCCGCGCTTAATAAACTTGGGGAAGTATTGGCTGTAATGCTCTTTCATTTGCTCTTGAGTGATGTCCTCACCCAAAACTTCACGGCGTACCGTATGCAATAAAATTCGTGCCGTCACTTGACTATAGGCTGGATCCTTTTCGATCAGCGCCCGCGCGGCGAGGATGGCCGATTTGTACACCTCCTCAATGGGCACACCGTCGTAAAGATTCTTGACGGTATCGGCGATGATCGGCTCAGCCGTCACGTATTCACCCAAATTGCTACAGGCAGACTCCACCAAATGGGTCAGCGCGGCGTGATCTAAGGGCTTACGCTGTCCTTTATCAAGCACGCTAATGCTAGGCTGCTCCTGCGCAGACTCTTGACGCTTCGCAGCCCGCTCCTGGGAGCGACGCTCACGGTACAACACATAGGCACGGGCGACCTCATGCTCACCCGAGCGCATTAATGTGAGCTCAACCTGATCCTGGATATCTTCAATATGGAAGGTTGCTCCCGCAGGCTTGGCACGGGTGAGGGCGTGCACGACTGTTTGAGTCATGCGATCAACAAGCTCACGAATACGCGCTGAGGCCGCACCTTGACCGCCAGAAATAGCTAAAAAAGCCTTGGTTAAGGCAATGGCGATTTTACTTGGCTCAAAAGCCACCACCGAGCCATTGCGGCGGATAATTTTGTAATCGGAAAAATCTACGCCAGCGGTCACATCGACCTTGGACGATAGGTTAGTCACACCCGTTGCGCTCGGATGAAAAGAACTACCCTGGGTTTGCGAACTGACCCTTTGCATTGTTTAGCCTCCAGACTGTCGGACTTGTGGAAATTGGGAGCGTAATTGCTATTTATTTTTGTTTGCGCGAAGTAGCTGAAACCACTAGATATGGGGTATTGTCCTCGGCACAACCCTAATTCTAGTGCTATTGGTCTAGGCTTGCAAGCCGAACACTTCGAATAAAAACAGAGAGTTACACCTATTCTTTAGAGTTTCAAAAAAGCATTTGATCGCTTCACTTGGTGAAAGACGGAAGCGAGCATCTCCTCACTTGTCGGAAAGCCCTAAGAACCTTAAAGCAAGCGAATGAAACTAAGCCCTGGCGCGGGCTAGCGGGTGAAATTCGGCTCAAAACGCCATGCCATAAGGGTTTGCCTAAACTCAGCAATGATCAGCCAAGCTCGGAATTTTTCAAAATTTAACGCAGCTCTAAAGCTGAGCGCCCAATTTTGGCGAGTTTGTCCGACAAAAATAAATTTTTATGCAAACTTCTTGACAAGGCCAAAGTGCTCTCACCATAACGCCCCCATTCAAAGAAAGGTCCTGGATCAAACTTTCTTCCCGGAGCGATGTCACTATGACCGCGAACATGGCGCAGCGGGTAGCGCAGCAGCAAGTCCAGGCTCAGCGTTAGAAGACGGGCATATTGGCGCTTAGTAAAAGGATGCTCGCCATCACCCTCCAGCTCCACCCCAATTGAAAAATCGTTGCAGGCCTTACGTCCGTCAAATTCCGATTGACCTGCATGCCAGGCGCGCGCATCACAACCTACAAACTGCACCAGGGCGCCGCTTCTTCGAATGAAAAAATGAGCCGACACCTTTAGGCCCTTTAAGGCTCCGTAATTCGGGTCGCTGAGCGGATCAAGACGATTTAAAAACAAGTCTTCCACCGCAGGGCCCGAAAACCGACCAGGAGGCAGGCTAATGTGATGAATGACCAGGAGGTCAATGGGCATGACCGAGGGACGCTGGTCAAAATTAGGCGAGCGCATCGTCTTGGCGCGAGCCAACCATCCGCCCTCAAGCCAAACCGAAGAACTCAAGCGATCCGCGCCCTTCACCAAACGACCCTGGACGACCTTAGTTCATATCCAAGCGCTGCATACGATAACGTAGCGCCCGAAAACTAATGCCGAGCAGCTTAGAGGCTGCGGTTCGGTTGTACTTGGTTTTCTCCAAGGCTTTTCCGATCGCCTCGCGCTCAGTTTGATCAAGATAATCCGGCAGGCTTTCGGGCACACCATCTAAAGAGAGCAGGGCACGAGCGCTTGCCGACCCGGTATGAGGCGCGTTCGCACTATGGCCTGCATTGCCCGAAAACTCACCCTCGTGAAATTGGTCGGCGTCGGCTGGCTCGCTGGCCAGCGCTTCAGTAGTGAGCGGCTTGAGACCAAGATCTTCCACGTTGACCACTTCGCCATTCGAAAAGGCCAGAGCGCGTTCAAGAATATTTTCTAACTCGCGAACATTACCCGGAAAATGGTAGGTGACTAAAAACCTGAGGCACATACTCGACAGGCGCGGGATCGGCGACATACCTGCGCGCTCACCTAACTTCAGCAGGATCGCGTCGCATAGCGCCGACAAGTCCTCAGGTCGCTCACGTAGCGCGGGCAACTCCAGTCGAATCACATCCAGGCGGTAAAACAAATCTTGCCGAAAGCGGCCGATCGCCACACATTTTGCAAGATCTTGATGGGTGGCGCTGATGATGCGCACATCCACCGGCTCTTCAGAAGTGGCGCCCACTTTACGAACCTTTTTCTCTTGAATGGCCCGCAGCAATTTGACTTGCATCACCAAAGGCAAGTCGGCCACCTCATCCAGGAACAAGGTACCGCCATGCGCTGCTTGGAAGAAACCCTCGCGCTCTTGGTCCGCGCCTGTGAACGCGCCTTTTCGGTGACCAAAGAATTCTGATTCCATGAGGTTTTCCGGAATCGCGCCGCAGTTCACCGCCACAAAGGGTTTGCCCTGGCGAGCACCGGACTCATGAATCAGTCGAGCGGCAAGTTCCTTACCCGAACCTGATTCGCCGTGAATCGCTACTGGCGCCATGCTGCGAGCCAGGCGCGCAATTTGCTCGCGCACCGAGGCCATGACGGCCGAGTCTCCTAATAAACGAGTTGCAGGCCGGCCTCCGGCGTTTGCTGAGGCACCCGCGTGTGTCCCGTTCGGCCCAAGCTGGCCTAGGGCACCGCGCACTAAATTACGTAGAGCGTCCAAGGCAATGGGTTTACTTAAATAATCAAAGGCTCCAGCTTTAAGCGCCGCTACCGCATTCTCAGCGCTGCCGTAGGCCGTCAAAACAGCCACCGGAAGATTCTGAAACTTTTCGTTCAGATGTTCGACGAGCTCCAGGCCATTGCCGTCGGGCAAACGCATATCGGTCAAACATAAACCATAGGAATGCAAAGACAAATACTGTTTGGCCTGGGTTACGTTGGCCGCACAATCAACGTCCAGCCCCATCCCGACCAAGGTCAGCTCCAAAAGCTCCCGTAGGTCGGCTTCGTCATCCACTACCAATACTCGAGGCACACTGCTCATTGAAACTTTTAACCCTGAATAATTGAAACGAACCTTAAAAACCCACTGGACCGAAGCTAATACGGAAATTCCCCATACTAATATGCCCCAGCTTGAAAAATCAAACAGCCTTTACATCTGGCTCAATGATAAAGGCACCTGAGTAAATTGAAGCATCCGGCAAACGCTGGTAGCCAATCTCGGCCTGATTCGCAAGGCACCATTCTCGAACCAGAAAAAGCCCCAAACCGGTCCCCTGGGTATGGGTTGTATAAAAAGGCTCGAACACATGTTCGATTTGCGCCCCATCAATGCCAGGCCCGGCATCCGCCACGGATAGCTGCAAGCGCCCCGACGGCGTTCGGCACCATTCCACCTTGACGCTGGCCTCGCCTCTGGGCGCGAAGCGCAGCGCATTATCCAGCAAATTGATCAGGACCTGACGCAGGTGGCCAGCATCAAACCAGCACGGCTCGTCGGTCGCCAAAACAAGCCGGACTTGATCCGCTTCAATATGCTTATGCGCCAAGTGCTCGTCCAAAAGGGCAGGCAAAAAAGCTGCGAGCTGGATGGGCTCAATCTGCGCGCGATCGCGCCTCGCAATCGCCAGAACGTCCTCGACAATGGTATTGATGCGCACCGTATTGTCTTCAATAATTTTAGATAGGCGCGCCTGTTGCTTGGCCTTGCCGAGCGTCGCAACCTGGGTCTTGGTAGCCACATCATCATCGGAATCGCGCCCGCATGCCTGAGCTCGAACCAAATCGCCTTGAAGATGTTCGCCGAGCAAACTGTTGGCATGGCGAATCGCACCCAAGGGGTTGCGGATCTCGTGGGCGATCGAAGCCGATAGTCGACCCATTGCGGCCAGTTTGAGCTGCTGCGCACGATCTTGTAAAGATTGCACATCCTCAAGCAGGATGAGCGTATCGCCAGAATCGCCCTCCAGGCTTGGGTGCGTGCCACTACCGAAATAGGAGCTCACATCGACCAGCATGGTCGCGTCTGCCTGCGCGCCTTGAATCTGCAAAACGCGCACGCGCACTTGGCGTAAGGCACCCGCTGACAATCCATCGGCCACCGGCAAACCGAGCTCAAAACTTTGATCACCGCGATGCGGCAAGGCGGCAATCATTCGCCTTAGTGCCATCCAGGCATGACCCAGCTTGGCATTTTCCAAAGAGCGGCCGAGCTGCGCTTCGCCCAACATGCGCTCGGCGGCCGGATTGAGTAATTTGATTTGAGAATCCGCGTCCAAGAGCACCACGCCCTGCTCGAGTTCCAAAATGACCCGCCGGGTGACTGAAAGTTGGGTTCGCAGGTTTTGGCCACGGGCCTCGGCAAGCTGCTCTTGGGCTTGCAGACGGGTGGCCAACCAACTCATGGTCGCTGCCACTAAAAAACTGGCCGCGCCAACTAGGCCCGCCACCAAAAAATTCGCCGTATCCGTTTCATCGAAGGAAATGCTGCGCATCACAGTGGCCGCAAGCAGGGCTAAAGACGCCCCAGCGGCGAGGCTCAAAGCCCAACGCGGCCGTACCGGTACGGAAGCGCCCGCGACCATAATAGGAATTAAAGGCGCCAGACCCGCGCGCGGACCGGTGGTGAAGACGATCAGGCTAAGCGCAATGACATCCAACAAACCGCCCAGTGCCCACTGCCAATAAAACGCACGGACCCACTTCCAATGTGCCCCGAAAAGGGCCAGCGCGATCAGCACGTAGCTCCAGGCAAGCGGTTGCACCCACGCTCTTTGGTCCAGCGGAATAAGGGACAACGACCAGTTGGCAAACACGATCCACAGCAAGACCAGCGCGACTCCGATGCGCATCGCCCCGAGCCAACGCATCGCGCGCCATTGCGATGGCCTCAAGCCTCACCCGAGTTTTTGACACCCCGCCGGGCATGCGCTTCGCCACAAAAAAAATGATCATTCGCGCTGACCGCCTCACCTTTAGGTAATTGCAGGCCGCAGTGTGCGCACGCGATCAGGGTGGTGAGTTGACCGGGCTCAGAGGATTTTCGAGAGGTGTCCTTGGCTTTCGGGTCTGACTCAGCGCTCTGGCGCAGCTGCGCCTTGCGCTGCAAAGCCATAACGACCTTATAGGCGACATAAATGGCGAACGCGATCGCCACCCAACTTAACAGCTTACCCACGCGGGCCCCCAGTAATTTTGTTATCGACCAAGCATCACCTCAAGTACAAAACGACTTCCGACATAGCCCAGCAAAAGAAGGGCAAAGCCCACCAAGGTGAAGCGCAAGGCCGTGCGGCCACGCCAACCTCGCATCTTTCGGCCCACCAGCAACACCGCAAAAACCAACCACGCCAACAGGGTGAACAGGGTTTTATGGTCGAAGCGAAAGGCCCGTCCCAGCACCTCACCCGAAAACAATGTGCCACTCAAAAGCGTTAAGCTGAGGAGAATAAAGCCCAGCCCGATCAGACTGAACAACAGTTTTTCAAGAGCCATCAAGGGTGGCAACTCGCCGATTAATCGTAACGGACCCAAATTGCGACTTTCGTCGTCACTGCTCGACTGCAAGGCCCTCTGAGCACTCACCATCAACAGGGCGTGCAAGGCCGCCATGAGGAGCACGCCGTAAGCTGCAGTCCCCATCAGCAGATGCGCCACGAAACTAGGACGAGAGGCTGAATCAGGTAGGACTTGACCGGGAAAGAGCACCGCTAAAGCACAGGTGAGTGCGGCCACTGGCGCTAAGACGCGTAGAAGGGATCGCACATCCATAGTCTTAGACTCGTAAAGCAGTACAGCCAGTGATACCCAAAGCGTCGCGCATAGGGCCTGAGCAAAACCAAATCGAGCCGGCGGGGTAAACAACTGCAGCGCGAGGCCTAACAAATGCAGCGTGAAGGCTAACAAGATTGCGCGGCTACTCGCCTTCAACAAACGCACGACACTAAACACGTAGAGCAGGCAGGCCATCCCCAGCAACACCAGACTGAGCTTATGCATGGCAAAGCTCAAGGTGGAGCGTGTGCAGGAGCAACCGTCGCGCGCTGGTTAGAAACAGAAAGGCTTTTATGAGTAGGTTCATCAAGTTGGGTCGCAAAAAATCGGGGCTTTCCCTTAGCCGAAAGGAGAAGCTTAGAATGGGGACCCTTCCAGTTTAATACAGCCATGCTCGAAAACCTTTCCCAAAGACTCGCCAAGGTCGTTAAGACCATCAAGGGCGAAGCCCGTCTCACCGAAGCCAACACTCAAGAGATGCTCCGCGAAGTCCGGATTGCCTTGCTTGAGGCCGACGTCGCCTTGCCCGTGGTGCGTGACTTTATTGCAAAAATCAAGGAGAAAGCACTCGGCCAGGAAGTCTTGCAAAGCCTAACCCCAGGACAGGCTTTGGTCGGCGCAGTCAACCTTGAGCTTACCCAACTCATGGGAGGGGCCACCGCCGAGCTAAGCTTCGCCACCCAGCCCCCAGCCGTCATACTGATGGCGGGCCTTCAGGGCGCTGGCAAGACCACCACCGTCGGTAAGTTAAGCAAGTGGCTCAAAGAAACTAAAAAGAAAAAGGTTCTGACCGTCTCATGCGACGTGTATCGCCCCGCGGCGATTGAGCAGCTTAAAACCGTGAGCGCGCAGGCCGGCGCAGAGTTCTTCCCTTCGACACTGGATCAAAAGCCTGTCGATATTGCTCGAGCGGCTTTGCAGTGGGCCAAGACCCACTATTTTGACGTACTGCTTGTGGACACGGCCGGTCGGCTCGCCATTGACGAGGCTTTAATGGCCGAGATCAAGGCCTTGCACGCTGAACTCAATCCCATCGAAACTTTGTTTGTGGTCGATGCCATGCAAGGTCAAGACGCCGTAAACACCGCCAAAGCCTTCAAAGACGCCATACCCATTACCGGTGTTGTCTTAACCAAGTTAGACGGCGATTCTCGCGGTGGCGCGGCGCTGTCGGTCAAAGCCGTGACCGGGGCGCCGATCAAGTTTGTGGGTATCGGCGAAAAACTTTCGGGCTTGGACGTCTTCCACCCGGATCGAATGGCCAGCCGAATTCTCGGCATGGGCGATATTCTTTCCTTG
Source organism: Betaproteobacteria bacterium (assembly GCA_031421635.1). Classification (GTDB taxonomy): domain Bacteria; phylum Pseudomonadota; class Gammaproteobacteria; order Burkholderiales; family Burkholderiaceae_E; genus JAPOKJ01. The sequence continues at coordinate 1,660 of JANOPA010000141.1, read as the reverse complement.
GTGGAAGAAGCCCAACGTACGGTGGATGTCGATTCTGCTAAAGCGCTCGCGGACAAACTGAAGAGTGGCAGTAAATTTGATCTCAACGACTTCCTTGAGCAAATTAGCCAGATGAAGAAAATGGGTGGATTTTCCTCGATGCTTGATAAGCTGCCTGCCCAGTTTCAGCAAGCTGCGGCCGGTGCCGATATGGGTCAGGCCGAAAAACAGGTGCGCCGTATGCAGGGCATGATTCATTCCATGACCCCCAAAGAACGTTCCAAACCCGAAATTATCAAAGCTACCCGGAAAAGGCGCATTGCCAGCGGTGCCGGCGTGTCGGTGCAAGACCTCAATCGCATGCTCAGTCAGTTTGAACAAATGCAATCGATGATGAAGAAAATGCAAAAAGGGGGCCTCGCAAAAATGATGCGCGGCATGAAGGGAATGATGCCGGGTATGCGATAAACAGGCGATATTCATCATGCAAGAGACCAAGATGCAAGAAATCAATGCCCAGGAAACCAATGTGCTGGAAACATTGTCATCGTTAAAGTCTGCCTATGTGGGCAAGCTCTTGACCGAGGAAGCCGACAAGGCCCCTTACTTAACGGACTGGCGCAAGCGCTATCACGGCAAGGCACTCGCCGTGTTACTCCCGCAAAGCGCGCAAGAACTCGCACCTGCCGTGGCCTGGGCCTATGCCAATAATGTTGCTCTAGTACCCCAGGGCGGCAACACCGGCCTTGCAGGGGGCGCCACACCGGACATGCAAGGCCGTACTTTGGTGATTAGCCTAACCCGCATGAATCAAGTGCGCGCTATCGACAAGGTGAACAACACCATCACGGTTGACGCCGGTTGTATCCTGCAACATGTTCAAGAGGCCGCGGACCAGGCCGACCGTTTATTTCCTCTCAGCCTGGCGGCCGAAGGAACTTGCACCATCGGCGGCAATCTTTCGACCAATGCGGGCGGCGTACAAGTGCTCCGTTACGGCAATGCACGCGAACTTTGTCTGGGCCTCGAAGTGGTCAATGCCAAGGGTGAAGTGTGGAATGGCCTGCGCGGCCTACGCAAGGACAACACAGGTTACGACCTGCGGGATCTCTTTATAGGTGCCGAGGGAACGCTGGGCATTGTCACCGCCGCCACGCTCAAGCTCTTTCCTCGGCCAAAGGGACAGGCCACGGCCGTGGTCGCCGTCGACACACCGGAATTAGCTTTAGATCTGCTCGGACTCGCACAGTCTCAACTGGATGCCCGCCTCACGGCTTTCGAGCTCTTCAGTGAATTCTGCTTGGAGCTGGTGCTCAAGCACTACCCCGATTGCAAGCGACCCGTATCGCAGCCGGCCCCCTATTATGTCTTGCTCGAATGCTCAGACGCCCTCAGCGAAGCCAGCGCTCAATCTCAAATTGAGCATCTTCTGGAAAGCGCATTGGAGGCCGGCCTGATCAGCGACGCGGCCGTCGCCACATCTACCCAACAATCGAATCAGCTCTGGGCGCTGCGTGAAAATATTTCAGAAGCCCAAGCTGCCGAAGGCAAGAACATCAAACACGACATTTCGGTTCCGATTTCCTCCATCGCTCATTTCATTCGACTAACCAACGCCGAGCTGCAAGACTCCTTCCCGGACATTCGCATGGTGGTGTTTGGCCATCTTGGCGATGGCAAC
>JANOPA010000140.1:0-16905 GCA_031421635.1 Betaproteobacteria bacterium | reverse complement strand
GGTGCCGAGGGCATACACTTTAGACTTGCCAGCAATAGGAACGATTGACTTCGCGGAATAGCTACGAAAGGTTGGGATCTTCAAAACGGTCTCCTAAAGTAAGTCTTTTAATAATCCATCAATAATCTTACAACGAGATGGCAATGAGCGATGCTTCAGCGCAGCATAACACCCAGGCATTTCCTCCAAGGGTGGTCGCTGCAACCGTCCTTTGGTGCGCCGTAGTCGGTTCGGGCACGGTCGCGACCAAAATTGCCAATGCTGGAATTTCCCCTGTTTTTCAAGCCGGCTTACGCTCGCTGATTGCCACCTTGCTGGTGCTTGGCTATTGCGGGCTTCGCCGCAAACACTTTAATTTCTTTGACGCCAGCCTTGTTCCGGGCATCGCCGCCGGCCTCATGTTCGGCATGGAATTCTGGATGCTGTTTGAAGGACTCAACCATACGACCGTAGTTCGTGCCGTATTGTTCTTGTATACCGCGCCCTTTTTCGTCGCCCCTTTAGCTCACTGGCTATTGCCGAACGACAAGATCAGTCGCGTCAAATTATTTGGTCTTATCGTCGCCTTCATCGGCGTTGTGCTCGCCTTTGCGGATCGCTTGTTACCTTCTGGCGGGATGAATAGCATGGTACTAGGCTACAGCGCAGTAGCTCAGCCTTCCACTTTGAAAGGTGATCTCCTGTGTATTGGAGCGGCTCTGTTTTGGGGCTTGAGCACGATAATCGTAAAAGGCACAAGGCTGCGCTCGGAGCCGCCAGAAAAAAATTTGATCTATCAACTCGCCACGTCGGCGGTGATGCTTTTAGTCGTGGCCTGGCTGATCGGAGAACAAGGTATCTTCGCACCCAGCCCAAAAGTGTGGCTGGGTTTCGCCTACCAGACCGTCGTCGTGGCCTCAGCGGGTTATTTAGTCTGGTTCATGCTGATTGCCAAATACTCCGCCAGCACCATGCATGCTTTCGCTTTCCTGTCACCCATATTTGGAGTGATCGCCGGTACCCTCATGCTGGGCGAGCCTCTTGGCTGGAACCTCTTGGCTGCTTTGGTGATGGTGGCCCTGGGGCTTTGGTTGGTGAATCGGGGTTAGGTGATCGCCTAAGATCGACCGGTAAGTTCGCTTAATGGGACCATCATCGCCTGGCCTGGTTGAGTACAGCCTTGATCACAACAACGACCCGGCTGCTTGTTACCGGTGATGGCCCGCGCACTGGCGCCTTGATTTGCGGCATTTTCAGCCAGCACGCCTCGCTCCAACAAACGTTCGACTAGCGCTACTTTATTGCCCACTGGATAGTTGCGCCAAATCTCTTGCTTCATGGCGGCCGGTGAGCCACCGCCGTGCAGACTGATTACTGAATACCAACCTCCTTGATTAGACGCGGTGAGATCCTCGATAAAGCGTGCAACTTCAATACGCTTGTCATAGGGCACGGCCGGGTTGGCTCGCAACACCTCGGCCAGGGTCGCGGCGGTGGCAGGATTGTGATCTTCATCCGGACCTGGCAGGGACACAATCAGCCCACCCGAGACCTCGTGCGCCAAGCGATGCATATCGTAAATTTGGGTCGCCAAAAGCAGCTTGCCAATGTTTGAGAACACGGCTTCGGGCATAAAGGAGCCGCTATAGGCATCCTTAGTGGCGTACACACTAGCCGCCACACCGCAAGCGTAAAAACCTTCCACGATCTTGATAAGCTCAACCATCGGTTCACGCAGGTTAGATTTCTCACCCGGATCAAAGCCATTGGCCTCGCACATTAACGCGCCAGCACCGATCAAGAGATCACCAAAGCCGGCGCGTGCAGCAATGCAACTATGGCGATGGTGGGTAGCGTAGCTATAAGTCAAGACGCTGCTGTGCTCCCACTCACCTTCGTAAAACACCCGTTCCCAAGGCACGAATACGCGATCAAAAATCACCACCCCGGTTGACTGACCATACTTGCGAGAGAATAGCGCGTCACCATGCTCAAGTTTTTCTCCCGGGCGTCCAGCGGGTCGAGCCACGATGGTCACGCCAACGGCATCCACGGGCAGCGCACAACATACCGCAAAATCGGCATCTTCCTGCCCCATGTTGCGGCATGGCATCACCAGAAACTCATGCATATACGGGGCACCCGTGACGATCGCCTTTGTGCCAGAGATAATGATGCCCTTGGCATTACGCTCCACGACATGAACATAGGTATCTGGGTTGGATTGCTGATGAGGCCTTTTCGAGCGATCTCCTTTGGCGTCGGTCATCGCAATGCCGAGCGATAAATCGTGCTGGTGGACATGATCGAGATAAGCTCTAAAGCGAGCGCCGTGCTCGCTTGTGCCGCGCGCATCATCGATACGTGCAGTGACTTGGGCCAGGGCATTCAGAGCGTCATGGGCGAGGTAGCGCTGTGCGCAACCCGTCTCCTGACAGAGCACCCGTACCGCCTCAAGCTTATTCAGTAGGTCGCCAGCCGATTCATTCACGTGCAGCATGCGATTCACAATGCGACCGCTAAAACTATCTTTCGCCAACATTAATGGTGCGAGCACAGGATTGAGGGCGAAGTCATAGGTGATGCCTAAGGCGTTTACGCCAGGAGCAAGGCTAGGATCATCAGCCACCGATTCAATCTTTCGGCCATCGACGTAAACCACGGGCTTGAGTTTACGCAAGGACTCCTTATAAGCGGCACTGCTCATCATGGACGAGCTGGCACTTAACGGGCTTACCGCCTTCGCGATGTCGTGAGGGGCGTTCATAAAGTCTCCTAAATCGAATGCTGTGTAATTTAGTCGGATTCAATCAGTTCCACAAGGCGTTACTATTTCATTTTCGCTTGTCTGCAGGAACAACACATGGCTGCCATCGATGCAACGGCTTGCACCCTCCTTTTGGTGGACCTACAGGAACGCCTAATGCCGATGATTGATCAAGGTGAGCAGGTTTTAAAGGAAGCTGTGTTTCTAGGCGAAGTCGCAAAAGTTCTAAGACTGCGGACAATCGGCACCGAACAAAACCCTCAAGGCCTCGGTCCAAATGCCTCCGCGATACGCAACTTGTGCCAGACCACACTCTCAAAAATGCATTTTGACGCTTGCAAGGATGACCTACTAGGCCTGTTGCCCTCCAATGCCACCACAACACATCAGGTGGTCGTGGCTGGATGCGAAGCCCACGTTTGTTTACTTCAGACCAGCCTGGGCTTGCTGGACGCCGGTTACCAAGTCTTCGTGGTTGCTCAGGCCTGTGGATCTAGAAGCCCAGAAAACCATCGTTTGGCGATGAGTCGCCTTGAAAAAGCCGGTGCCAGCATCGTAAGCTCCGAGATGGTTGCGTTCGAGTGGTTAAATTCGTGTAAGAATCCTGCCTTTAAATCCGTCTTACAGCTCATCAAGAATCATAAGAACCATAGCAAAGACTAAACTTTTCGGAGTCACTACGATGTTTCGCTTACGCTCGTCGGCACAAAAACTAATCCTTAGCCTAGGCCTTGCACTAGGCGTTACTTTGGCACTTTCGTCTTTTCTGCCGGGAAGTGCCTATGCGCAAAGACAAAGCTTTTACGCCGAAATTGTAAAGATTGATCGCAGCACCAATAAAGTTACGCTCAAAGCAGTCATGGGTCACAAAACTCTGAGGGTCGCCAAGCCTGAGCTTTTGGATGGTTTCAAGGAAGGCGACCAAGTCATCTTCGAGATCGGCCAGGACGGCACAGAACCCATTGTCACAGCGCTTGTTAGCGCCAAGAAGTAATTTTCATCCTTGGTGTGTTGGGTCACGCCCGCACCCCGGGTATTACTCGTTCAGCTTCGCGGCAAAGGCATTAATCTGCTCGAAGGCAATTCCAAAATAGCGCTCATAGTTGTCGTGCTCCACGTAACCTAGATGGGGCGTACAAAGCGCATTCGGTAAAGCGATCAAAGGATGATTCGCTCCCAGCACGGGTTCTTCCTCGAACACGTCCACGGCGCCAAAGCCGGGGCGACCCAGTTGCAAAGCGCGCTCCAATGCCCGCGCCTGAACTAGTTCAGCACGGCTTGTATTCACCAAGAGTGCACTCGTCTTCATTTGCGCCAGATGTTCGGGACGCACGATCCCGCGCGTCTCGGCGTTAAGCCGAATATGCAGACTCAAAACATCACTCTCCCGCAACAAATGCTGTGCGGATTGCGCGACCTCAAAGCCATTTTTTCGCGCAGCTTGCGCGGACGCCTCCCGCCCCCAAACCAACACCTTCATCCCAAAGGCGCGTCCGTAGTCGGCCACCTGCTGACCAATGCGCCCGTAACCCCAGACGCCCAAACACTGGCCCTGAAGTTGTTGTCCCAGAGTAGCCTGCCAGGCCCCTTGTTTCAGACCCAGGACCTCCGTTACAAGATGTCTGCGACTGGCGAGAATCAAGGCCCAGGTCAATTCAGCCGTGGCTGCACCCGTGCCCGAGCCTTCATCCACTTGAATGCCGTGGGCGGCGCAGGCATCCATATCGATGTGACTCGAGACTTTGCCGGTTTGGCAAATCAATTTCAAGTTCGGCAGGCGCTCGAGCAAGGCTTTTGAAATCTTGGTGCGCTCACGGGTGAGCACAAGGGCTTGAGCGTCCTTAAAACGCTCAACCATTGCATCGAGAGTGGTGACGGTGTCATGATAGATCGTGACCTCGTGGTTCGATAAGCTTTTAAAACAAGCTAAACGCTTTAAGCAATTTTGATAGTCATCCGGAATGACGACGCGAAGGCCCGCTTTCAAAATTATTCCCCTTTAATACCCAAGCGCTCGACTGTGCGTTTCCACATCGTTAAATCCTCCCGGATCATCGTGGCGAACTCGGTTGGCGGCATGCCGCTTGACTCAATGCCTAGTCCTTTAAACAACTCACGAATTTCGCTGCTCGCCAAAGCCCGGCGTACTTCTTCGTGAAGTTTTTGAACGATACCAGGCGGTGTGCCGGAGCGCACCATCAGGCCATACCAAGCACGGATGTCGTAACCAGGATAGCCTTGTTCAGCGACGGGCAGGACATCCGGGAGAGAACTCAGTCGCCGAGCAGGAGCGATCGCCAAAGCACGCAATTTACCGGCCCTAATTTGTACCAGAGCCAAGGTCGAGTCCAAAAACATAAATTGAGTCTGACCGGCAAGCAAATCCTGCAGTGCCGGGTTGGCCCCTCGGTAGGGCACATGGGCCACTCTGATGCCAGCGCGATCCACCAGCATGGCGGCCGCGAGATGTGCCGAGGTGCCATTGCCTGAGGAGGCGTAACTCAAGGTGTCGGGTTTGTCTTTGGCCGCGATGATGAGTTCGGCCAAACTCTTGTATTGGGAATCGGTGCGCACCACCAACAAATGCGGAATAAATCCGACCACCGTGATGGCTTGAAAATCCTTCGTCTCATCGTAGGGATAGTTAGGCACCATGGCCGGGTTGGTCACCGCCAAGATCGACGGAAAGGCGATGGTATGACCATCGGCGGCGGCCTTGGCAATTTCGCCAAAAGCGATTAATCCCCCGCCACCTGGCTTGTTGTCGACCAGCACCTGCTGCCCGAGCGACTGAGTCATGGCCTTACTCAATGCTCGAGCCATCAAATCGGTAGGCCCGCCCGGGGCAAAGGGCACAACAATGCGTATCGGCTTGCTGGGGAATTCTTGAGCTGACACTGGCTTACTATTGAAAGTGACGGATACAAGGCCAACGCACGTAAGACTGACTGCACTAGCCTTGAGGCGACCCAATACTTGAAGGACACCGAGCGGAAACATTTTAGTTAGGGGAACATTCATCGCGAATATTGGTCATTCATTGAAAAGTATTTCAAGCAAGGCGTTCAGTCAAAAAGTCGGACATAGAATCAACGCAAATTGGGCGTGAATCATTCAAGCTGTTTTGACTCGGAAGGGCGTAGTCTCTATTGCAACACAAAGCTTGCCTGGGCTCGGGATCGGTCGTCTAGATTCGGATTAGCGTCGACGCTTTAGATTAATATCGGCCGCAATGACCTCCAAATGAAAGTTCGCAATGTCTCGCTCTTCAAGCCCAGCCCAATTCACTCCGCGAAGACCAGTTCTTCACCACATTTTCAAAGTTGCGTTGTTTGTGATTGGAGGCCTTGCGCTGGCAACGAGCTTGATCACCTCCAGTGAAGCCCAAACCTTCCCGAACAAACCGATCAAAATGGTGATTGGTTTTCCGGCGGGCGGCCCACTGGATCAGCACGCCCGTTTGCTCAGCACGAAACTCACGGACATACTGGGTCAACAAATCCTCGTGGACTACAAGGCCGGTGCGGGTGGTGCAATTGGCGCCGAAACCGTGGCCAAGGCAGCGCCGGACGGTTATACGATCTTGCTAGCCAACACCGGCACCATGGTCATCAACGGTGCGCTTTATCCCAAACTCAGCTACAACACTTTGCGCGATTTCGTCCCGATTGCACGTACCGCTCAGCAACCCCTTGCGCTACTGGTGCATCCAAGTGTGCCTGCAAAGACTATCCACGAGTTTGTAAGCTATGCCAAGAAAAACCCTGGCAAGCTTAACTACGGCTCGGCCGGCAATGGCGGCATTTCGCATCTCGTACCGGAAATGTTCAAACAGGCCGCTGGGGTATTCATGGTCCACATCCCCTATCGTGGCAGCGCTCCCGCCTTCACCGATTTGATTGCTGGGCAGGTGCAATTCATGGCGGAGTCTATTCCCCAGGCGGCGCAGTATGTCAAGCAAGGCAAGGTTCGAGCAATCGCCGTGACCAGCGCCGCCCGCAATCAAGCCTTGCCCGATACGCCCACAGCCATTGAATCAGGCCTTAAAGGCTTCGAAGTCGTCGGTTTTTATGGCTTCTTAGCCCCTGCCGCAACCCCTAAGGAGATCGTGACAAAGCTCTCGGAAGCCTTCCAAAAAGCCTTGGACAGCCCCGAGATTCGTGAGCGCATGATCTCCCAAGGGGCCGACCCTGCGTTTCTCAACTCAGAGAAGTTTGGCGACTTTCTGAAGCTAGAAACGCCGCGTTGGGAAAAAGTAGTCAAAGCCTCGGGAGCCAAAGTCGATTAAGGTTTTAAGTCAGCCGAGTTGGCGCGCGAGTTCGATCAAATAAAGCACCCTACAGCCAGAAAGGTAATTCAATGCCAAAAAAAGCATATGCTAATATTGGCATATCGATTTGCACTTGAAAGACCCTTCATCGTAGCGAGTCGCCCGGCCCATAACTTGATCGACTCGTACGGAGAATCTTTTGTCCAAACTGCCCCCCATTCTGCAAAACCTGCCCTTCCCAGTGATTGGCAGTCCGCTTTTCATCATCAGCAATCCCAAGCTGGTCATTGAGCAGTGTAAAGCCGGTGTGATTGGCAGCATGCCCGCGCTTAATGCACGTCCGGCCGAGCAACTGGAAGATTGGCTCGCCGAAATAACCGAGACCTTGGCAGCCTACAATCGTGCCAACCCTGATCGGCCGGCAGCGCCCTTTGCGATCAATCAAATTGTTCACAAGAGTAATGATCGGCTCGATCACGACATGGCGGCCTGTGAGAAGTACAAAGTTCCAATCATCATTACGTCTTTAGGTGCACGCGAGGATGTCAATCAGGCGGTCAAAGGCTGGGGCGGTATTACCTTGCATGACGTCATTAGCAACCTCTTCGCACACAAAGCGATCGAAAAAGGAGCCAACGGACTGATCCCTGTAGCGGCAGGTGCCGGTGGCCATGCCAGCGTCAAATCGCCCTTTGCCATGGTCGCGGAAATCCGCGAATGGTTTGACGGTCCAGTGGCGCTTTCTGGCGCTATCTCAAGTGGTGGCGCAGTCCTTGCGGCTCAAGCGATGGGCGCCGATTTAGCCTATATCGGTAGTGCCTTTATTGCCACCCAAGAGGCCCGTGCGGCCGAAGGTTATAAAGAGATGATCACCAAGAGCAATTCGGATGACATTGTGTACAGCAATTTCTACACCGGCATTCATGGCAACTACCTCAAAGGCAGCATCAAAAACGCCGGTATGGACCCCGACAATCTACCCCAAAGTGACCCCAGCAAAATGAATTTTGGAAGTGGCGGCGGCGCCAAGGCCTGGAAAGACATTTCGGGTTGCGGTCAGGGCATCGGTTCGATTAAGGAAATCACATCGACCGCCGACTTAGTAGCTCGCCTGCGCCACGAGTACGTTGAGGCTAAAGCTCGGCTCTGTGTGTAGCCACGACCTTGTCACTTGCCCATGCCATTCTTGTCTGCATCGCTGACGAGCCCATGACGGGCTATGAGCTCGCCAAACGCTTCGACAATTCCGTCGGGTTTTTTTGGCGGGCCAATCACCAGCAAATCTATCGCGAGCTGCGCCTGCTTGGCGAAAAAAAGTGGGTGTTGGGAGAAACCATTGCGCAAGAGAGTCGGCCCAATAAAACTGTTTTCGCAATTACCGAGATTGGCAAGAACGAGCTTTACAATTGGAGCGGCTATCAGGCTGAACTCCCGTCCATCAAAGACGAATTTCTCCTGAAGTTTTACGCTCTTGACTGCGTCGACATTCCCGCCCTCTCGCTGCAAGTCATGCAAAGGATCCACCAGCACCGCGAGCGCTTGAATTTATACCAAAAAATTCTGGAGCGACACTATCAAAACGAAGCGGCACTAAGTCGGGTGGGCAAGGGCAAGTTCATGGGCCTAAAAGCCGGCTTGATGACTGAACGCGGCTGGCTTGCCTGGTGCGAGGACGCGCTAGAAATGCTCAAGACCTTGAAGTAGTGGCAAACAGTAGTTGCAAACTGTAGAGGTAAACACTACACCGACCGCAATAAGACATGCTTCTTCTTTCCTAAGGAAAGCTTGATCACGCCACCGGCGACCAAATCGTCGGGAGTCAGTTTTAATTTGTCATCGCGCACGACTATATCGTTCACTTTCAGACCACCGCCTTGAATTTGACGTCGAGCATCACCGTTCGAGCTTACCAGCCCTGCCGCCAAAAAGGCGGCTAGCACACTCATGCCAGAAGCAATCTCGGCAAGCGGCACATTAATCGAGGGCAAATCTGCCGCGAGTGCACCTTGCTCAAAGGTTTTGCGCGCCGTTTCAGCCGCCGCTAGCGCTTTATCGCGTCCGTGAATTAAGGCGGTTGCTTCGGTCGCAAGCACCTTCTTGGCTTCGTTAATTTCTGATCCCGCGAGCCCAGCAAGCCTTGCGATTTCGCTCATCGGCAAGGTGGTAAACAACTTCAAAAATCGTCCTACATCCGCATCCTCGGTATTGCGCCAATATTGCCAATAATCGTAAGCCGACAACTGTGCTTCGTTCAGCCAAACCGCGCCCGCCGCCGTCTTACCCATTTTGGCCCCCGAGGACGTGGTGAGTAGTGGGCAGGTCAGCGCATAAAGCTGATCTTTGAGGCCCATGCGTCGGCCGAGATCAATGCCCGTCACAATGTTGCCCCATTGATCGGAGCCACCCATTTGCAAATTGCAGCCGTAGCGGCGCGACAGTTCTACAAAATCGTAGGCCTGTAAAAGCATGTAATTGAATTCGATGAAGGACAACTCTTGCTCGCGCTCCAAACGCATCTTGGCTGAGTCCATCGTCAACATGCGATTCACCGAAAAATGGCGACCGACGTCGCGTAAAAAATCGATGTAGTTAAGTGTTGCCAACCACTCCGCGTTGTCCGTCATGACCGCGTCACGTGGGCCCGAGCCGAATTTTAAGAGGCTCGCAAAAACCTGCTTCAAGCCATTCTTATTGGCCTCGATATCGTCAAGCGTGCGCAACTGACGAGTTTCATCTTTACCAGAAGGGTCCCCCACGCGCGTGGTTCCGCCCCCCATCAAGGTAATGGGCTTGCCCGCACCACTCGCCTGCATCCAATGCAGCATCATGATCGACAATAAGGAACCCACATGCAAAGAAGGAGCGGTGCAGTCATACCCCACGTAGGCGACCAAGCCACCTTTGGCTGCCAAGGCATCAATGCCACTGGCGTCAGAGCTTTGATGGATAAACCCACGCTCGGTGAGTAAATTGAGGAAATCGCTTTTTAATGGGGTCATTAGATTCAACTAGCTGGAGCAGCGCAAATTATATCGCCTCACCCCCGACTTCAGTGTGGCGAGGTTGGCTTTGGAGTACGGGCAAGCTCACTCAGTGTATCGGTCTAACCCAGCAGTGAAATGCCCTCATGCTGAGCCACCATCTCGAGAGCCCGTTCAAACATGGCACGCGCAGAGCCCGAAACGGATCTCAGGTAAGCATGCAAGTGAGCATCTTCAGCAGTATTGTTCAAGCATTCCTGGCTATACTCTTCAAAGCTTGCGAGTTGAGAAATAAGCTCCGCTACATGTTTTGGACATTCACACAAAATACTGGTCGAAATACCCGCAACGCGAGCCAGTACCGCATCGGTATATTGTCGTTCCGGAATTACGATACTGGCTGCAGTAGAAATCGCTGCACGTAGAGGGTCGACAAATATCTCTGAACTGACCAAATCAGACAGTTCGCCTTCTGTGATGGGAAGTCTGCGAAGCAACATTCCGGCTCGGCGCATCGAGTGCACAAGCGCTTCCGGCCCGTAGCTATAGAGAACAATGGTTCGTCTCAACCCGAACCTTGTGTTCAACGCCTCGATTTGCTCACGAATAGAGGGATTAAGCGTGTTGACTTTAACAATCAGAATCTCCGGGCGGGTTTTGAACTCCCCGGCAATTGCGCTCCCTAAATCCGCAAAGATATCGCCTAGCTCAATCGAGGCATTTAATGGCTTGACCAGAAGCTTTTGCAAATCAATTCGCACACCGAGCTCGGAGCCAACGACGGCTACAACGAGCTGGGCGCTCGCATCTGCAAGCTTCGAGATTCCAATGTTTGAAGCATGCGCTTGACGCGCCAGAAGTTCCAAGCTTTCGTACGAAAGGTTGGCAATGGTCCTAATCGCGTGCCCAGTGTCACTGAGCTGCTTGAGCAACTTAGCCTTTTTCACATCGCCGCTTCTGTACAAACGGTGCTTCCCTGTGGTTTGGATTGGAGTAAAGGCGGCGTATCGAATTTCCCAAATTCTCAAAGTGGACACCGGTATGCCCGTGAGCTTCGAAACCGCGCCAATACGATGAAACGCTTCAGTATTTAGGCCTAAGGCTTCAACAGACAAAATAAACCCCTTTGAGTAGTTATTGAGTAGATTATACCTTTCAAAATAAATAAATACCGAATTATTTAGGCATAAGTATAAAATATAGAGTAGATTACAGTGAATAAAAGATAAATTTATCTACTCAAAAATGAATTGGAAGCACAAAATGATTTCCAAAAAAACAAAGAGTGCTGTGAACACTGCAGCACTGATCGCAAGCCGTGGCAAAGATCATCCCGTTACCACCCACGCGATTTCCTCATTGCTAGGGCTCTCCATCTCGTACACCGAACGAATCGTCAGCAGCTTAAAGAGCCATGGCCTGGTACGCTCTTTTCTGGGCCCAGGAGGTGGCTATCAGATCGTCGGCGATTTATCGAAAATCACCGTTTGGGATGTAGTTGAGCTCTTCGAGCGGCCAGTTACTTCGAACCCCAGCGACTCAGACGAGGCACAAAAAGCGCCCCTTGCCTACGAGCTACTGATGCACGATTTTTTGCGGAAGTACTTGTCGACTCAAAGGCTCGTCGAGGTCGACAATTCAAAAGCACCGTCGGCAATCAGTGAGGTAGTTGCGGAACCGCTCCCACGATCAAATGCTCGAGTGAGCGCAGCTTTGGCGAAGATTCCCAACTCCGTGTTTCAGTGGCACAAATTCAGCACCGGGAATCAGAGGTCGGCATGAAGGGCAACAAAACCTACCTCGCCAGCAAGCCTTGTACAGCCTGCGGTCGTGAAATGTCGTGGAGAAAGTCTTGGGCAAAGAATTGGAACGAGATCAAGCTCTGCTCGGAGCGATGCCGAAAACTCGCAAGAAAAACTAAAATTTAAGCGCACGAAGGATCGACCGGAGCCATGTTTCTTATTCCTATTCTTGGTGACCAACTCACTCTGGAAAATCCGGCACTCACAGGATCAACACCTTCTGAAGCGCTCATTCTCATGGTCGAGGCACTGGATGAGCAGGTGCACGTCAGCAGCACACGCATGCGCTCTGCAGTTTTTCTATCGGCCATGCGCCATTTCGAGCAAGCACTTCGCGCACGAGGATGGAAGGTTCGCTACCTGAAATTGGGCGAGCATGCCCATCGAACGCTTAGTGACGCCTGGACCGCGAATGTCAAGGAACTAAAACCTGAATTCATTCGGGTGTGCGAGCCCGGTGACTGGCGGGTTCAGCAGGCTCTTCAAAAAGCCGCGAGCGATTTGCACGTGCCGTTAGAAATTCTTGTGGACACGCACTTCATCGTTTCGAAAGCGGGTTTTACGAAATGGGCGGGTAGCGCCAAGCAGCTCCGTATGGAGATGTTTTATCGAAAAGTACGCAAGCAAGAAGCCGTCTTAATGAATGGCGACGAACCCGTCGGGGGGCAATGGAACTACGATGCGGAGAACCGAAAGAGTTTTCCAAAAAGCGGGCCAAAAAACCTGAGGGATCCACTGCGCTTCCCGCCGGACTTTCTTACCAAAACAGTCATTTCGGATTTGGAGCGCCATTTGCCCGGTCAGCCAGGAGGTAACCAGAGTTTCGCGTGGCCGGTCACACGAGAGGACGGCCTTCTTGCACTCGATGATTTCATTCAGCATCGCCTGAACCGCTTCGGCCCAACCCAAGATGCGATGTGGACGGATGAGCCCTTTCTCAGTCATAGCTTACTTTCCGTGGCGCTGAATTTGAAACTCATCAATCCAAGAGAAGTGATTGCTGCCGCTTCAAGCGCTTACAGCACCGGCCAAGTGTCGCTGGCGAGTGCCGAAGGGTTCATCCGACAAATTTTGGGATGGCGGGAGTTCATGCGCGGGGTCTACTGGCTCGATATGCCTGCCATGAAGCAGGCCAATCATTTCGGTTTTGCCCGTCCGCTCCCCGACTGGTACTGGAGTGCCGCTACCCACATGCAATGCATGAAGCAGGCGATCAGCCAAACCCTTTCGCAGGGCTATGCACATCATATTCAGAGACTCATGATTACAGGCAATTTCGCCCTCTTGGCCGGCATACTCCCACAGGAAGTATGCGACTGGTATTTGGCAGTATATGTCGACGCAGTTGAGTGGGTTGAGCTACCGAATACCGCAGGAATGGCTCTTTTTGCAAATGGGGGAAGATTCACCTCCAAGCCCTATATTGCATCAGGCGCATACATCAAGCGTATGAGCAACTACTGCGACGGCTGTCGCTATGACCCGCAAAAACGAACAGGGCAGAGCGCCTGCCCAATGACAACGCTGTACTGGGCATTCTTGGACAGGCATCAAGAGGAGATGGGTAAAAACCCGAGGGCGGCGCTCATGATGAAGAACCTGCAGCGTCTTGACCCTAGTGAGCGCGAGGCAGTCCGTGCTGAGGCTGAAGAAATGCTGAGTGACCTAAATAAGCTATAGCAGGCTTCGCGGCCCACAGCTTTGAGGTATCGCGCTAACCGAGAGCCCAGCGGTCATCCTCACTGAGGTCATGTGTCCCTTAGGTGACGAATCCCGGGGGTCATTCACCCCCGCTTGTCCGGCCCCGTCCGACTACCTGGCAAACGAGGTCACCATCAAAACTACGCCTCGGCAATAGTCACCGAGCGAATGACGAGATCGGTCACCGGCCGATCACCCGAGCGCGTAGGCACCTTCTCCATCGCATCGAGAACATCCAAGCCCTTAGTGATTTTGCCGAACAAGGCATAGGCGGGAGGCAATTGCATACCGCTACGACCTGAGATCAAAAAGAATTGGCTGCCATTGGTATTCGGGCCAGCATTGGCCATAGCCACCGAGCCCAATTCATATTGACCAGCCTTTGGAAGTTCATCTTCGAAATCGTAGCCCGGCCCGCCTCGGCCTGTTCCCGTCGGGTCACCGCCTTGGCATACAAACCCTTGAATAATGCGATGAAAAATAATGTCGTCGTAGTAGTGATAACGCGCTAAAAAGACAAAGTTATTGACCGTTTTCGGCGCACTCACTGCATCTAAAACAATCGTCAGCGTACCCATCGATGTTTCCATCGTTGCGGTGTATTGTTTGCCGACATCGATACACATCGGTGGCGGGCCAGAGAAAGTTTGAGTCTTGGGACTCGAGCCGTCGAGGGCTGGTGCTTGAGGGGTAGGCATGGGTTTAAACCTTAGAAGATAATACGAACAAGACAAGAACATTGTCTTCGTCCGAGTATAGCGTTACGGCGATCAAGTACTGTGCAAGGAACAAAATGATTGAGACTTTGCCCCAAAGGGTCAATAGCAACGCATGGCTCGTGCAGCGAGGCCGCTTTTTAAGTATCCAGTTTCTGCTTGAAATCGGATCGACCGGCTACCTAATACGGATTCACGAAGGGCGAATAGAATCAGTCACCAAAGGGCCTTTCGTGATGCCGCGCTGGAGTTTTGCCCTCCGTGCAGCCGCCGACAGCTGGGACCAGTTTTGGCAGCCTCACCCCAAACCCGGCTTTCACGATGTGATGGCCATGATCAAATTTCGTACACTCAAGATCGAGGGCGACCAATACGCCTTCATGTGCCATTTGCAGTATTTCAAAGATGTGCTGGCAAGCTTACGAGGAAGTAGGTTATGAGTCCGAAAGTACTGATTGAACCGATTATTGGCCGGTATTTGCGCATGGATATTCTAGGCAAAGCGCATCGTCTGTATGTAGAAGAAGCGGGTCATGGTATACCTCTTCTGTGTTTACATACCGCAGGCAGCGACACGCGGCAGTTTCGCGCAGTACTCAATGATCCAGCGATTCTCGAAAACTTTCGGGTGATTTGCTTCGATTTGCCTTTTCACGGCAAATCCTCGCCTCCTGCGGGCTGGCACACCCAAGAATACAAACTCAGCACACAGGACTACACCGATATTGTCTTGGCGGTTTGTGACGCATTAGCCTTGGACAAGCCGGTCGTGATGGGCTGCTCCATTGGCGGCCGACTTGTTCTACACCTAGCGCTCAAACACGCGCAAAGGTTTTCAGCGTTGATCGGTTTGCAGTCTGGTGCGCATGTCGATCCCTATTATGAACTCGAGTGGTTACACCGGCCGGATGTGCACGGTGGTGAGCTCGCCAGCGCATTGATGTCCGGTCTGATTGGCCCTTCAGCGCCTGAGGCTCATCGCTGGGAAACGCTATGGCACTACATGCAAGGCGGCCCTGGTGTGTTCAAGGGCGATCTGTTCTTTTATAAGCTCGATGGTGATATGCGTGGGCAAGTGGCCAGTATCCGCACCGACCAATGCCCATTATTTTTACTCACTGGAGAGTACGACTATTCCAGCACACCCGATGACACGCGAGAACTGGCCCGCCTCATTCCAGGAGTGGACGCCACCATCATGACCGGGATGGGTCACTTTCCGATGAGCGAAGACCCTGACACTTTCTTGCCCTATTTGTATAAGGTGCTCACGCAGATTCGAGAACGTTAGTGGCGCCGCCCATCTCATAAAAAAAGCGTGCGCCGGACACTAAATCATTTTGTCGCGTGAACGTTGCAATGCCCGCCTGATACCTTCAATATTCTTGGCGACCCCTTGCATTGTCGGGTTAATCGCGAAGGCCTTCTCAAAAAATATTAGGGCCTTAGCCGGCTCATTGAGCTGAATATAAATTTGCCCATATCCCGACAGTGCTCCAAAATGAAAAGGGTTACGCTTCAGCACCTCATCGCAATCGGCCCGCGATTTTTCCCACTCACCAATAAAGTAATAAACAGTCGCTCGCTTATTCCAAGCTTCGGCAAAGTTCGGTTTGAGCTTAATAATTTCGCTAAAAGTACCAATGGCCTCAAGCGACTGACCGGCGGCCATCTCGCTCGCGCCACGGGCATATAAACGATCAATCGCCTTGTTGCCAGAGCGAGCCCAAATTTGCCAAAGCGCCGCATTGGCCGCGTCGCTCACCGTCTCATCTCGATCCCGCAGGCGTGTGACCAAAGCCTCGCTATCCTGCATTAGCCCGATATCGGCCAATCTTGCGACGGCCTCAAAACGTCTCTCAACCTGGTGACTGGTAAGCGCCTTAAGTGCCTCAATGCGGCTAGTAGGCGGTGCCGCCTGCGGCACTCCTAACGCAAGAACAAATTGGCCCAAGATGCAAAGAGACATGAGCAGGATGCGACCCATAGCTTTCCTCCCAAAAATACGAAAACAAACCTTAGCAAATCTTAGTGCAGATCACTTTGGGAGCGTGGGCAAGCCAAAACCAGAGCGCTCCCGGCGGTAACATAACTTCCGTGAAGGCTTTTTTACGCTGAGAATTACCGTTCGGAATGATTTTATTCATATTTTAGATTGCGGCCATTGATCCCTTAGTACTGTATTTGTATTAAAGTAACCCAACAGGAAAATTCCGAAAATTCCGAAAATTCGGCGAAATGAACCCCTCAACACCTCAAGACCGTCCCGACTCAGATCTAATCAAGCTTTCGCACACCAAGCGCAAAACGTTGGTGGGCGGTGGCTGGCTTCTTACATGGTATGGCTTAACGGGTCTATCGCTTTCGGGGTGTGGAAGCGCCTCGCCAGGCCCCAGTGCGCCTGCGAGTCCGTCTGGCTCGGTAGACATTGCTCAAATTGGCTCAACGCAAGGCGTGCAAGCTGTAGCGGCGGCAAATCCAGCGGCTGGGCCGACGGTATCAGCTCCTAGCGCATCACCTGCTGTGTCATCACCACCCGCTTCGCCGTCGCCTACCGCGCCACCTCCCGCTCCGCCGCCTCCTGCTTCGCCGCCTCCTGCTTCGCCGCCTCCTGCTTCGCCGCCTCCTGCTTCGCCGCCTCCTGCTTCGCCGCCTCCTGCTTCGCCGCCTCCTGCTTCGCCGCCTCCTG
>JANOPA010000139.1:0-4478 GCA_031421635.1 Betaproteobacteria bacterium | reverse complement strand
CCATTGGCTTCCAAGGCTCTATAAATATCGCGAATGAGTTCAGCGTTCACCTTCTTGGCTGACCTAAGTTTGTCAAGAAGTTCGAAGCCATGCCATACGGTGATGTTGAAATCCTTTGCGAGCTCGTGCATGCCAAGGTTGTCCGTGACAACAATCGCTGGCTTTTGCTGACCGAGAGCTAGCAACCAGCAGTCCGTTGGACCGGGCGGTGATCTCCCCAACGAGGTAAAGCGCTCTGGATCGCCCAACACCCATCCGTGCAAAACGCTTTGAGCAATTTGAATCGCTTGCTTTTCGACCGCGGTTAGACGTATTTGTTTGGCCAGACGCTCATCCGTGAACGGACTATCTTCAAACCAAGGGTACTTGGCCTTGAGGCGCGGGTTCCGGTGGACTTCATCTTCGACGGACTTGTGGATAGTGAGGATGTAGTCCTTCTGCCCAAAGACCACTCCGAGAACTGGTCTGACACGTTTGGCCAGCCGGAGGTAGGCATTCGTGTCCAGCAATACAAGCATTAGAGCGATAACTCTCCGTGTAGCGTCATCGCGTCCTGCATTGGAATGTCCATGATTTGCTGCACGTAGCCGGGTCCCGTACCCTTGCTCTTGAGCATCCGCTTCAGCGCGTCAAAGAAAGGACTTCGAAACACATTATCGGCAGCCGCTATATAGGCTGGTGGTATGGGCGGTGAGGGTTCAAACAATATCTCGCTGACTAATTTGCCACGCACGGAATTCCGGACGGCATGAATCTCTTTTTCTTTGCAACCTAAGGGACTCAGTCCGTGAGCCATTGCATATCGGTTGACCTCACAAAAAACGCTATAAAGCGAGATGCTATGGGTGGCCGCTTGTTTTTGAAGCTCTTTAATCGCACCGGTTGAATTGGCGTGCTTTGTCGCAAGCGGGTAAGCAAGTTCTGCCAACACTTTAGGGAATAGCAATGCACCAGCGAATGCGTCTGCAAAATCTTCGCCTTCGTCCCTGCCCGCTAAATGCGGCGTGTAAACATGGGCGAGCTCATGGGCCATCCAAAACTTGAAGTCTTCCAGGCGGGTATCAAGATTCAGAAAAATAAAGGTGACTAGTTCGTTGGGTAGAAGAATATGAAGCGCGTTCTTATGGTTTTGCTTCTCTCCCCAAAGCACGGGAACGATCACGGCACCATTGGCGGCAAACTCTCCGATGAGATGCTCGTAATGCAAGACAGCCCGGCCACCCACTCCGATCCGGGTACGCGCCTCAGCCGCTACCGCTTGCAAAGCGTGGTACTCCGTGGATGGTGACGCAAGTTGCACTCGCAAGGAACGAAGCTCTGGCAAAAAAGGCACGAGAGGCTTTAGCAAGGCGCCCATTGCCATCGCTTTGAGTACGTGAGCATCGGTAGTCTTGGTACCCGCTTTTTTCCGAAAGGCGACTATCGGCTGACCCGTCTCTGGGGCCGCGACTAACTCCGAGAACTGAAGCTTCAGCGAGGTAGCAAGCTTGAGCAAGGTTTCAGGGCGCGGAAAATCGACACCCTTAAGCCAATTGGTCACGGCTTGCGCGGTCACGCCCAATTTCGCCGCTAGATCTTTCTGGCTCCATCCTAGAGCCTGAAGCGCCAGCCTCACGTTTTCACTTTGAATAACTTTTTGCATAGGCTATCAATTATGGCCTATTTACGACGGAAATCAAGTTTAATCAAGTGAAACGCTATGGAAGGATCGAAGAAGTTATTTGATGAAGCCAGATCTCATAGATCGAAGGGGGAGGCAAGTAGCAAACATTTAAGGCCCAGGCCGGAGCAACTTTTTCACGCCAGCCCGTACCAAGCCCCCCGCCCCGCACCGTGCTGCTTAATTTGCCCGGCCTGTGCGAGCTTACGCAGATGCGTCTTGATCGTATTGCGATTGGCCTGGCTTGCCTGCACAACATCATTGATCGTGATTCGTCCTTGTGTGCGCGCAAGTTCAAGAATCAACAGCGACAAGGACGGCAACGCCGCCAGCACTAGTTTTTCATGGCTTACTTTGTCTTCCAGGCTGAGCACTTGCGAAGCCAGTGAGCGAAGAAAGAAGAGGATCCAGGGGCCCCAAACAGGTGCCGCGCTGCGAATGGTGCCCTGTGTTTGCCGGAGCGCCAAATAGTAGGCCTGCTTGTTTTGTTCGACAATCGCCTCAAGAGAACTATAGGGAACATAGGCATATCCCGCCCGCAACAGCAATAGCATGGTCAGAACGCGAGACAGGCGGCCATTGCCATCCTTGAATGGGTGGATCTCCAGAAACACAACGACGAAGACCGCGATGGCCAGTAGTGAATGGATCGTCTTTTCAGTGCGCTCTTTCTGGTACCAGGCGACAAGCTCGGCCATGAGGCGTGGCGTATCGAAAGGACTGGCGGTCTCGAAGATAACCGCGACCTGATGTCCATGCTCATCAAAAGCTGCCACATGGTTCGACGTGGTCTTGTAATGCCCGCGATGGCACTCATCCTTGGTGCTGAATTTCAAAAGATCCCGGTGAAGCTGCTGGATATGATTTTCCGTCAACGCAATATGCTGCCAAGACGAAAACACCAACTCCATGACGCCCGCATAGCCTGCCACTTCCTGTTCATCAAGTGTGTCGAATGGCTTGATCTCCAGCCGGTTGAGAAGCCTTTCCACTTCTTGATTGGAAAGCTTACTGCCCTCAATCCGGGTTGACGAACCAATACTTTCAATGGTCGCCACGCGCCGGAGCGAGAAAAGACGCTCGGGTGCCAGGGTGCCAAGCGCTTGCCAGGCGCCCTTGAATTCATCAATTCTGGCAATGAGCGCCAGGATCTCTGGAGAAATGTGCAGGGTGCTGAGGGTGAACATACCCATTAATTTACCCAATTTCACCCAATTAAGGGAAATCTAGAGGGTTTTTGTTGTAATCGGGTGTCAATGGGTAAGTTTGTAGGTGTTCCAGCGCGAGGCTAGCGATTCAAAAGTTGACTACCAGAAGGATAGGTAACGATGACCTGCGCGGAAGCGAATGACAAGCTCACTTAGCGTTGCTCCCGAGCTTTGGAGCGCGCGAAGGGATTTTTCCATCTTCGGACTTTAAGCGTCACCTTTGCTCAAGATGCGACCGAACCCATGACTGTCAACGCCACGCTCATAGAGCACGCCCGAAAGCTCTTTCTGCGACAGTGATAGTTTCTCACGTGCCTGCACGCGCTCCCACTCCGCCATGCGCGTCTCGATGATCTCCTGTTTGCGCGTTTGCACGGCAAAGTAGGTCATCGCGAAAGCGATGGCATCTTTGCGTGGGTCGCCGTTTTGGGCTATGAGGTAGCAGGCGTAACGTGTGAGCGCAAGATCCTCAACCTCGCGCTGGGCACCCTTGGCCAGGTCGATCATTTTGTTGACGTCAACAAAATGATCCGCCACGGCTTGCCCCGCATTTTCGCAGGCCACTTTTGCCTTGGTTAGAACCGCTTGAAAGTTGCGCCACTCCGTGTAGCCCAGAAGTTCTTGAAGCTCCCGCGCCAGCCAGAACTCCACGCCGTCGTTTTGATGGGCACAGTCCTCAAAGCTTTTATGCAGTCGTTGGATGAGTTCTTTTTTCATCATTGCGCCTCTGCTTCAGTTCTTGACGAGGATGGGGAAAATCGCGTTGTGATCAGGTAGCTTGAAGTCTTTACACGGCTCCCCGGAATCTTAGCTTAGACATAGATGCTCCACTGTCATGGTCTGCGTCGTACGTACTAAGCCTCTTGGCTTAAGGCAAGTGACTTTCGTTTAGCCGCGTGGTTAGTTTTACAACAAGCGGGATGAATGCGACAACCGAAGACTAGCCAGGCCAGTCTCAAACTCATTCGGTTCAAACGGGCCACCGTGCCCTTCAAGCGTCGCCTCATACTCGGCGTGCGAGGGGTCAAGTATGGCTTCAACAAAATCCAGATAGCCTTGTTGCCCGCCGACATCCTCGGGCGGACAGGCGCGCACACCATCGATGCACATCGGCGACGCAAAGCCAAGGTCGATATTAAACACTTTCTCGACCCTGACTTTATGCACCCAGTCGTCACCAAAGCCATAGGTGTACTTGAACGAGGTCGCGCCCTGAAGGGCTTTGTTGAGTTTTACCCGCGCTTCTGGCTTAGACGGTTCGCGAAGCTTCACTAAGTTCGTCGAGTAACTCGGCCGCTGTTTTTCGAACCATTTTCCCGTCCACCATGATTGCGATGGCCGTATTCGTTTGAATCGCGATGGTACGCGCTTGCGCTGCGGCGCGCTTCATGGCTGCGAAAGAGCCTTGCATTTCCGGATTAGTGACTTGAGAGAAATCGTCTTGCCTTGCCATTACTTGCTCCATTCGATGGGAATAATAAGTCTGCCTGCACGTTTTGTGATGAAGGAATATTCCAATACCGTGACAAGCGTTGAGCAAACGCCTCGACCGGGCAGCCCGCCCGGAAATTGGCGACTGTACAGCTAGCCCAAAACTGAGCCTGTACGAC
>JANOPA010000138.1:0-33003 GCA_031421635.1 Betaproteobacteria bacterium | reverse complement strand
CCGTCTAAGCAGGCTAAAAAACTCTACGTCGCTCCTCGTGGCATGCCGATTGAAGTGCTTTCGATCCTGCCGCTTTGGATCAAGATTCGCGATCAAACAGGTGACGTGTTGTGGATCGAACGAAGCGACCTTGGGCCAGTCAAGTCGGTCCTGACCGTAGCGGTGGCGAACATTCATCAAACCGCACTGGAAACCAGCCCTCTTTTATTCCAGGTGGAGCGTGGCGTGCTTTTGGAGATCACGGAAGCTCCCGCCCCTAGCGTACCGGGCTGGGTGAAAGTAAAGCACGCTGATGGCAGCTATGGTTTCGTTAAACTGACTGAAATCTACGGTCTTTAAAATTCGGATCAACACCTCGTGCGGTGTTCCGGTTTGATCCTTGACCTTATCTCAACCAGTTGACTCGCAAGGTCGCGCTATGAAAATCACCGTTTTTGGAGCGGGGGCTTGGGGCACAGCCGTAGCCCAACAGGCCGCACGCCGCCACGACGTCCTACTTTGGGGACGTGATCGTGCGCTCATTGCCGAGATCAAAAACACCCACATTAATGAGCGTTACCTCCCGAAAATTGTCCTGGGCCCCAAGCTACAGTTCAGTGACGACCTCGCGTTAGCTAGTACCTTTTCCGAGGGTGAACTATGGGTCATCGGCACGGCCATGGCGGGCCTGGAAGACACGGTCCACGCCGCACTTCTGGCCAGCTCAGCGCGGCCCAAGGCGATTGTCTGGCTCTGCAAAGGGATTCGCGCTCAGCCCGCTAGTCCCGAGCGGTCCAAGTCGCCGCAAGAGAGCCTGCCTCTCCTGCCTGAAGCGCTCGTCAGGCGCTCAATTGAAAGAGCGATCGGCAAGGGTCACTCAATTGAACTTGGGTCTCTTTCCGGCCCTAGCTTTGCGGCTGAAGTGGGCCTCGGCCAACCAGCCGCTCTCGTCGCAGCCTCAAGCACACCCGAATGCTCGCAGTTGATGATCAATGCCTTTCATCATCACCAAATGAGAGTCTATGCGAGCTCCGATCTGGTGGGCGTCAGTATCGGCGGTGCACTCAAGAACATCGTCGCGATTGCCGCCGGCATTTCCGACGGACTCGGCCTCGGCAACAATGCACGGGCCGCCCTCATCACCCGAGGCCTCGCCGAAATTGCCCGTTTGGGGGAGGCGATGGGTGCGCGTCATGAAACCTTCATGGGCCTCGCCGGTCTCGGCGACTTAGTGCTGACTTGTACCGGCAATGCCTCGCGTAATCGCCAAGTCGGGCTAGGACTGGCCGATGGCAAAGCACTCAAAGATATCGTTGCCGCTTTGGGCCATGTGGCCGAAGGCGTCTCGACCACTCAGGCCGCCGTTTCGCTCGCTCGTTCGAAAGGAGTTGAGCTCCCTATCGCCGAAGCCGTAAAACGAGTTCTAGACGGAGATATCTCCGCTAAGGAAGCCGTGCGTGGTCTACTTGCCCGTGACGCCAAGCGCGAAGACGATAGCGGACCCGACCTTTATGAAGGAATCGCCTAATGCCCTCAATTTGCGTGTTCTGTGGTGCCAAGGAAGGTGCCAGTCCAAAATACATGGAGATGGCTTACTACACGGGCGAGTTGATTGCTCAGCGTGGCCTCAAGCTTATATACGGCGGTGGCGGTGGCGGGCTGATGGGTGCAGTGGCCTCAGGCGCGATGGCAGCGGGAGGGGAAGTTCACGGCATCATCCCCACCAAGCTGATTGAACGGGAACTTGCCAAGCGCGACATTACAAGCATGGAAGAAGTACCCAACATGGCGGTACGCAAAAATCAAATGATCATGCAATCGGATGCTTTTATCAGTTTGCCGGGCGGTCTCGGCACTCTCGATGAAATGTTTGAAGTAATGACCTTGCGCCAACTCGGCTACCACAGCAAGCCGGTCGGGCTACTCAACCAAGATGGCTATTACGACAATCTGATAGCGATGTGCGAAGGCTTCTTACGGGACGGCTTTGTGCGTGACAGTGAGTATCGCTATCTCGTGGTTGAACAATCGCCTGAGGCGTTGTTGGATAGGTTGTTCAAGTAGGACGAGGCTCCCAATTTTGAATAGGTCATGGACTTGAACGAGCCGAAGCTTTCTTCGCGCGTAAATATCGGCATTGATGAAGACCAGTTCGTACGAAAACTGGCCGGCAATTATTGAAAGCTAAGCTGACGCCAAGCCTCATACACCGTCACCGCCACAGCATTCGACAAATTCAAGCTTCGATTATTCGGTCGCATCGGCAAGCGAAGCTTTTGATCTTGCGGAAAGAAGTCCTGCACTGGCGGGGGTAGGCCGGCAGTTTCCGATCCAAATACGAGGAAGTCGCCATCGAGAAAGCGCACCTCATACGGAGTTCGAATGCCTTTGGTCGTTAAGGCAAAACAACGCCCCGGCGAGGGCGCCGCGGCTTCAAGAAACGCCTCCCATGAGCTATGCACTTTCATGGTTGCAAACTCGTGATAATCAAGCCCCGCGCGGCGCATCTTGGCGTGATCGAGAGGAAAGCCCAGGGGCTCAATCAAATGAAGCTGCGCGCCGGTATTGGCACACAAGCGAAGGATGTTACCGGTATTAGGTGGAATATCCGGGTGGACCAGAACAACGTTTAACATGGCATCAAGGGCTCACCGATCTTTAGGCTCGGAGCGATCACATTTCTTGCTTGCTTCAAGCGGGTCTCTACGATTCATCACAGAAATAAGGCTCAGCCCAGCAATAATTTCAAATCGTGAAGGGTCGGCTCCGCACCCGCCCCGTGCTTAAGAAACAAACGCACTTTACCGGCTTTATCAAACACGTAGCTTCCTGCGGTGTGATCAATCGAATAACTACCTTCCGTTTTACCAGGCACTTTTTGATAGAACACCTTGAAGGCTTTTGCCGTAGCCTCAGTCGCCGCTTTATCCCCGTACAAGCCTAAAAAACTGGGGTGAAAGGCAGGCACATATTGCTTCAGTAAAGCGGGAGTATCGCGTTCAGGATCAACGGTGATGAACAATACTTGCACTTCTTTGGCTTTGTCGCCCAGGCTCTTCATGACCTCTGCCATTTCAGCCATCGTAGTTGGACAAACATCTGGGCACTGGGTAAAACCGAAAAATACAGTGACGATTTTGCCAGCGAAGGTGGCCAGGGTCACGGCTCGTCCGTTATGGTCGGTTAAAGCAAAGTCTTTCGCGAAATCGGCACCGGTGATATCGGTATTTTTGAAGCTCGGCTTGTTCAGGCTGGAGTCGCAGCCCTGAAGTCCAATTAACGGCGTCAAGCCAGCCAAGGCGACTAGGCCCAGACTTAATTGGCGCTTTGGTAGATCGACATTCATGGAGGTCACATTCGTCTCGTTAAAGATAGTGATCGACCATCAGCGCCGCGAAAATGCCGCCAAGGTAGATCAAGGAATAGCGAAAAGTTTTCCGGGCAAGTGCGTCAGAGTAATTCTTCCACAAGCCCCAGGCGTAATAAATAAAGCCGCCATTGAGCGCGAAGGAACACAACAAATAGGGCCAACCACTCATCCCAATTAAGAAGGGCAACACACAAGTCGCCGCCAGCAACAAGGTGTAAAGTAAGATATTCAGTCGTGTAAACTCAGCGCCATGAGTCACCGGCAACATGGGCAGACCGGAGCGCTTGTAGTCCTCAATCCGGTACAACGCCAGCGCCCAAAAGTGCGGCGGTGTCCACACAAAAATAATTAGCACCAACAACCACGCTTCGGGCGCTAACTGATTGGTTATCGAGGTCCAGCCAAGGAGGGGTGGCATTGCGCCCGACGCTCCGCCAATCACAATGTTCTGTGGCGTGGCGGGCTTCAAAATCAAGGTATAAATAAGTGCGTAGCCGGCAAAGGTGGCGAGCGTGAGCCACATGGTCAGGGCATTGACTTTCGCCAGCAAAATCCATGCGCCCACTCCACCTAAGACACAGGCGAAGACTAAGGCGCCAACACTACTTACTTCGCCACGAGCGAGTGGTCGCGCTCGAGTGCGCGCCATCTTGGCATCAATGGTGCGCTCCGCCAGGCAGTTCAACACGAAGCCCGCCGCAGCTAACAAGCCAATGCCCACACTGGCCCAAAACATAAGCGCCGCGCCGGGCACAGCCTCGGAGGCGAGCAGCATGCCAATGAAGGCACAAAAGACCGCCATCAAGGTAATACGCGGCTTGGTCAAGGCCAAGTACTGCTCGGCAGATTGTCTAAAGCTAGGTGTAACGGTGTCGGCGGCTTGCATGGGGTTCGATTCTAAACGCGACTCAACTAGCCGATCACTAGACTAAAAGCTTTGCGTTCGATGCACGCAAGCTCAATACAATCAATAGCGCCATCAGAACGGCCGCGCCGCCATTATGCGCGACCGCGACGGGAAGCGGGAGACTCCAGAAAATATTACTCACTCCTAAGCCAATTTGCACACACAACACCAAGAACAACGCTAGCCCTAGGGGCCGCTCACCTTGGCGGCCCTCAGTGTCCCAAAAACGATAGCCTGAATGAAATGTCCGCCAAGCTAACCAAGCGAGATAGACCGTCAAGACGAGTGCCCACAAACGATGGCTAAAATGAATGGCCGTGAGCGCTTGCACGGAGATCGCTGCGCCCTCCCCGGTTTGCCCGAGCTCTCGAAACAAGTGAAACGCATCTGAAAAATTCATCTCCGGCCACCATGTCCCTTGGCAGGTCGGTAAGTCGGTACACGCCAGAGCGGCATAGTTGGTCGAAGTCCAACCGCCTAGAAAAATTTGTATCGACAACATGGCGATACCGAGCAATGCGGGCCAGTACAAGGTTGCAACTGGTTCGGCGTCGACATAGCCGCGCACACCGCGTTGCCGTTCCCACAGCCAAATCAGAAGGCTGAAGGTCAAGACTCCACCAATTAAGTGGCCAGTCACAATGGCAGGCTTGAGCAAAAGCGTCACGGTCCATTTGCCAAAGAGGCCTTGAAGAATCACCACCCCCACCATGATGCTGGGAAGTAGCGGCGAGTTCTTCAAGATGGATCGCCACTTCCAGCCTAGGAACGCAAGCACCAGAATCAGTAAGCCCACAAAGCTGGCCACATAGCGATGCAGCATTTCGTTCCAGGCCTTGCCAATCGATACCGGCCCATGCTCGCCGCCTTGAGCGGCCACCGCCGCCTGAATTTTTTCCTTAGCGAGCGTCGGTGTGAAATGACCATAGCAACCCGGCCAATCCGGGCAACCCAAGCCAGCATCCGTCAACCGCACCCATGCACCCAACATGAGTAAGCAAAGCGTCACGATCACAGCAAAGCCCGCCAAACGCACATAAATACGCTCTTGGCTCGTCGCCAAACCTTGGGCGGGAGAACGGTGATACCACATGCTTGAAATTAACCTATGCGTGAAGCTTTAAGAAGCTTAATCAAATCTTTCTTCATTTTGCTGGCATCCATTTCTTTCGGAAACCGCATCATCAAATTGCCCAGGGGATCGACTAAATAAACATGGTCGCTAGTCGTGCTGCCCGCAGCGGCGGGAAACAAGGATTCGAGATCTTTCGCCTTAGCGCGCAACAGTTGCAGACCTTCATGCTCCGCCATCAACTTGGGGTCTGGCGCGCCCTCATCCGTCACGAGCCAAACTCGTTCGACCCGATCCATGTCCTTACCCGTGGTCTTACGGACCTGTCGTACGAAGAACATACGCTTGCTACAGGCCTCGTCGCACTTTGAAGGTCCAATCGTCAACAGCATCCACTTTTTTTGCAGCGCTGCGATTTTGCCGAGTTCGCTGGGCGTGCTTTGGTTTGACTGCACCGTGAGCGAATTTACGTTGCGCTGTGGATCAATCAATTCACCATAATTTGTACGGCCCTGGGGCTTGATCACATAGTAGGTGAAATAAGACGCGACCACCGGCAAGGCAAAGAACAAAAAAAGTAACGCCATAATGAGCCGCGAGCGGCGGATTTGCTCGGCCGTTGGCGTTGTCGCGGAGTTGCTAGTGTTTGGTAGGCTAGGTTGATTCAATGAGAACTCTTTAATGTCGTCGTCTAGGCTTAATCATCACGAACCAAAGCCAGAGAACGGCCGTCAGTACTGACAGCCCGAACCATTGGAAGGCATAACCATGATGCTTAGCCACATCGTTAGCAGGCGCTGGCCAATCTCGGCTCAAGCCATCTTGAAAGGCGACCTGATTGGATTGCCGTAGCAGCCAGGGCGCAAGCTTCACCTGAGCGCGCTCGGCCAATCGGGGTGCGTCAAAGTTTTGCCACAGCGCCGTATTATCGCCGGTTCCTGCTTTTCCGCCGATGACCCTACTGGTTTGCGATTGATCCGTTCCCAACTCCAAAGCTTTTTGTGGCTTTTCGATCCAAGCCTCAAAGCTTACGCTGTCTTGCTCAGTAGGCACTGCGGGGAGGCGGTTTCTGTCCTGAACATTTCGAGCCACCCAGCCTCGGTTCACTGCGACCACTAGCCTGCTATTGGCGAGCACGAGGGGAGTCACCACATGAAATCCAGCAATACCCTTGTGGGTTCGGTTATCGATAAAGACGGTGGATTTCGGCAACCATTGCCCGTTCAAACGGGCACGAATGCCATAAGGTAAGGCTTCGGCGCGCTTTTTCTGCTCGACGGTATCCAGTTTAAGACTGCCATCGCTCGCGAGGATGTCGATAAGGTCTAACGGCGTCGTTTGCGAGGCCTCATCACGAGCCTGCGCTAGCTGTTGTTTGTAGTCCGCGCGTCGCAATTGCCACATGCCCAGCGCGACTGTGAGGGCGATTACAGCAATGGTGGCCAAAGTTGGGATAATGCGCTTCATGAAATGGATTATCGCTCTCGCCTTTGTTTTAATTGCCGCCAGCCTCATCTCGGGGATGGTGTTCCTGATTCGAGACAAGGGCCGGACCAAGAACGTCGTGTGGGCACTTACGGCTCGCATAACGCTGTCGATTGCGCTCTTTGCCTTTATCTGGTTCGCCCATTACATGGGCTGGATCCAATCGACCGGCATCCCAATGTCGGTGCGTTAGCGAGCGGACTGGACAATTAAAGAGCGCGCTGCTTCGGAAGCACAACCCTGAAACCGACAGTTCCGATCCGAGTCAGCCAATGAAAAAGGCCGCGCTCGCGGCCTTTGAGATTTTTCGCTTTCCTTGAAGAGGTCAAGGAAGGCTCAAGATTCTTACAGCCAGTACACCACTACGTACAGACCCAACCAAACAACGTCAACGAAGTGCCAGTACCATGCCGCCGCTTCAAACGCGAAATGGCTCTTGCCACTGAAATGTCCGGCCCTGTAGCGCATCAACACGAAGAACAGTATTAACGCACCGACGGTCACGTGAAAACCATGGAAGCCGGTCAGCATAAAGAAGGTACTACCAAAGATGCCAGAGTCGAGACGAAGGTTCAACTCAGTGTAGGCATGGATGTACTCATACACTTGTAGGCACAAAAACAGAGCGCCCAAGAGAATGGTGATCGCCATCCATAACTTCACTTTGCTGCGATGATCTTCCTTGATCGCATGGTGAGCGATGGTCAAAGTGAGGCCAGAAGTCAATAACAAGGCTGTGTTGATGGTCGGAATAGGCCACGGGCCCATTTTCTGGAATGTGTCTGAAATTTTCGCTGGGCCAAGATTTGGCCAGGTCGCCGAGAAGTCGGGCCATAGCATCATTTTGTGATCCAGATCGCCCAACCAGGGCATGGAGATCACTCGTGCGTACCAAAGTGCGCCGAAGAAAGCCGCGAAGAACATCACTTCGGAGAAGATGAACCAACCCATCGACCAACGGAAGGAGACATCCACGTTGTGGCTATATTGCCCACCTTCGGACTCTTTAGCAACCGTGCCAAACCAGCCGAACATCATAAAAATGAGGATCGCCAAAAATACGGCAAAAAGATAGGGACCGTAGGCGGCTCCGTTAACCCATCCCGCCATGCCAAAACCAAAGCAGGCAAGCGCGATTGATCCGACAATCGGCCAATGCGAGGGGCTGGGTACAAAATAATGCGGCGCTACACCTTGGTGACCGGCTGCGGACATGTCATCTCTCCGAACAAAAAATTAGAATCTTGAAACTTGTTGACACAAGCACTTCAAACCAAACTATCTCAAAACCAACTTCACAACTGTCACCAGCGTGAGGATAAATAATATTGCCATGCAAATGCCTACACCAATCACCACGACAGGATTGAGCTTGGCGACATCTTCTTCATGCGCCTTACCCGCGCGTACTCCGAAAAACGATGAGGCCACGGCCTTCACCGTACTGGCCAAAGACGCTTTACGCTGCAATACATCTTCTTTGGGTTCACTCACTGGGAAACCTTTTCGGGACGCATTTCCCTCAAACCGGCGTTCGCACCAGCAATCTCAAAGAATGTATATGACAGCGTAATGGTGGTGACATCTTTAGGCAGCTTTGGGTCGATCACGAAAACGACCGGAAAACGCCTGACCTGCTGGGCACCAAGCGCCTGTTGCTTAAAACAGAAACATTCCAGCTTCCGAAAATACTGAGCGGAATGCTGAGGCGCGTAGCTCGGAATCGCCTGGCCAATCGTGCCACGATCAACCGTGCTGATCAAATCGTAGTTAATCGTAATCAACTCGCCAGGATGAACCGTCATCGAGGCCTTCTCGGGGCGGAACAGCCAAGACCCGCGACTATTGGCATCGAAATCCACAACGACCTTGCGACTCAAATCAACCTGAGTGTTCTTGGCAAACTCGGCGTTGCCTTTGTCTTTGTTAAAAAGACTGTTCACACCAGTTGCTTCACAGATCGCTTTATAGATCGGCACCATCGCATAACCAAAGCCGAACATGCATACCGAAATGACTGCCAGCTTACCCATCATCTGACGGTTCAGCAGACGAGTCAGAAAAGGTGTGCTTTTCGGGATGGGCGTCGTCATTTCAGACTTACTGACCAAACAGCATTCTATTTACGACCACGCCCGCAAAGAACACGGCCGCAATCGTCAACAAGATGAGTGCCGTTTTTAAGTTGCTGGGCTTCTTGTAATTAGAAGCCATTTTAACCGGACCGGTTGGTGGAGGCATAAGCTTTAACGCTGAGCAGTAAGTTGCAAAGTATGCGTCATCAAAAATTAACGAGGCTCAAACTTCACGTTCGGCGGCGTTTCGAAAGTATGGAACGGGGCCGGGCTAGGCAGTGTCCATTCCAACCCAATCGGGTTATCCCAGACCTGAGCGGTCGCTTTAGGTCCGCCTTTGATGCACTTGATAATCGCTGTCAAGAAAATCAACTGCGACAGACCAAAACCAAAGGCACCAATGGTGGCCACCATGTTGAAATCGGCAAACTGCATCGGATAATCGGCATAACGACGAGGCATACCGGCCAGACCCAGGAAGTGCATCGGGAAGAAGGTTACGTTAAACGTAATCATCGAAGCCCAGAAGTGGAACTTGCCTAAGCTCTCGCTATACATGTGTCCAGTCCACTTAGGCAACCAGTAATAGGTCCCTGCGAACAAAGCGAACAAAGAACCCGCCACCAAAACATAATGGAAATGGGCCACCACGTAATAAGTGTCGTGCAATTGAATGTCAAGCGGCGCCACTGACAAGATAATCCCGGTTAAGCCACCCATCGTGAACACAAAGATGAAGCCAATCGAGAACAACATCGGAGTCTCGAAGGTCATCGAGCCTTTCCACATCGTGGCCACCCAGTTGAAAATCTTCACCCCAGTAGGCACAGCGATCAACATCGTGGCGTACATAAAGAACAACTGACCCGCTACAGGGATACCGGTCGTGAACATGTGGTGAGCCCACACGATGAAAGAGAGAATCGCAATGGAGGCCGTGGCATACACCATTGAGCTGTAACCAAACAAACGCTTACGAGCAAAGGTTGGGATAATTTCTGAGACGATGCCAAACGCAGGCAAAATCATGATGTACACCTCGGGGTGTCCGAAGAACCAGAAAATATGCTGGTACATCACTGGGTCGCCACCGCCGGCTGCGTTAAAGAAGGAGGTCCCGAAATGACGATCCGTCAACACCATCGTGATGGCACCGGCCAACACTGGCATCACAGCGATGAGCAGGTAAGCCGTGATCAGCCAAGTCCACACAAATAAAGGCATCTTCATCAGAGTCATGCCAGGAGCGCGCATGTTCAAGATGGTGGTGATAATGTTGATCGACCCCATGATTGAGCTTGCGCCCATCAAGTGCATTGCGAAAATACCAAGGTCCATGCCTGGGCCCATTTGCACGGATAAAGGTGCATACAAAGTCCAACCAGCAGCCGTTGCGCCGCCAGGAACGAAGTAAGAAGCGACCAGCATCGAGGCGGCCACGGGCAGAATCCAGAAGCTAAAGTTATTCATCCGCGCAAAGGCCATATCGCCCGCGCCAATCATCAATGGAATTTGCCAGTTTGCAAAGCCTACGAAGGCCGGCATGATGGCGCCGAACACCATGATAAGACCGTGCATGGTGGTGAGCTGATTAAAAAACTCCGGCTGCATAATTTGCAGGCCAGGTTGGAACAACTCGCTACGTAACAGCAAGGCATTGATGCCGCCCACGATAAACATCGTGAAGCTAAACCAAAGATAAAGCGTGCCAATGTCTTTATGGTTGGTCGCATACACATAACGTCGCCACCCGGTTGGGGGTGCGTGATGATCGTGATCATCAGCATGACCTTGTGCGTCGTGGTGACCGGCTGCGTGAGGAACACTTGCCATTTGCTTAACTCCGATGTCGAATGCTTGTAACTAAACGATGTTTTAAAGTACTTTGATGAGATCTGGCGAAGCGAAAAGCTTATTTCGCTGCAGAGATCTCAACCCGACGAGCTTCTTTATTGTCGCCCGCACCGGTGAGTACTTCAGGTTTCTTCATATTGATTTTGTCTTCGGCAATGCCCGCCGCTTTGAGCGCATCTCGAACTGCAAGAGCGCGCTGCTTCGCGAGCTCTTTGTTTTGATCTGCGTTGCCCGTGGCGTCCACAAAACCGCTTACCTCCAACTTTGCATCACCGTTGGCTTTCACATAAGCAATCACCGCATCGATCACTGTTTTGCTTTCCGCAGGTAAAGCGCTCTTGCCAGTTGCAAAGTAAATTTTTCCTGGGAGATCCGCGCTTGCTGCAACTGGAGCGGCTGCTGGAGCGACTACGGGTGTTGCAGCTTTTGGAGCTTCCGCAACTACAGCGCCGCCGCTTCCACCACCGGCCTGGAATTCGCCTTTACGTGCGTCCACAAACCATTTGGGTTGCACCACTTCGCCGGTTTTATTACCCCAAGCGTTCCGCGTATACGTCGCCACTGCAGCGAGGTCGGTGTCCGACAGGCTAGCGAAGGAGGCCATCGCGGTCGGCTTGCCGTCGCGCATCACGCCGTTCAACAAGGTTTTCAGTTGGCCAGCATAAGGCCCATTCACCACTGCCGAACTGTCGAGTGCAGGGAAGGTTGGAGGTAAACCTTTCCCAGTTGCTTGGTGGCAAGCCACGCAATTTTTTGCGTAGACTTCTTGCCCTCGAACCATTAACTCGGCCAACTTCCACTCCTTACTCGGGTCGTCACGCTTGGCCATGGCTTTCTTGCTTTCTTCAGCAGCCCACTTGGCGTAATCTTCTGCGCTCTTTACCTCTACAACAATCGGCATGAAAGCATGCTCTTTGCCGCATAGCTCAGCACACTGGCCCCGGAAAGTTCCTACTTTTTCCGACTTAAACCAAGTGTCACGAATAAACCCAGGAATCGCGTCTTGTTTTACGCCAAAGGCCGGGATCATCCAGGCGTGAATCACGTCGGCGGCCGTAAGAACAATCCGAACCTTCTTGTTGACGGGCACCACAAGAGGATTGTCCACTTCCATCAAATAGGTCGGGGAGCGCGGTGCGGTGCCGGTAATCTGATCTCGAGGCGTCGACAAGGTCGACAGGAAGGAGATACCCTCGCCCTCACCTTTGACATATTCATAACCCCATTTCCACTGATAGCCTGTCACCTTTACGGTCAGGTCAGCGCTCGAAGTATCTTTTTGCTCAACCACCATGCGAGTCGCGGGCAATGCCATACCGATCACGATCAAGAATGGAATGACCGTCCAAGCAATTTCCACGGCCGTACTCTCATGGAAACTCGCAGACTTAGCGCCCTTGCTTTTGCGATGCTTCCAGATGGAGTAAAACATCACCCCAAATACAGCGATAAAAATCGCTACACAAATCCACATCAAGAAGTAATGAATCCAGCGCTGATCTTGCGCGATCAATGAGGCAGGCTCGGTCAAATCTAACTGGAAGCGCTTGGGGCCGCCCGGCATGTCGGGGATGTCTGCCGCAAAGCTCAGCGAAGCGCTCGAAAGAGCCACTGCCGCCGCAAAGCCCCAATTCTTAGTTGTTTCTAGTGTCTTAGCCAGATTCATTATTTAGTGTCCAAACTCAAATCGTAACCAGTGCATAGCGCAGCTCTTTTGCAAACTGCGCTCTTTCGTGTTCCGGCAAAAACCGACCCACAGCAATTCTTTTTCCCGTCAACACCAGCCAAACCGGAGAGCGGGGCCGCCCCTCATATTCAATACGCACCCAAGGGCAAAGGTGTTCTTCGCGACTCAACCGGGTGCCTTCAGAGCGCTCAATAATCAAACGCCCCGCGGCCGCTTCAATTTTCTCGAAATCCCCAGCATGCCGCCCGTAAAACACATAGGCCAACGTCAAACCAAAGACTTCAAGCATCGAAAACGGCAACACCACCCACGCTCCAAACAATGCAAAGACCGTGGCAATGCTTAAGGAAAGTAAGCTGACTGAGACAAACCACGCCGCCAGCTGTGTCGGGGTTAAAGCGCAATTTCGCTTCTGCAACCACAGCTTGGGGCTGCTCGTTGTGGAAGAAATCGACCGAGGCTGGAGGGCGTCAGGCGTCAAAACTAAGCTCTTCGTCCGTTAAAGTTGCTGAAATCGAAGGTTTGGCAGAGACCGCTATTATAGGTGGAGCCGCCCCAAGCTCGCAAACCAAGGCCTCATGGCCCTCCAAAAACCAGTTTTTTGTGGGCTACTCAGTGAATCAGGGGCGCTTGGGCAAAAATTCGATGGTGGCAAGTCCATCTTTTCGCTTTTTCTTAAGAGGCACCCAGGCATGGCCAAAGATCACTTCAATTGTAAGTGTTAACTTCTCTCCAATCGCACACAAATCCTTGAGCTTCCGTGTTAAATCGCTGGGAAGGGAGCGAGGCGAAAGGGAAGGACTTCGTCTTGCCAAGGCATTGCCGCCCAGGCTGTGTAAGTCCCTGAGGAGGTTTTGGGGCTCCGAAAAACTTAGAGTAATGCGCTCCATGTCCATTACAGGTTCGGCGAAGCCCACCTCGACCAAGGCATCACCCCAGTCATGCATGTCGCGAAAACGCATCAGATCCGTGGGTATCGATTCTGGCGGTGCCTGCGCCGCATCTCCTGATTTGTGCGCAAACTTTCCTTTCAATCTCGTGCTAACGGGGCGAATTTCCTTCAGAGTATCCACGCCGAAGGCGGAAAACATCAAAAGCGCGCCAGGCCTTGCGACGCGATACAACTCTAATAAAGTCGGCTCAGGAACACCTAACCAGTGAAAAACTAGGTTAGACCACAATAAATCGACACTTTCATTGCCACAGGGCAATTGGGCCAGATCAGCCACTTCAAAGCTGACTCGGCTGGACTGACCCGCCCCCATCGACTTCATAAAGCGAGAAAACAATCCTTCTGCGGACGGCAACACCTTCTTTTTGGCGGCCTCAATCATTTTGGGCGAAAGATCGAGCCCGAGCGTTTCGGCCTGCGGATAGCGACGCGAAAGCGCCGCCACCCCCGCCCCAAGGCCACACCCTAGGTCGAGTATTTTTGCAGGCTCGATCTTAACCACATCAAGGCGCTCAAACATGCGACGCTCAATTTCGCGAAGGAGATAGTCGTTACTTTCGAAGTTCGTAGCACGACGATCAAACTGCTGGCGAACAGAGCGGGGGTCTAGGTCAAAGGGTTGGAGCATAGGTCGGCATGATAGCGAGGTTGCTCAGACGGACTTAAGATCGCCACAAGCTGAACGGTCGCCACGCATTAAAATGACGCCCTCACCCGAGCGCTCTTTTTAACCCCGGCCCGATTGACCACTTTGATCGCATGAGCGACCCCTAAAGGAAATCGAGTATGTTCATCGGCATTGATCTTGGCACTTCAAGCCTCAAGGCCATAGTGCTGGACCGAAATCATCGTGTCAGGGCCACGGCGAGTGTCGTCCTTTCCGTCTCACAACCCCAGCCGCTTTGGCGTGAGCAAGACCCCGAGCACTGGTGGGCAGCCTGCCAAAAAGCTCTCGCTGCGGTATTA
The DNA here is from genome assembly GCA_031421635.1 of Betaproteobacteria bacterium. GTDB lineage: Bacteria > Pseudomonadota > Gammaproteobacteria > Burkholderiales > Burkholderiaceae_E > JAPOKJ01. The sequence continues at coordinate 18,656 of JANOPA010000138.1, read as the reverse complement.
GGGACGGCCGCTAAAGAAGGCATCGCAGCCGCCCAAATTGAGGCCATAGGTCTCACCGGGCAAATGCATGGCGCAACCCTACTGGATGCGAATGATCGTCTCTTGCGGCCCGCCATTCTCTGGAATGATGGCCGCTCAAGTCAGCAGTGTATTGAGCTTGAGAAAAAGGTACCTGGTTCGCGGGCTATTACGGGCAACATCATGATGCCGGGGTTCACTGCTCCAAAGTTACTTTGGGTGGCCCAGCACGAGCCGCAAGTTTTCGACAGTCTCGCCAAAGTATTGCTCCCTAAGGACTACCTTCGCTTAAAACTTACGGGTGAATATGCGAGTGATATGTCGGATGCCGCCGGCATGCTTTTACTTGACATGGCCAAGCGTGACTGGAGCGATGAGCTACTTCAGGCGACCGACTTACATCGCCATCAATTACCCAAACTCTATGAGGGCCCCCAGAGCACGGGCATATTACGTAGCGAAGTTGCCCAGCGATTAGGACTCGCTCGCATTCCGGTCGTGGCTGGTGCCAGCGACAACGCTGCAGGCGCGCTGGGTATGGGCATAACCGACGTCGGACAGGCCATGTTGTCCGTCGGGACTTCGGGCGTTTACTTCGCGGCGAGTGATGGCTTTCGCGCCAACCCTGCGCAAGCAGTGCACAGCTTTTGTCACGCGCTACCGAACAAGTGGCACCTCATGAGCGTGATGCTATCGGCCGCGTCCTGCCTTGATCATGCCGCCCAACTCACCGGCGTACCTGATGTAGCCACCCTGCTCAACAACGCGCAAGTGCGTGGCCTGTCGGAAACCACACCTTTATTCTTGCCCTACCTCAATGGCGAACGCACCCCACATAACAACGCTAACGCCAAGGCCACTTATTTCGGTATTGATGCCAGTACAACATCTGCCGACATCGCCAATGCAACACTTGAAGGGGTAGCGCATGGCCTCACTGAAGGCATTGCCGCGGTAGAGGCTACCGGAGTTGGCCGCGCCGAGGAAATCACTTTGATTGGCGGTGGCTCGCGCAGCGCTTATTGGGCACAAATGCTCGCCGATACCTGCAATCGGCGCTTGGTCCTGAGAGAGGGTGGCGAAGTGGGGCCGGCGCTCGGTGCTGCGCGGCTGGCTAGATTAGGTATTGATGGTGGATCAGTGCGCGAAGCTTGTCCATTTCCTAACCTGACATCAGAGTACAACCCGAGTCCTGCAAGTCACCGGATTCTTGAGATACGTCATCAGAAGTTCCAAGATCTGTATCGGAAACTTTACGAAGGTTAAGGTGCTTTCCGCGGGCGCTAGACCCTACAGATTTAATTTGAACTTGCTCGTAAACTGTCGAACTTTATGCGTCATCGGGTCCATCCACTCGATCGACTTCGCCAATAATTGCAGCGGGTGTTCGTAGTTAGTTTGACCTTCTGGTGTTAAAACGGGGTAGATTCCGTCACCTACAATCGGCAATCCCAGTGCGTTCATATGGACTCGTAACTGGTGGCGTTTACCGGTGATGGGACTGAGCTGATATCTGGCGACATGATCTTTCACTTCCAGGACGTCGATATGGGTAAGTGCGTTCGGCGTGCCGTCCACTTCACGTTGGGTCATAAAGCCCTCGCCCGCCACAATGCGGCTATGGCGAGATTGCGGGAACACTAAATCCGGTCGCCAAGGTGCAATCGCCTCGTAGGTCTTATGCACTGCTCGTTCGCGAAATAGTGCCTGGTAGGCATTACGGGTTGCCGGTTGGATGGAGAACAAAACCAAGCCCGCCGTGTCGCGATCAATGCGGTGGATGGGTACGAGATCGGCTAGCCCCAGCTTGCGTTTCAGTCGCACAAGCACGGTTTCCTGAAGGTATTTCCCACTTGGGGTGACGGGAAGGAAATGAGGTTTGTCGACCACGAGAAGGTGTTCGTCCTGATGCAAGATAAATTCGTCGAACGGGATGTGCTCTTCGACCTCAACATCTCGGTAGTAGTAAACGCGAAGCTGCGCTTGGCAGGGTCGATCCGAGGTCACGGTTACCCCTGATTCGTCTTCCACATCCCCCCGCATCATGCGTTGCAGCCAGGTCACGCGGGAGATCGCCGGGAAGCGCTCCACCAAGTAGTCAGTGATCGTAGCCCAGCGCGCTTCAGCGTCTTTTGGCAAGCTCACGACGCTGGGGCCGACGCCGTTTTTTACCGGCAGCATTGTTAAACCAGCATCTGGAAATCGTTTATCTTCACCCGCACCGTCGCCGAGAATTAACGCGAAACGCCGAAGCGAGAATCCGCCGAGCGTCGAAACTCACGAGGCGTCATACCCTTCACATCAAGAAAGCGACGATTAAAGTTCGCGACATTGTTAAAGCCTACTTCAAAGCAAATGTGCGTGATGAAGCGATCCGATTGCATGAGCAACCTGCAGGCCTGATTGATTCGCATCTGGATCACAAAATCTGTAAAACTATTTCCTGTGGCACGCTTGAAGAATCGCGAAAACTGACTTTCGTTCATGTCGAGTTCGCTGGCCACGGCGGCTGCCGTGATAGGTTGAGCTAAGTTATCGGTGATGCGCCTCACAATGGCATCAATCTGATCAAGCTGGGTATGATCATCAATACACTGCAAGGACGAATGCGAAAGCAAACGGTAATCCGAGCACTGCGAGAGCTGAGCTAAATATTCGCAGAATGCGGCGAAGCGACTTAAGCCTTTGCTGCTGCGGATTTTGTGCCAGTAAGTCTTGGCGTGTTCGGTCATACCGAAAAACTCTATGCCATGCCGGGCTCGTTCTAACCAGGGCAATACCTCCGCCAGCTCGGCAATATTGGCGCTTGCTTTTTCAATCGGCCCAGGGGCGAACTGAATGACTAGATCTCTCTGCTTCAGGTCACACTCCGGCAGATCAAGCGAAATCCAGTTGTGGGGTAGACGCGGCCGCGTGAGCACCAAATGTCCCGGCTGAAAACTACCGATGTAGTCACCTACGAACGCTTTTCCTGAAGACTCTACGATGAAGTGGAGCTCATATTCGTCATGATAATGCCAACGCGCGAGAGGCGTCGGGAAGCCATGTGCCAGGCAACGAATAAAACCCGCCATGTCCTGGCTTTCATAGCCCAGGGCCGGGTTTCGTGAAAACGCATGCTCTAGTTCAGGCTGGCGTTGCCGAGGGAGGCTGCGAAGTCGCGAGGAAGTCATGATGGGCACAGACTAACTCATCACGTTACCACCGACCACATTCAAGGTTTGTGCCGTGATATAGGAGGCGTCTGCGCAGGCCAGAAATACCGCTGCGCCGCACACGTCGCTGGGGCCCCCATGTAGCCAAGCGGTACCGCCAGGCCCACCTGACGCTTTTTCTCGCCCAAGGGCAGATTCTCGTATTTCGCAAACAACGCATCCACCCCTTGCCACATGGGGGTATCAATCACGCCGGGCGAAATGGCATTCACTCGAATACCGTGGGAAGCCATTGCAAGAGCCGCCGACTGGGTATAGCTGATGACCGCCGCCTTTGTGGCGCAGTAATGCGACACCAGAGCTTCGCCGCGCCGCCCGGCCTGCGAGGCCATATTGATCACAGCCCCTTTGACGCCCTTGGCCACCATTTGTGCCAAGACCTTTTGCATCACAAAGAACATGCCCTTCACATTGACCGCGAACAAGCGATCAAAACTCGCTTCGTTACTTTCGAGTAAAGGTGCCCTATCAAAAAGCGCGGCATTGTTATACAAAATTTGTACGACGCCAAAGCGTGCCTCAGCGTGCGCGAGCATGCGCTCAATATGCTCCATTTGCGAGATGTCTGCACTAATGTAGTGAAGTCGCTCGGCATGAGCCATGAGTAGCGACGCGAGGGCTGCCGAGGGTTCGAGACCGATGTCCACGACGGTACAACGCGCTCCTTGCGCCAAATAGGCCTGGGTGACTGCGAGCCCGATTCCGCCTGTGGCACCTGTCAGCAGGGCATGCAAACCCTCCAGTCGTCCATTCATACCGTTCCTTTTTACTATTTGGTGCTCGGGTATTGAGCCTTGGCGACCCACACATTCACTCGACTCCGCGCTCGCTGTACCGCTGCTAACAAGCGCGCGTCACCCGCGAGATCCCCCCACAGCGAACGATCCGCCACCAAGGCGGTAGCCGGATCATCGGCCGCGCAAATGGCGTGAGCAACAGTGGGATTCATGACTTGATCCTGGTAGACATACGGAAGACTTCCCGCATGCCAGCGCTCTAGGCAGGCTAGAAAAAGTGCGGGCAGCATCGCGACGGCATCAATACTTTCGCCACGTGCCAGACGTTCGCGAATCGTCGGTGCAATGAAGCCCGGGATCTTGGAAAAGCCATCCATGGCCACCCGTTGATTGGTGTCCTGAATTGCCGGGTTACTGAAGCGCTGCAAGACGACGTCGCGATAGGCGGCCAAATCGATCGGGCTTGGGTCTAGCACCGGAATCGCGTCAAGCGTGCCGTAGTCATACGCGTAGCTAAAAATAACAGGATCAAGCGTGCCTTGATGAATGTAGCGGTAACCGACTAAGGTGCCCGCCCAGGCAATACAACTATGGGTTGCATTCAGTAAGCGAATCTTGACCTCCTCGTAGGGAGCCACTGAGGCGACCATTTCGACCCCAACTTTTTCCCAGTCGGGGCGACTATTGATGAAGTTGTCCTCAATCACCCACTGGATAAAACTTTCGGCCATGAGGGCGGCAGGGTCATCTCGTCCAGTGATCTGCTTGACTCTTTCGCTTACGTCGGCCGTGGGGCGAGGCGTAATGCGATCCACCATCGCATTGGGGGTCGAGGTATTGGCTTTGACCCAGCCCAACAAAGTGGCATCCCCAAGGGCTTCAATAAACTGCATCAAGCCCGCGCGGGCGCGATCACCGTTGTGGCGTAGGTTGTCGCAATTGAGCAGGGTCACGGCGCCAGAGGACAAGCGCATGCGCTCGCGCAGGATCGCGACCAGGGCGGCATAAATTGTGCCACCCACTCGCCCGTGACGCGCCGCCGCGAGGTCGCTTGCAATATCGTGAGCCTGTAGATCAAGTCGATCAACCGCGTCGAGGTAATAGCCAGCTTCAGTGACGGTGAAGGAGATGATGCGCGTCTGTGGCTCAGCGCCCACCCGAATAAGATCTGGAAGGTCTTGCCGCCACGCAAACACACTCTTAATCGACTTCACAAGAGTGTAGCTGCGCTCGCTGGAAGGTGTGACCGTTTCGAGCGTGTACTCACCTTGTTGTGCAATCAGAGCGTTGATTGTCTCAGGCATATCGGGTCGAGTGTTGCCGCCCTTGAGCACCCAGCGCGAATCGCCGGATTCAATCAGTTGGTGCACATAAACTGCAAGGTGGGCTCGGTGAAAGGAACCTAGCCCGAGGTGCAGAATCACTAGAGGCGAAATCGATGTTTGCAAAGTAGTAGTTTTTAAAGGTGTAGTTTGCAACGGTACGGTTTGTACAGTTGGGGTTCGATTGTTCATAATATTTACTGCGCAGGCGCACCTGCTCGAGTCACTCGTCCCTTGCCGTCAAACAAATGAGCCGCTTCAAGATCAAGCGTGATACCCACCTCGTCGCCCGGTCGTAAGTGAGTACGATGACTCTGGCGTGACGTCAACTCAACACCAAGCTCGTGCGCGCTGACATAGATCAAGGTTTCAGCTCCCAGTGCTTCAACCAGGTCAACCCGGCCCTTCGATAGGCCCTCGCCCGGAGACTTCAAGGTCACATGCTCCGGCCGCAATCCAATCGACCCGTCAGCGGGTAGAAGTGGGCCGCAGGCACTGTGTAGTTGCGGAACCGCTGCGGCCGAGATGATATTCATTTGAGGTGTACCGATGAACTGCGCGACGAACTGGTTGGCCGGTCGGTCATATAGCTCCAAGGGCGTGCCGACCTGCTCAATTTGTCCATCACGAAGCACCACCACACGATCCGCAAGGGTCATGGCTTCGACCTGATCATGCGTCACATAAATGGTAGTGGCACCGAGTTCACGATGCAGGCGTGCAATTTCAATGCGAGTCTGTCCTCGTAGGGCCGCATCAAGATTGGAAAGAGGTTCATCGAAGAGAAACACTTTCGGCGCACGGACAATGGCGCGACCAATGGCGACACGTTGTCTTTGCCCGCCTGAAAGCTCGCGCGGCGTACGCTGTAAATAAGGTTCAAGGTTGAGAATCTTTGCGGCTCTCTCTACTTTTTCCTTGATGAGCGCGGGCTCAACTTTTGCCATGCGTAAGGCGAAGCTCATGTTGTCATACACGCTCATATGCGGGTAGAGCGCGTAGCTTTGAAAAACCATCGCCAGATCTCGCTTTGAAGAGGCAAGCTGGGTGATGTCCCGGCCATCAAGTTCAACTGAGCCCTGATCAATGGACTCGAGCCCGGCAATGAGACGCAGTAGCGTCGATTTCCCGCAGCCCGACGGTCCGACAAACACCACAAACTCACCACGCTGGATTTCGAGATCAATGCCCTTGATAGTGCGTACCTCGCCGAACTGCTTTTCCAACCCTTTGAGTTTGAGGTAAGAGTTATTAGACAGGTCGTTCATCACGCTTCCATCCTCTGCTTGATGCCCAGTACCATATGCCACTCCTTCTTCACTTAACAGCACCAAAGGTGAGGCCTTGTACCAATTGCTTCTGGCAAAACCAGCCAAACACCACGACCGGCGCAATCGCCATTAGGGATGCGGCCGACAGCTTGGCCCAAAACAGTCCTTCAGGGCTTGAATACGAGGCAATCAAGGTCGCTAAGGTTCCCGCTTTGGCCGAGCTCAAATTAAGGGCCCAGAAGGCTTCATTCCAGGACAGTACCAAGCACAGCAAACCAGTGGAGGCGAGGCCACCCATGCCAGGTGGCAAGAGCACGTGACGCATCTCGTTCCAAAGCGAGGCACCGTCCATGCGCGAGGCTTCCAGAATTTCCTTCGGGATATCTTTGAAGTGCGAATACAACATCCACACCATGATCGGCAAGTTGCCCAAAGTGAACAGGTTGATCAGTGCCAATTGGGTATCCAGCAAACCCGCTTTTTGCGCGAGCACGTAGATCGGCACCAAAGCGCCCACGGCCGGCATCATCTTGGTCGAAAGCATCCACATCAAAATATCGCGGGTTCGCTTGGTCCGAAAGAAAGCCATGGAGTAGGCGGCGGGCGCGGCGGTCAGCAGGCCGACAAGCGTTGAGATCACACTGGTCATGACAGAGTTTTTGGCATAAAGCAGGTAATCGCTACGCTCTTGCACCTCTTGAAAGTTCTCGAGGGTCGGCGTGAAGAAAAACACCGGTGGAATCTCAATGGCTTGAAGTTCAGTTTTAAAAGCAGTAAGCGCCAACCAGGCAATCGGGAAGAACAACAACAAGGTCACCCCCCAGGCCAGCAGGGTGCGCAATAGTTGAGCGATGCCGAGTCTGGTTGGCCAGGATCCTATACTCCGGCCCTTCGGCAACTTCTGAAGACCGAGTCGATTAGGGAGGTTTCGCTTGGAATCTTGCATGCCATCAATCCAAGTTTTTGCCAATCATGCGAATTAAGAAGAAAGCCGCAATATTCGCCAGTAACACCGCAAAGAGCACGCCCGCAGAAGCCACCCCAGCATCAAAATTCAACAAAGCATGCTTGAAAATAAGAAAGGCGACATTGGTACTGGCATCTCCTGGGCCACCGCCGGTGGTTGTAAAGATTTCCGCAAACACACTCACCAGAAAAATCATCTCAATCATGACCACAACGGCAATCGAGCGCGCCAAGTGCGGCAAGTACATGTGACGAAGTCTCTGCAAATAATTGGCACCGTCCATACGCGCGGCTTCAAGCTGCTCGCGGTTTAAAGACTGCAACGACGTCATCAGGATAAGCGTGGCAAACGGCAGCCATTGCCATGAAATCATCATCACGACACTACCGAGCGGGAAGTCCGTGAGCCAATCAATGGGCTCGGCGCCAAAGAATTGCCAAACTTGAGCGAGCACGCCATAAATGGGATTCATCATCATGTGCTTCCACATCAAGGCATTGACGGTAGGCATGACGAAGAACGGAGAAATCAACAGCAGTCGTACGAAGCCGCGCCCAGGGAAGGGCTCAACGATCAGGAGCGCAAGGGCAACGCCTCCCACCACCGTAATCGCAATCACACTGGCGAGCAAAATGAGGGTATTGCTTACCGCCACCGTGAACGAAGCGTCGGTGACGAAAAAGTCGAAATTATCGAGGCCGGCAAAACCGCTCACCTCGGGTTGCATCAGGTTGTAGCGGATAAGCGAAAAATAAATCGTCATCAGTAGTGGCACGATCATCCATAGGAAGAGCGTCACCACAGCGGGTGTCAACAAGGCGCGAGGCATAAATCGAGTCATTTTGGAACTCCGGTGCACTCATCGTTGAGTGCACCGAGAACCTACTGCAGATTACTTCTTGGTGTAGTAACCATCCTTTTTCATTTCGCGTTCAGCTGCGAGCTGGGAGGCCTTCAACGCGGAATCCACGGTGATTTTGCCGGCAAGAGCCGCGCTCATCTGCTGCCCGACCGTAATACCAATAGACTGGAACTCAGGAATCGCGGCAAACTGTACGCCCACATAAGGTGACTTAGGCAAAGTGCTGTCATTGGGGTTGGCACTATCAATCGCCGCTTTTTCTGCTGCGGCAAACTTAGCCTCTTTCTGGAACTCAGCATTGGCATAGGTGCTCTTGCGAGTGCCTGTCGGTACACGACCCCAACCATTAGTCTTACCCACGAGAGCGATGTACTCTTTTGAGGTTGCCCAGGCCACAAACTTCTGCGCTTCGGCAGACTTCTTGGTTCCTGCAGGGATGGCTAGCGACCAAGCCCACAACCAATTCGCACCTTTAGGCGTTACACCCGTTGGAGCCTGTGCAAAGGCGACCTTATCGGCCACTTTAGATTGCTTGGGGTCAGTGATGAAGCTGGCTGCGATTGTGGCATCCACCCACATACCGCAACGACCGGCGTTATAAAGCGCCAAAATTTCGTTGAAGCTGTTAGCAGACGATCCTGGTGGGCCGTACTTCTTGAGCAAATCGATGTAGAAGGTGATCGAATCGGCCCAAGTGGGCTTGTCGCTCACTTTGACACCCGCTTTGTCGGCCAAGTCTTTGCGATACATCAGCATCGAGCTTTCGCCGTAAAAAGGTGCTGCGTAGAGCTTGCCGTTGACGGAAAGGCCATTACGCATCGCAGGCAATAAATCATCAATATCGTAGGCCGCGTCAGGCTTGAGTTCGGTGAGCCAGCCCTTTTTGCCCCAAATTGGGGTCTCGTACATGCCACCGGTCATTGCCATAGCAGTGGCTAGCGCGAGGTCGCTTTTGCGAATTTCATTGCATGTCTCCCGATTTTCTTTAGAAAGTGCGCGCACGACTTGGCGCACCAACATCGAGAAAGATAGTACGAAGTGATTTCCTCGTTGATACTTTTCGCTAGTTTAAGTGTACTTTTATGCAGACATGTCGTTCAAACACCATTTTTTGGAGAGAAATCGTATCGTGCGACCCACTTTTAGTGCCGCCTGGGGTGAGATCGATCAAGGAATGGGTGAGCGGTGGTGAACCGCCAAACTCGGACGTGTAAGATTAAACTCATAGCCTTCGAAAGCGCATTGCACTCCGAAGAGCCTACCCTGGAAGAGTTGATTGATCTCACTATGGAACACCATGCGCTCATATTCTGCGTTTTGCGCCTTTGCATTTGGCTTGTGGCTCTGTTCGGGACCGGTTCATGGGCAGACCTATCCGAGTAAACCTATTACCTTAATTTCCCCCTATGCAGCGGGTGGCGACGCCGACTTTGCTGCCCGCAATTTTGCGGCCGCCGCACAAAAGGCACTGGGCCAAGCGGTTGTGGTCGTCAACCGTCCCGGCGCTAGCGGGGTGATTGGCTCGGCATTCGTGGTCTCGGCAGCTCCAGATGGACACACCTTACTTTTAGCTCGCCCGGGCTCTCAATCCATCCTCCCGGCGATCATGCCAACGCGGACCAAATACAAATGGGACGACTTCGCCATGATCGGGCTCTTGGAGCTCAACCCCTACGGATGTTTCGTCAAAACTGGCAGATTCAAAAACTATTCCGACTTTGCCGACGCACTCAAGTCGCGCGGAAAGCAGATGAACTTCGGCACCGCCGGTAACCTCACTACGAATGACATGGGCCCTCGCCAGCTCTTCAAGATGCTTGGGCTGGGTGACAATGCGCCGACCCAAATTCCCTACAAAGCCTCAAACGAAGCCATGGTCGCTTTGTTGTCCGGCGAGATTGATTTCGCCTGTTCCAGTATCGGCACTTTCGTTCCTTTCGTGAAACAAGGGGACTTAGCTGCGCTGTTGGTGACCACACCTGAACGAATCAATGTGCTTCCCAATACGCCGACCGCAAGGGAGTTGGGGCTCACCGAACTGGAACGGATCATTGGTTGGAGCGCGGTTTTCGGTCCGGCTAACCTACCGTCAGACGTTCAGGCCAAGCTACAGCAAGTGATGGCGAAAGTAGCCACCGATGCCAGTTGGATTGCTGCCACCGAAAAGATCGGCTCGATCCCCTATATTAAAAACCCCGATGAAACGCGTAGCTTTGCGCGTGATCAGTTTCAGATTTATCGCTTTCTCGGTGAGTCCTTGCGGCTTATCGATAAAGCAGAGTAAGTGAGGCCTAAAAATATGAGTTCCCCTGCATTCTCAACAGCGCCGCCTGCAATGAGCCCGATGGGCAATCAGGCTTTGCCAACCTGCGCGATTCAAGGCCCCGCCGCTTGGTACGGCCCCGCCATGAATTCAAAGCGCAACTGGCTTTTCGAACTTACTGCCAACGAGCTTACCGAAATTGACGAGGCAGTTCGCGAACATCGCCGTGCCGGCCGAGAAATGGGCGACATTAGTAGCGCAAGCTTTAAGCTTCCCCAGCTAGGCCAGAAGCTCAAAGAAATCCAACAGCAAGTATTACACGGCAACGGGTTTGCAATGTTGCGCGGCTTTAAGGTTGAGGGCCGAAGCGTCGAGGATAGCGCCATTGCCTATCTTGGCATTGGCTCATACTTTGGAAGCTTCCGCTCACAAAATGCCAAGGGGCATTTGCTCGGCCACGTACGCGATCTTGGGCTTGACATCGCGAACCCCAATGTGCGCTACTACCAAACCAATCGAGCCTTGAACTATCACACGGACTCGTGTGACATCGTCGGCTTGCTGTGTTTGAAGACGTCGAAGTCGGGCGGTGAAAGTCGGCTGGTCAGCTCCGTGACCTTGCACAATGAAATATTGAAGCGTCGCCCCGATCTTTGGGCCGTGTTATTTAATACGTTCCCGACGGATCGACGCGGTGAAGTTCCACCAGGGATGGACCCCTGGTTTGATATCCCCGTGTTCAATTGGCATGCGGGTGAGCTAAGTACCATTTACGCAGGCCAGTATGTGCGTAGCGCACAAGCGCTTTTTCCAGAGGCGCGCAGACTAAACGATTTGGAAGCCGAGGCCATCGATTTTCTCGATGCACTGGCTGATGATGATCAGCTCGCACTGAGCATGGATTTTCAGCCCGGCGACATGCAGTTCGTCCACAATCACCAAATCCTCCATAGCCGCACCGACTTTGAAGACTGGCCAGAGCCCGAACTACGGCGGCATCTGTTCAGGCTTTGGCTCGCCCCGCCAAAAGCTCGCACCCTCCCGCCGGTTTATAAGTTGCGCTACGGCTCGATTGAGCCGGGTAATCGCGGAGGAATTGTGACCAAAAGCACGAAGCTCACTTTTTCGATTGAGCCTTGAGTCTTGAGTCTTGAGCATCGGACAAGCGGTTTTCGGTGGCGGATTGGACCCCGAAAAGTCGCTCCGCAAAGGATGAGGCCAAGCGCACTAAGCCAAAAGGACTACCTTAAGCGCGACAGTTGTCGTGTCGCCAAGTTAAATGAACATTCATTTTGTTTCATTTTGGCAAAGCCTCATTGGTGTTTTATCCCGCGGTTGTTTCAACCTCTAAGCGTTGGTTAGAAAGATTTCTTCATCAAGTCTTGCCACGGGTATGTTCGCTCTGCGAGCACAACCTAGAAGGCGATTTGGAGTGTGCCGCGCGCCTTTGTTGGGCCTGCGAAGAACGGCTTCCAGGGCGAAACGCCATTCGCTGTTTGCGATGTGGGCTCGCTCACTCGGCAACATCAATGGAGTCATGTGCGCTTGACACCGCGGAGCAATTTCCTTGGGATGCAGTCATCACTTGGGTCGATTATGACTATCCCGTCGACGGCTGGGTTCGTGCGCTCAAGTTTCAAAAGGAGGCAAGCTTGGCTCACGGTTTGGGATGGGGTCTCGCTCGGGCGATATCACAAGCACCCCTTGATCTTCAGATAAGGGTCAGCCGCCTTGATGCCTTCATTCCCTTACCTTTGTCGCGAGAAAGACTCGCCAAGCGGGGCTTCAATCAAGCCCAACTCATCGCTCAAAGCTTAAGGAGCGCATCGAGAAGCGAAGCACTCAGTTCGAAACTGAGTTTTGCGAACCGCCAAGATCTGCGACTCAACATTCTCAAGCGTATCAAAGACGGTCCCCCGATGACTTTACTCGCCTCCGAGGGCCGGCATCATTTAGTAAAAGGCGCGTACGTTGTAGTGAGTAAGTCGCCCAGAACCAACCGATCGGAGGGTAGGGAAACTTCCAGCACACTCTTGCCAGATAGCCGTCAGCCGCTCCAAGGGCTTCGGCTCGGTTTGGTCGACGATGTCATGACGACGGGTGCCACTCTGGCCGAGGCCACTCGCTGCCTAAAAGCGGCCGGAGCGCTGGAAGTGATCGTCCTGGTCGCGGCTCGGACACCAAAGTGACGAGCCCCGAATGAGCAGAGCTCGCCGAAAATTCAATGTACACGCCAAGCCTACTTCGAGTAAAGTCTAGCCACCCTTGGGCCCCACTTCTCTTAAAGGTATGCGCATGACCCAGACTTCCCGCCGTAACTTACTTCTCGCCGGTGCAAGCCTTGCAGCTTCGCCCTTGCAGCGAGCATCAGCTCAAACCGGTAACTATCCAAACAAAGGGATCAAGATTATCGTTGGAGCAGCGCCCGGGGGGCTCAGCGATGCCTATGCTCGATTGTTTGCCGAACAATTCACCGCCCGGTATAACCAACCGGCGATCGTCGAGAATCGGGCCGGTGCCAGCGGCATTATCGCAACGGAGGCCATGCTGAAAGCGCCTGCCGACGGTTACACCCTGCTTTCAACAACAACTGGCATGCTCTGGCAGACACGCGTGCTCTATCGTAAATTACCCTTTGATCTCGCCAAAGATATCGGGCCCATCACAGTATTTCCATCGGGCCCACTCATTCTGGCGGTGCAAGAGAAAGCCGGCGTGCGTAACCTCAAGGAGCTGATCGAATACGCCAGCAAAAACCCCTGCACCATGGGCTCTTATGCGGTGGCCTCCTATCCCCACGTCTTTGCCGAATCGCTCAACCGGGATTCGGGTGGCAAGATTCAGGCGATTCAGTACAAAGGCGAAGGACCGATGTGGGTCGACATGGGCACGGGCTCAATCACTATGGCTATCGGAAGCTATCAAGCTTTCGCGACGGTGCGCGACAAAGGCATTCGAGCGATTGCAACCAGCGGCATGATCCGTAGTCCCAAACTTCCCGATCTCCCAACGATGATAGAGCAAGGACTGAAAGCCCCGATTGCCCGCCTCGAAGGTGGACTAGCCCTGACGACAAACTCAGCGGTCCCGGCCGATATTCTTGAATTGTTGGCCAAGGTCGCTGTGGACGGTAACGACACCCCGCGCGCCAAAGCTTTGCGGGAGAATTTTGCGATCCCAGAAGCCACTAAAGGCCGAGCCGAGGCCTTGCGCTTGTGGCGCGAAGACGCGCCCGTGTGGATCAAGGAAGTTGAGTCCTTGGGTGTCAAACTGGACTAGCGCTAACTTTCGATTTCAGGCGGATCGAACCCAGTAATGCCGAGCCAATAATCAAGAGCCCGCCCAAGACGGCAAATGGGCTCAAGGTCTCGTCCCCGAAAAGAGTCGCCGAACCGGTAGCGAAGACCACTTCGCTCAACATGACCAGCGCCGTAGTTTGTGCCGGCAAACGCGACGCGCCATATTGCAGCCCAAGATTGCCAACTAAGAGGCACAGTGCAAACACCGACAAGCCGACAAGCCACACCCAGTCTGGCTGTGGCGGGTAGGGAATTCGTCCACTTGGACCGAGCGACAACGCAAAAATGACCGCCACCAAGCAAGCTCCGCCAAACATCGCTAAGGAACGGACCTCACTCGGAACATCCGCGTATTTCCTCAAAAGAACATTTACCCCCGCAAAGCAAGCTCCACCGATTAGCCCTAGCCAGTCGTGGAGACTGCGCGGCATGGGCAACCCGATTTCCGGCCGCCAAAGCACTAAGGCCGCACCGATGAGCGAAAGCCCAATTTGCAGCACCGAGCGCACTGTAATCGCTTCTTTCAATAACCACCTTGCCAGAAGCGTCGCCCAAACCGGCATCATGTAGAACAAAAGAATAACGCGTACGACTTCGCCTTCTTGCACTGCCCAGTTGAAGGCCACATTATTCAGACCTGAGAACAGCATGATCCACAGCACGCCCGGATACACCACAATCAGGCGCCATGCCCTGGGTCGCCAGAGGGTGATGAGCAGCACGGCCAAACCGTAGATCAAGGCGGTCGCCCACACGCTATGCAACCCCAGCTCATTGAGTTGTCTGAATGGCCACCACGAAATACCCCACAAGAATGCATTGGCCAGCAAAGCAAGGTAAGGTAGGGCGACTAGGTGAAAGGTTGGACTGAGCGCGCCCGAAAGTTTCGTCATAATGCACATTATGAGGTGAGCAGCGCCCGAGATAGGTAAGCTACGGGGGAATCGATCCTCTGGTTGTCCAGCAGCGCGGCCAGCGGCGCTTTCGAACACCGTCAGATAAATCATCCAAGCGACAAGGCACGCCCATGACATCCGTACTTACTTTTCCACGCAGCGTGTATCGCGAAGACCACGAGATGTACCGCGAAACCGTACGTCGTTTTGTCGAGAAGGAATGCGTGCCCAAGCAAGCCGAATGGGATAAGGCTGGGCGGGTAGACCGCGAAACCTGGCTCAAGGCGGGCAAGGAAGGCCTGCTTCTGGCATCACTGCCAGAGGACGGTTTCGGCGGAGGCGGCGATTTTGGTCACTGCGCGGTCGCGGTTGAGGAAATTTCCAAATCCGGGGTCAGCGGCCCCGGCTTCTATTTGCACTCCGACATCATTGCGCCCTATATCTACCGCTTGGGCACCGCCGAGCAAAAAGCGAAGTGGCTCCCGAAGGCGGCGAGCGGCGAGTGCATTCTGGCGATCGCCATGAGCGAGCCGGGGGCCGGGAGCGATTTGCGTGCGATTCGCACCACGGCGGTCAAGAAGGGCGACCACTATGTTGTGAACGGCAGCAAAACCTTTATTTCCAACGGGCTTAATTGCGATCTGGTGGTGGTAGTTTGCAAAACCGACCCTGAGGCCGGCGGCAAGGGTATTTCCCTGTTGCTGGTAGAGGCAGATCGCGCCGGGTTTCGCAAGGGTCGTAAGTTAGAAAAAATGGGCCAAGAGGCCGCAGACACCGCCGAACTTTTCTTTGAAGATGTGCAAGTCCCTGTGACTAACCTGCTTGGCGAGGAGGGCAAGGGCCTGGGCTATCTCATGCAAGAGCTCGCTCAGGAGCGTTTTATCATTGCTTTGTCCTCGGCCGCCAAAATGGAGGCTATGTATCACGAAACGGTGAAGTACACCAAGGAGCGCATGGTGTTTGGCAAGCCCTTGTTCGACTTTCAGAACACCCGTTTTAAACTCGCCGAGAACAAGACCCGCGCCACCGCCATGCGCATGATGGTGGATCAGTATTTAGCAGAGCACTTGCGTCGCAAACTCACCTTGGAAGAAGCGGCAATCGCCAAACTCTACACCACCGAAGAGCTCACCAAGGGACTGGACGAATTGCTTCAGCTCTACGGAGGCTATGGCTATATGATGGAGTACCCGATTGCTCGGGCTTATGTGGATACTCGTGTTGCACGCATTTACGGCGGCACCAGCGAAGTCATGAAAGAACTTATTTCTAGAAATCTTTAGGAGCACAAAATATGAAAGCCGCTGTCTTCCATGGCACGGGTCTGCCGATGACCATCGAGAATGTTGAGATCGACAAGCCGCAACGTCGCGAGGTGCTGGTGCGCACCAAGGTAGCGGGACTCTGCCATAGCGATCTTCACTTCATACAAGGCAAATATCCAACCCCTGCTCCAGCCGTCTTGGGGCACGAGTCGGCCGGCATTGTCGAGGCTGTTGGAGAGGACGTCACGCACGTCAAGCCCGGCGACCACGTGATTACCTGCTTGTCAGTTTTTTGCGGGCATTGCGAATATTGCACCACGGGATTCCTGTCGCTCTGTTCCACCACCGAAGTCAAAATGCTTCCCGGTAAGGCCAAGCGTATGCGCTGGCAGGGTAAGCATCTCAACCAATTCCTGAACCTCTCCTCCTTTGCTGAACAAATGCTGGTGCATGAAAACGCACTGGTCAAAGTACGTCCCGACATGCCTATGGACTTAGCGGCTCTGATCGGCTGTGGCGTGGTCACGGGTTACGGTGCTGTAGTGCATACCGCCAAGGTCGAACCGGGTTCTACCGTGGTGGTGATTGGCTGCGGTGGCATTGGTCTTTCGACCATCAATGCGGCGCAAATTGCAGGAGCAGGACGCATCATTGCGGTAGATACCGACCCAGCCAAACTGGGTCTCGCCAAAGCCTTTGGCGCAACCGAGGGCGTGGACGGCAGTCAAGCGGACCTTCATAAAGTAATTTTAGAGATGACCGGCGGCGGCGCGCATCATGTGTTCGAGTGCATCGGCCTTAAAGCCACTACCGAGGCGGGCTTCGCCATGTTGCGGCCGCGCGGTGTACTCACCGTCATCGGCATGATCCCCATCGGGGTCAAGATTGAAGTGCCCGGCGTGGCCTTCCTCGCCGAGAAGCGCATTCAGGGCAGCATGATGGGCTCGAATCATTTTCGAATCGATATGCCGAGGTTGATAGAGTTTTACATGCAGGGTCGACTCAAGTTGGATCAGATGATTTCTGGGCGCATGCCACTGGAGCAAATCAACGAGGGCTTTGAGGCCCTGGCCAAAGGCGGCATTGCGCGCAACGTAATCATGATGGATCAATAGGACAAGCATGAGCAATCGCCTCGACGGGAAAGTTGCGGTTATCACTGGTGCCGCCTCAGGCATTGGCCTGGCGACATTGGAGCTATTTGTTGAGGAAGGCGCTCGCGTGCTCGCGGCCGATTTCCATGCCGAAGCAGGCCTCGCCCTTGAGAAACGCTTTCCTGGAGTTATTCGTTTTGTGCCTTGCGATGTCACTCAGGTCGATCAGTTGAAAGCGGCTATTGATAGTGCGGCCAATGATTTCGGCGGGTTGGATATTCTCTTCAGCAATGCAGGCAGCGGCGGCACCCCCGCCAAAGTCGATGAGTGGGAGCAAACCGGTTGGGACCAGACTCATAACTTGCTGCTTCGCTCAGTGGCGGCCGGGGCGTCCTATGCCACCCCACACATGAAGAAGCGCGGTGGTGGCTCGATCATCAACACCTCATCGATCTCTGCTTTGCAGGCTGGTTTCGCGCCCATCGCGTACTCCGTCGCCAAAGCTGGGGTGCTTCACTTCACGCAAGTTGCGGCGGCGCAACTTGCGACTCACAAAATCAGAATTAACGCGGTCGTCCCAGGCTTTATCGCCACCAACATCTTTGGCAGCTCTATGGGCATGAGCCTGGATGAAGCCCAAAAAATCGCCGCCCAAGTCAGCGCGCGAAGCGGTAGCGCCAACCCCATTGGCCGCTCCGGTCAGCCACGCGACATCGCTGAAGCCGTTTTGTTCTTGGCCTCGGATGCGGCAGGGTTCATCACGGGCACTTCGATCACCGTCGACGGCGGGATCACCATCGGGCCGCGCCATTCCTGGGACTTGAACGTGCAAGGGCCGATGTTTGACGCCTTGCAAATGACGCGCGAACAGATGGACGCCTTTCGGGCTGCGCGCCAAAGCCGAAGTTAGGGTCAGGCGACGAGGCTAAACAGAGCCTATAAACACCGAGATCGCACCTTGATTTCAAGCTAAGCGCTAGAATGCTAAAGGGCACAAAATCAAGGAGCATCGTCATCAAACCATCTGCTTTCAAAGCCTTAGTTATGGCGCTGAGCCTAATTTTTTCGTCGTTCGTTTTGGCGCAAGCTTGCCCAGATAAAAACTTTCTCTATTGGCAGGCTTTTCCTCCTGGCGGCGAATCGGACATTGCGGCGCGACATCAGCAAACGGTCCTGAAAAGGCGATGCCCCAGTATCGATACCATCGTTCAGTACAAGGCCGGGGCTGGCGGGGGTTTGCTCTGGTCCCAGATGAATAGCTTGGCGGGCGACGGGCTCAACTTGGTCGGTGTCAATTTACCGCACATTGTCTTCCAGCCACTTGAGGGGCAGGTGCAGTACAAGACCCAAGATGTCACGCCGGTCTTTTGGTTTCACTACACTCCCGATGCCTTGGTGGTTCCAGACCAAAGCCCAATTAAAAATTTTGCCGACTTCCTGAAGGCCG
>JANOPA010000137.1:0-3450 GCA_031421635.1 Betaproteobacteria bacterium | reverse complement strand
TTGGCATCCTTAGCCTTCTTGGTCGCTTTAGCTTCTTTCAAAGCGATCTGAGCCGCCTTGTAGCGTCGCATCATACGATCCGTCACGGGCGTGAGCGCTGCGACCAAATCGCGGTGCTTAGATCGCGAGTTCAACTCCACTTGCACTACTCGGTTTACCTCAAAGTCGTCATAGTGTCCGGCTGCATCCAGCTTGGCGCGCAGGTTAAGCACCAAGTGCGGGTCGGTGGTGGTGGTGAGCTCGGCGGTGGTATGGTAAGTCTTGAATGCGGCCAGTACATCGGCTGCGTCGTTCACAAAGTCCAACACATAGGTGGTGTCTTTGCCTGGGTGAGCACGGTTCAGGCGGCTGAGCGTTTGTACCGCCTGTATGCCGCCGAGCATTTTGTCAACGTACATGCCGCACAGTAAGGGTTGGTCAAAGCCGGTTTGAAACTTGTTGGCCACCAGCAAAATTTGGTATTCGTCGCCCTTGAATGCCTCGCGGATATCACGGCCTTTCAGGTTTGAGTTCAAAGTTGCGCTATTTTCAGTAAAGCCATTTGGCCCCGATTCAGCATCATTGACTTCGCCCGAAAAAGCCACCAAGGTGCCTATTTTGTAGCCGTGTTCTTTAATATATTTGTTAATCGCGAGCTGCCAGCGTACAGCCTCCAACCGGCTGCCCACCACCACCATTGCCTTGGCTTTACCCGCGAGCAAAGGGGCGACGGTGCTGCGATAATGCTCTACAACTACCTGCACTTTTTGTGCAATATTGTAGGGATGCAATCGCACCCAGGCCATGATGCCTTTCATGGCGGCACCGCGCTCCACCAACTGCTCAACCGTGCGCTCGTCGTATTCTTGCCCTTCGTGCGCTAGCTTAAAGGCCAACTTATAGGGGGTGTAGTTTTGCAGCACGTCCAATATGAATTTTTCTTCGATCGCTTGGCGCATCGAGTACACATGAAACGGCACGGGCACATTGTCCTCCGCAGGCTTGCGCGTAGGGTCAGGCCGGGTGCCAAATAGCTCCAGTGTTTTATTCTTGGGGGTCGCGGTAAAGGCCACAAAAGTAATGTCGCCTTCACCCGCACGCGCTTCCATTTGCGCGGCCAGCACATCATCCATGCTTACTTCGCCTCCGTCATTCAACTCCGCGAGCTCTTGCTGCGACAACACTGCTTTGAGTATTCTGTCCGCCTCGCCTGTTTGTGAGCTATGCGCTTCATCGGCGATCACGGCAAAGCGCTTGCCCTGCGTGGCGGCGAGCTGGCGCACGGCCTCCAAAGCAAACGGAAACGTTTGAATGGTGCAGACCACAATTTTTTTATCACCCGACAGCGCTTCAGCCAGCGCCGCGCTTTTGCTGCTCTCTGTGTTTTTAATGCTGGCCACCACGCCGCTGGTGCGCTGAAAATCAAACAGCGCATCTTGCAACTGCGCATCGATCACGTTGCGATCGGACACCACCAACACTGTGTCAAATACCTTGCGATGATCGGCCGTGTGGAGCTCGGCTAAAAAGTGCGCCGTCCAGGCAATCGAATTAGTCTTGCCGGAGCCTGCCGAATGCTGTATCAAATATTTGCCACCTGGGCCATCAAGCAGTACCGCAGCTTGTAGTTTGCGTGTGGCGTCCAGTTGGTGATAGCGCGGAAATATCGTTTTGGTGACTTGCTTTTTGGCATCACGTTGCGCAATAAGATAGCGCCCCATAATCTCCAGCCAACTGGCGCGTTCCCATACCTGTTCCCATAAGTACGCGGTGCTGTGCCCGGCAAGGTTAGGCGGATTGCCCGCCGCACCGTCGTTGCCTACATTGAAGGGCAAAAACTGCGTGGCAGGGCCATCCAGCCGAGTGGTCATCGCCACCTCGTTGTTACTGACTGCAAAATGCACCAGCGCTCCGTGTGGAAAGCTTAAAAGCGGTTCTGCCGCCTGGCCCTTGGGTGTGGGTAGTCGATCAAAGCGGTATTGGTCGATCGCGTCGTCAATGCTCTGGGTAAAGTCGGTTTTTAGCTCTACTGTGGCCACCGGCAAGCCGTTAAGAAAGAGCACGAGGTCGATACTGTTCTCGTTATGCAGGCTGTAACGCACTTGGCGTACAACACGTAGCCGGTTGGCCGTATAGCGTGCGACGATATCGGGGTTCATCGCGAGAGCAGGTTTAAATTCAGCCAGCTTGAGTGGTGCACGTAAGCCCAGCAGCTCAATACCGTGGCGCAGTACATCAAGAGTGCCGCGTTGGTTGAGTTGGTCGCGCAAGCGAGCGAGCAGCGTGTCGCCCGCCTTGGCGCCGTGGTTCTTGGTCAGGGCTTGCCATGCTTTGGGTTGCGTCTCCTGCACCCAAGCGAGAACGTCTGATGGCAGTAGCGCCAAAGCGCGCTCATACAGAGCCGCATCGTCATCCGCATGCAGCCAGCCATGGGCGGCTAGGTGCTGGCAAATCTCGGTTTCGAAGGCGATTTCTTTGTGCAGGCTCATACAGTAAGCACTATTGATTTGGGTGGTGGGAGTTATTAATCGGCGGACTCCGTGAAAGGCCAATTACTTTGTCGATAGAAACTGGCATCCCCGCGCAGAGGCTTTGATGGCCAGCTCTTGGGCTCGCTTCTTTCTCTGCCCTTTGGAACTTAACGGAGAAAAATCGATCACACAATGCGCGGGGTTGTTTTTGGATGGATCGACGGAATCGGTGATCGGATTTCGCTGCAATTCGAGATCACCCAATGCCTCGATTTCATCGGGTGATACCGCCCAAGTTCCCGCCGACTGAAAGCCAAGATTACGAGTGAAATGCAGCCACGCGTTTTCGGCACTGGTTAATGCACTATCGTCTACCGAGAGCTTGTGGTCGTCTTTGGGAGTGGGACAAAATGCGACGCTGTTCGGGCTTTTGCCGTCCCAGTGATGGGGATGCACTTGCCTGAACACCAGTTTTGTACTCGTCCAGTCCACGCTCATGCTACGAATAGCTTTTCGACGCGATTGAAGGCTGCAATCCAATCAGACCTCTCAAACGATTCCTCGACAAACTTATTTGTTGTGAGGTTAGTTGCATACAGCTCAAGCTTGGTCTCAGTAAAGTTCACTTCCAACTCAATCCGAGCGTGGGGCCGAATCCATTCAAAAACTATATGCCCGTCCTCAGTCGGGGCTACAGAGGGATACTCCAAGGCTTCTGGATAGAATTTAGCCACTTCATCGCTTAGCTCACCAATATTTATGGAACTAGGCGCGATACCTCTGCCTTCAAGCCATCCGTCGACCATTAATCCGAGCGCATCAATCTTAGAAACTAAAGCGAAGTGTGGCAAGGGATCTAGTTGGTCAATTTCGATAATCGCATTAAGCCGATCATTTGCATCAAATATGCCGACACCCTTTAGCCGTGCGTGAACCACAGAATTGCCAAGCGCGTCTTTGAGATCGGCAAAAAACGGGTCGCCAAAAACAAATGCAATAG
>JANOPA010000136.1:0-33054 GCA_031421635.1 Betaproteobacteria bacterium | reverse complement strand
GGCTACGCCACGTCTTGCGAGAACTTCCAAAGGCCAGCACCGTCGATCAAATCGATGCCCTCATGCCTTGGAATCTCGACCCTGCGCAGACCATCATCAAAAACGCTGCTTGAGTAGAGTGGGGTTAATGGATCGCTTACGGCGAAGCGGCACTGCTATGGCAATTGACAGTAGCGCCATGCCCGCCATTGAGCCCAGACCAAAAAGAGCGATGTAAATAAATCCCAACGCGTACGATTGCACCGCGTCCAGGCTGAGCAGAATCAGCGCTGCCGAACCTGCCATGCCGTGCATCATGCCCACCGTCAACGCGCGCAGCGGCAGACGATGCGAGTGGCCGTGCGGCTGAAACTGGTATGCCGCTTTTGAGATGTTTGGCGTAAGCGAATCCTTGGCGTGGCTGTGGGCATGAACGTGTTGGCTGTCCACAGCATGGCGGTGCGCATGAAAATGAATTTTTTGCCGACGCAAACGCAGCAGCACGTCCGCGCCGAGAGCGATCAGCATCAAGGCCACGACGAATTCAAGGGCACGCTCCAAACCGACCGGAATTGACTTTCCCAGCGCCAGCACAATGCCTCCAAACAGCATTAAGGTGATGGTATGCCCAACTCCCCAGGCGACCCCTTGGCGAATGGTTTGGGCCAGCGTCTGCTGACCGGAAGCGAGAGTTGCCACCGCTGCGAGATGGTCGGGCTCGGTTGCGTGTTTCATTCCGATCAGAAAGCCCGTCAGCAGAATGATCAGAGCACTCATGGCGTATGGACTCCCAAAACGCTCAGGCCTATGCCAGCTCGCGCCCGGTGGCGACTTGTTGTTTCAACCAGGCATACCAGAGTTCCATGCCTTCGCCACTTCTTCACTGTTACCGAAATTGGTGTCGGAAGCATCGCACTCCAACAGCTTGCTATCCTCCGTCATGATGCCCCCGCTCTCTTCATTCTCTATTCGTTTCTACTGGTTACTATTCGACGTTATCTAACCCAGGCAGCCTTGAAGCCGCCTGTGCAACTACCTAGCGCACACCTTCAAGATCGATTGGTGCGTGATAAGAACGCTCGCCGAGTGCGTCAACCCGCGCCCAGAATTCGGGCCCGGCCGCGAAGCCATTCGCCAACTTGGCCGCAGTCTGACGCCAGATGTTCCAGGAGTCGGGATGTAGGCGGATTGCTTCGGCAAACTGCTCGCTGGCTTCCTGCGTTTGACCGGCCCTGAGCAAGTGTTGCCCGAGGCGAAATCGGGCATGAGCCAGCGCAATCGCGGGCTCGGGCAGCTTCAGGCGGGCAGAAGCTTTCTCACTGCTCAAGGCATGCGCGCTCTGATCACCTTTTAGTACCCAGTCCCGCAGGGCATCGACATACAGTGCCTTGATTCGGTTGCGCTCTGCGATGGCTTCGTCGGGCATGGTTGAGGTGGCGCGATTCATGGCCCGGAAGGCATCGGTCGAACCTGCGCACTCCGGCGGTCGAACGATGCGTCCAGTTTCGTCGATCCACACGGCTTGCGGGACATTCACGAGATTGTAGAGATCGGCCACATGATGATCCCGATCAATCAAGCAAGGGTATGCCGGTAGGGCGGCCTCTATCCATGGCCTTGCGGCCTCGGGCTGATCCATCGCCACGGCCAACACAACAAAATTATGATCCTTCAAGGAGTCAAACAAGACCTGCCACACGGACAGATCGGCTCGACAACCTCACCAGGAGGCCCAAGTGACCAGCAAAACCTTTTTGCCACGATAAGTGGACAACTGATGCGTTTGACCAGCCAGATCTGGCAAGGCGAAGTCAGGCGCATTGAGGTCACTCAGTGCATGCGCTCGCTCGTGAGAGCCCACACCGAACACCCAGGTATCAGCCACCGCGTCATGGACCACCGGCTGTCCCATATGGGTCCACATTGCGGCAATATCCAGCCTGTCGTCGCGCACTAGTTCGCTCGTATGCTCGCGCGGCAGCGGCACACAGGTTTCGTCGCGACATAAGCCCTCCGGCTTCCAACTCCAACCGAGAGCCTGTTCGATATTTTCGCGGCTGAGCCACAGCGAATCGCCGCTGGCTAGTGCATCGGGCAGCCGCGTTTCACGCTGCTCATTGAGAAGTGTAATCATAGGTATTACTCCTTGGGTTTTTCTGGGTCATTGAGATCGACATCAACGGCAATATCAATGGCATTCAGTGTGGCACTAAATGTACCCTAATGTGCTCGACATGAGAGGCAAATGAACCTCCTCTCCCCGAAGACACATAGAAATTCAACCCCTCGGTAAACTGGCTATAATCGAGACAGACTCCTATGGAGTTCGCTATTCGGTTTGACTGTCCATCAACAATCGGAAATCACACATGATTACTCGCCGCACCTCAATGCTCTTGACGGGCGCGCTTGGAGCTTTGTCGCTTGCTGGTCAACCCAAAGCACAGGGCAAGTACCCGGATCGCCCGGTCAAAATCATCGTTGCGTTACCCGTGGGGGGCAGTGTAGACATGATTGCACGCACTCTTGGCCAAAGGCTGAGCGCAGCTTTTGGCCAAGCTTTTGTGGTTGATAATCGTGCGGGCGGCTCGGGCCAAATTGGTATGCCCTTGCTTGCGAAGGCGGCGGCCGATGGCTACACGCTCTCAGTATCGCCGGCCTCCTTTCTGACCACTAACAAAAGCATCTTCAAGACCTTGCCTTACGACCCTGAGTCAGACTTCACCCCGATCTCACGCTTGGTCAATCAGCCCATGGTCCTGGTGGTCAACAACAACCAGAAGTATCCGAGCGTGGCTGCTTTGCTCGCTGCGGCCAAAGCTGAGCCCGGCAAGATTACCTATGCCTCATCTGGTGATGGCAGCCCACAGCATCTCGCAGGACTGATGTTTGAGTCGCGTACGCAATCCCGTCTGCTTCATGTCCCCTACAAAGGCGGCGCACTGGCCATCAACGATGCCATAGGGGGCACGGTGGACGCGATGTTCGCCGTCATGCCAGAAGCCGTTTCCCATGTCAAAGCGGGTAAGCTCCATGCACTGGGCGTCATGAGTCCACAGCGTTCGCCCGTGTTTCCACAGGTACCCACCATGGCTGAAAGTGGGATAGCCGACCTTAGCCTTTCGGCGTGGATGGCCTTGCTGGCCCCAGCCAAGATGCCTCGCGCGCTCGTTGACCAACTGAATCGCGCGGTCCAAGCGGCCTTCGATGCCGAGATCAAGACCAAACTGACTGAAATTGGCATTGAGGTCTCCACCAGCACGCCAGAAGAGGTCCAGCGACTTATCACCGCAGACATCAAGCATCATTCGGAGCTCGTCAAGGCGGCCGGCTTAATGCCGCAATAGCAAGATGCCGAGCGTAACGCTTAAACGTCACTTATGTCGTCAGCGAGAGTGAACCAGCAACTTGGTCACTGCGGCCTCGTCCCATTCAAGGCCACTGCCGGCTCGGTTGGGGACATCCACCATGCCATTTTTCACGGCAAACGGCTCGGCGATGAAGGGGTGCGCCCAGTCACGCCATTCCAGCCAGTGGGCACTTTCGGACGCCCGCAAGAGATGCGCCGAAACCTCCGGATACAAATGGCTTGAGAGCGGAACTCCGGCAGCTCCTGCGATTGCCGCGCAGCGCATGAAGCCAGTCACCCCCCCAATGCGCATCAAATCAGGCATGAACAGGTCTGCCGCCTTGGCCTGCACGGCCTTGTAGAAGCTACGAGGCCCATAAAGATTCTCACCGATCTGAATTGGAGTTTTCAGTTCCCGCGCGAGTTGGGCGCATCCGTCGAAGTTATCGTAGGCGATGGGCTCTTCAAACCACTGTAGGCCCTCGCCATCAAGAGCGTGTAATCGCAGCAGAGCTTCGCTGAGATCGAGCCCCTGGTTAAAGTCCGTCATGATTCGTACATCAGAACCCACTGCGCTGCGGACGGCGTCCAGCGCAGCGATATCGTCTCTGAAATTTTCACGCCCCAAGCGCATCTTGATGGCCGAAAAATTTCCCTCTGCAACAAGCGCAAGGGCCTCGTCCTTCAACTGCTCTGGCGGAAGAAGCCACAGGCCGTTGGTGTTGTAGGCACGCACCGGTCCTGTGCTCGCACCCAAATACTGCGCGAGGGGTTGCCCGGCGGCTTTCGAAACCGCATCCCAAATGGCCATGTCGATGGCCGAGGCGGCAACAAGACCAATGCCCTCTCTGCCCGACAGGTGCATGGTCTGAACTGCCGTCTTGAAGCAGTCCACCGGTGACAGCGGTTTAGATCGAAGGGCCTCGGCAATTGCCAAAATCGCCGGAAGAATGTACTCCGCCGATTTGACGATGTAAGGCTCCAAATAGCTGCGGCCAATAACACCTTCATTGGTCATCAAATCGACAAGAATGAACGGCCATTCAGTGTATTTTCCAACCGTTGGGTTCGACACAATGGGGCGACGTAAGGGGACCGATAGCACGCGCAACTTGATACTGTGCAAAGTCAGCTGGGGCGATAATTTGGTTGCAGCGTTCAAGGACGATCCTTCAAAAAGAAATGGGGTTTCGGCGAAATCTCATCGAGTCGCAAAAAGAGCTTGCAAAAAACCGTGTTCAAAAGCCTGCGGCAACTTGCTCGAAAAACCGTCCCTCACCCAACATCATACTTTGATGACCTTGGCCAGAGGCGATCATTGGAAAGCAGTTTTCATGGGCTGCAACTCGCACGTCCAAGAAGTACGGACCCTTCGCGTCCAGGCACTCCTTGAGAGCTTGTTTCAATTCGGACGACCGTGAAACCGTCCGCGCGCTCCAACCGAACGATTTTGCAAGCATCACGAAGTCAGGCAAGGCCTCATTCCAACTATGGCTCAACCGATTCCCGTGGTTGAGCTGCTGCCATTGGCGAACCATTCCCATATAGCCGTTATTGCACAACACAACCTTGATGGGGGCTCGGTGTTGCATCGCAGTCGACAACTCCTGAATATTCATCAAGATCGATGCGTCACCGGTCACGCAAATGACCAGTTTGTCGGGATAGGCGATTTGTGCCCCGATCGCTGCCGGCAAGCCATACCCCATCGTTCCAGCGCCTCCGGAAGTCAACCAATGTCGGGGGTTATCAAAGCGAAAATATTGCGCCGCCCACATTTGATGCTGACCGACATCGGTGGTCACGATGGGTTGGAGATCTGCACTGGCCGTTTGGAGCAGGTTCATAAGATGCTGAGGAAGAATCACCTCAGACTGCTGCTCGTAAGCCAAGCACATACTAGCCCTCCATCCGTTGATACGCGACCACCACGGCGCGAGACCTTGAGGTTTGAAATGTTCGCCCTGCATCATGTTGAGAAGCGCCTCTAAGACTCGCGCGCAATCACCGACCAGCGGGACATCCACCTTGACAATCTTGTTGATGCTGGTGGGATCGATGTCGACATGAATTTTACGGGCATTCGGGCAAAACTCCGCAAGCTTTCCGGTCACTCGGTCGTCGAAACGGGCCCCTACGCAAACCACCAGATCAGCATGATGCATGGCAAGATTCGCCTCGACGGTGCCATGCATGCCAAGCATTCCCAAAAAGCGCTCATCGCTGGCCGGAAAGGCTCCCAGCCCCATCAGCGTCAATGTGCAGGGCGCATCAAGAAGACGTACGAGCTGGGCAAATGCCGCGCAAGCGCTAGGCCCCGCGTTGATCAATCCGCCTCCTCCATAAAAAACCGGACGGATGGATTGCGACATTAACGCGACAGCACGCTTCAAACTTTCTCGTGGTGGGGTCCGCGACATTGATGGTGGAGTCGGGCACTTCGACATCGATTCACAGTCGTGGGGACTGACCTGCGCAGATTGCACGTCCTTGGGCACATCAATGAGCACGGGACCGGGCCGCCCTGTAGTGGCGATCTCATGGGCCCTGCGCACGGTGTGAGCAATGTCCTGCGGCCGGTGAACTTGCTGGTTCCACTTCGTCACCGGGCGCGACATTCCCAGTGCGTCACTTTCTTGAAACGCATCAGTACCGATCACCGACGTCGCCACCTGGCCACTGATGCATAGGATCGGAATCGAATCGCTCATCGCGTCGAGCAGTCCGGTTATTGTGTTGCTCACCCCTGGGCCGGACGTCACCAACACTACGCCGACGCGACCGGTCGCGCGCGCGTAGCCCTCGGCTGCATGTACGGCCGCTTGCTCGTGACGTACAAGGATATGTCGAAGTCGCGGCTCATTGTAGAGCGCGTCGTAGAGCGGTAGTGCCGCGCCACCGGGATATCCAAAGATGGTGTCGACGCCGACCTCTATCAGCGTTTGCAAGAGTATTTGCGCCCCAGTGAGTGAGGCAGGCTGAAGCGCTATTGAGGGCGTGGGAACGGCAGGAACTTGAAGAATCGTTTTCATACAACAATTATTTCAGAAAAATGGCAAAATGTGTATCTGTTTACTGGGTAATTTGGGGTCTTTTATTGAAAAACATTAAGTCAAATAGTGTATTTGTCGAAAATCCTTTCGACAAGAAAGATCTGTCAATTCTCAAGGCACTCCGGGAAGACAGTCGGCAAACTTTGAACGAGATCGGGACGAAAGTGGGTCTATCTGGCCCAGCCTGCTGGGCCAGAATCAAACGGCTGGAGTCGGAGGGAGTCATCAAGCGCTACACCATTGAGATGGATCGTGAAAAGCTCGGGTTTCGAGATTCGGTCATCGTTGAAGTCACCCTCGAAAGCCACTCGGATGAAACCCTGTACGAATTCGGGCGGGCACTCGCTGCGATTCCCGAGGTCGTCGAGGCCTACTTGGTGTCGGGCGACTACGACTACTACATTCGAATTGCAATTCGCGACACTCGAGACTACGAGCGTTTATTAAGGGAGAAACTCTACAAGATTCCCGGAATTCGTCATAGTAAATCGCATTTCGTCCTGAGCGTTCTCAAAGAAATGAGTGAGCCCTTGGAGTAATCTGATCGCGTTTAAAGTGTCAGCGCTTTGTGATTCGTCCATCACACCGAGAGCAAAGCGCAGCCAAGCCTAGCGCCCCACCCGATCTAAAAAAGTGTGCATCAAGAGCTCCGGTAAGTTGATAGCGTTAAGTGTGCGCGCTGACTTGCTCGTGCGACAGCGTCCTGCGACGAAACGACACTAGAACGGCGCCAAACGCCATGAAGACGGCATTTGTATTACGGACGATTCAACGGTCGATTTCTCACGCGCGGCCTGACCCACTTGCGGACCAGGTTAAGCCAGAGGTGAAAGATGGCGCATATCAACGCCTTCGACAACGCTCACCACATACTCCGCAATATTTTTGGCATGATCGCCAACCCGCTCCAGAGCCTGCACCGCAAACACCATCTCCATGGACGCCTGCACCTCGTCCGAGTTTGCAGCCATATGCTCTAGCAATGAGCCATTCAATTGCTCACGTAGGGCGTCCAGCATTTTGTCGCGAGCGGCAAGCTTGGCGGCTACGCTGCTGTCATGCCTCACATAGGCATCCAGGGCCGCAGAAAGCATTTCGCTTGCAATGCTGGACATCTGCCGAAACTGATCCTTGGCCCAAGGATTTGCCGCAGCCTTGGGGCCTTGCGCCACCAGATGTCTTGCCTTTAGGGCAATCTTTTTCGCTTCGTCGCCAATGCGCTCAAGGTCGTTAATCGAATGCAGGGCGGCGATCACCTCACGCAAGTCAACCGCAATGGGCTGGCGGCGTGCGATCACTTGTTGGCAAAGCATGTCCGCCTGTACATGAAGCTGATTCACGATTTCTTCATCAGCAAGCACTTGCGCCACCAAGATGAGATTGCTGTGCAGAAGGGCGTCGCAGGCACGAATCACTTGTTGTTCGACCAAGCCGCCGATCTTGAGCACGGCTGAGCGCATCCCTTCGATATCGGTATCAAAGCTTTTAGAGGTATGTTCTTGAATCATCCAAATCGTCCTGTAATGTAGTCTTCAGTCCGCTTGTTTTTGGGCTTAAAGAACAGTTGCTCGGTTTCACCAAACTCAACCAGCTCGCCCATGTACATATAGGCGGTGAAATCGGAAAGGCGGGCGGCCTGCTGCATGTTATGGGTGACAATTAATACAGTCACCTGTGATTTCAAACTCGCGATCAACTCTTCAATCGAGGCGGTCGCGATAGGATCCAGTGCAGAGGTCGGCTCATCAAACAGGATGAGCTCGGGTTCGGTCGCCAGCGCGCGCGCAATACACATGCGCTGTTGTTGGCCGCCTGACAAGTTCACGGCCAATTCATCCAGGCGCGCATTGACTTCATTCCATAAGGCAGCGCCCTTTAGCGCACTTTCAACTTTGTCCTGAATCACTGAGCGGGAGGTTTCGCCCATCACCCGCAAGCCGTAAGCTACGTTCTCAAAGATAGACTTCGGAAAAGGATTGGGTTTCTGAAACACCATGCCCATGCGCATGCGGACTTCAATGGGGTCAATCTCCGAGGAAAGGAGGTTGATGTCCTCGGGATAGAGTCGAATTTCGCCTTCGTAACGATTACCGGGGTAAAGATCATGCATGCGATTGAACGAGCGAAGCAGGGTCGACTTCCCACAGCCTGACGGCCCAATGATGGCCGTGACCTTGTTTTTGTACACAGGTAAGTTGACACCCTTGAGAGCATGGTGCTTACCGTAGAAAAAGTTGAGATTCTTGGTTTCCGCCTTACAAAGCAAGGGCGCTGCATCGACCTTCCCATCTGTAGAGAAGCCGCGAGCTCGGGCCACCGGGGGGGCGGCTATTTCAACTACGTTCATAGTGTTCACCATTTGATGTTCTTACGCAATCTATATCGGATAGCGATGGCAATCGCGTTCATGCCAAGCGTCATCAGGACCAGAACCAAGCCAGCAGCGGCAGCGTTCGCCTGAAAGGCGGCTTCGGGTCGGGAGGTCCAGTTAAACATTTGAATCGGCATCACGGTGAATGGACTAAACAGCCATTCGAAATTCAAAAATGGCGGCGTGCTGCTCAAAGGTGAAGCGGGTAGAAAGGCAATAAAGGTCAGGGCACCAATCGTAATGATCGGCGCCGTTTCACCAATGGCTCTTGCCAACCCGATAATCACGCCGGTCAGAATTCCGGGCATCGAGTACGGCACAATGTGATGGGTAATGCATTGCCACTTCGAAGCGCCCAAAGCGTAGGCGGCTTCGCGAATGCTCGAGGGGATGGTGCGAATCGCCTCGCGTGTGGAGACGATCACAATTGGCAAAATCAACAGCGCTAAAGTTAAACCGGCTGAGAGAACGCTTTGTCCAAAGCCGAACGTATAAACAAACAAACCAAGAGCGAGCAAGCCATACACAATCGATGGCACACCGGCCAAGTTACTGATATTGATCTCGATAAGGTCGTTAATCCAGTGTTTGTCGGCATATTCTTCAAGATACAGGCCCGAAGCAACCCCCAGAGGAACGGCCACCAGCGCAGTGACGAGCATCACGAGACAGGTACCAACCCATGCGGAAAGAATGCCTGCCTCACCGGCTCGACGCGATGGAAAGTTGACGAAGAACTCCGGCGACAAGCGGCCAACACCTTCAAACATCATGCTGGCAAACAGTACGGCGAAAGTAAGCACGCCCGTGGCCAACGCCAAAAAGCCAAGCACAGCGAACACTAACTCGTTGCGTTTGGCACTCGCGATCACGGACTTAAGCGGTTTCAATACTGCTCCTTAAAGCGACGCTTCAACCAAAAACTCAACACATTAAAAATCAAGGTAATGATCAAGAGTGTCAGACCGGCTGCGAAAATCGTGAGATAACCAATCGAACCATGCGGGAGATCACCAAGTGCAACTTGCACAATGAAGGCCGTGATGGTGGCTGCGGGTTCGGCCGGATTGAACGTGAGGTTGGGTTGCATGCCGGCTGCCACTGCAACGATCATGGTCTCGCCCACGGCGCGGGAAATCCCTAACATGTAGGCCGAGGCGATTCCCGAAAAAGCGGCTGGAACCACCACACGTAGAGCAGTCTGTAATCGTGTAGCCCCTAAGGCATATGAGCCTTCGCGCAGCGACATCGGCACGGCGCGCATGGCATCCTCGCTAATTGAACTCACATAGGGAATGATCATGATACCCATCACCAAACCCGCCGATAAAATATTGAAGCCGGGCAGGCTTGGGAACAGCATTTGCAGCAAAGGTGTGACGACCAACAGTGCAAAAAATCCAAAGACAATGGTGGGCACACCCGATAATAGC
Organism: Betaproteobacteria bacterium; assembly: GCA_031421635.1. Classification (GTDB taxonomy): domain Bacteria; phylum Pseudomonadota; class Gammaproteobacteria; order Burkholderiales; family Burkholderiaceae_E; genus JAPOKJ01. The sequence goes on along the minus strand of JANOPA010000136.1, from coordinate 22,869 downwards.
TCCAAAAGCGGCTTAAGGATTTCGCGCGTTTTATGACCTGCAAATTCGGAAAGATAAATCGCGATCACTGTACCGAAGGGGATCGCAATCGCGATGGCCACCGCTGAACTGGTCAAAGTTCCCGAGAGCAAGACCCCAATTCCAAAATGCGCGTCGTCAAAAAGCGGCGTCCACTGCGTGTCCGTCAAAAAGTTCCATAAGGGAACCTTCATAAAAAACTTGATGGACTCCGAGAGCAGCACATAGACAATGCCGGCCGTCGTAAGAACAGAAATACTTGCGGCTAAAAAAAGAATCCACTTAATAGCGGACTCTTTAATACGGCGCGACCTCTTAATCGCGAATTTAGAAACAGAAGCGGGGCTTTGCAACCCCGCAGATCTCAAGACAGCGTCTACGGCACTCATTACGATTAAAGCTTAGCTTCCCTGCGCATTAACTCTTCGATGGTAATACCTACCTCAGCAGTGCCATTAAAAACCGTCCCAAGCTTGTTCTTGGCAACATGTTCGGCAGCCGACTTATAAACTGCATCAGGCAGAGGCACATACTTTACCTCGCGAGTTAACTTGGGCGCATTCTTGAGGTAGAAGTCCACAAAGTCGCGAACCTCGGGCTTGGCCAAAGACTTGGCATTTACATAGATAAAAATCGGACGGGATAGGGGCTGGTAGGAGCCCTTAATCACCGCCTCCATGGAAGGCTCAACCCCTACCGTCGAGCCCTTCGCTATCACCGGAACGGCGCGAAGCTTGGCCTTATTTTCAATATAATAAGCAAAGCCGAAGTAGCCCAAGCCACCAAGATCGCGCGACACACCAGTCACCAAGACATTGTCATCTTCTGACGCAGTATAGTCACCTCGGCTGGATTTGGACTTGCCAACAATCGCCTCCGTAAAGTAATCAAAAGTGCCTGAATCCGCACCAGGCCCGAAGAGCTTAAGAGGGGTATTCGGCCAAGCTGGGTTGACCTGGTTCCAGTGGGTCAACTTGCCTTGGGCGTCTGGCTCCCAGATTTTTTTCAACTCTTCAACCGTGATGCTCTTCAAGAAAGTATTCTTTGGGTTCACAACGATCGTCAGAGCGTCGAAGGCCACGGGTAGCTCAATGTACTGAATGCCAGCCGCGCGACAGTCTTCCATTTCCTTGGCGAGAATGGGACGTGAGGCATTTGCCACATCGGTTTCGTTACGGCAGAACTTTTTGAAACCACCGCCCGTTCCAGAAATTCCGACTGTTACACGGACAGCGTTTTTCTTCGACTTTTGAAAATCCTCGGCGACCGCTTCGGTAATGGGGAATACAGTGCTTGAGCCGTCGATTTTGACGATAGGTTGTGCCAGTGCCAAACCACTCACCAGAGCGCCCAGTGCGACAATGGTGCCTGCAAGTGTAATTTTCGAGGGGGAGAATGTAGTTTTAAGCATTTTCTGAGCCTTTTCATTGACTTGTAGTGTTCCATGACATTGTCGAAAGCTTTGATGACAGATTTATGACAATCCCCCGATCCCTTAAAACTCGCCCAAACAAAACCGTTTTGGCGGCTATCGACATGGGTTCAAACAGTTTTCGCTTGGAAATCAGCGAACTTGATGATGGGCACCTGCGGCGCTTGCAATACTTGAAAGAGGCCGTTCGGCAAGGTGCGGGGCTCGATAAAGATCGCAATTTGACCCAGGAATCGATGCAAGCAGGGTGGGCCTGCCTCGCCAGGTTCGCCGAAAGGCTACAGGGCTTTAACGCTGATCACGTCAGCGCGGTGGCCACCCAAACCCTCAGAGAAGCCAAGAACAGCGAAGTTTTTCAAAAAGAGGCCGAGAGAATCTTGGGCTTTCCGATTGATATCGTGTCGGGCAAGGAAGAAGCCCGATTAATCTATCAGGGTGTGTCCTACTTTTTGCCTCAGAACGCAGAACGGCGTTTAGTGATTGATATTGGCGGCCGATCAACTGAGTTTATCTTTGGCTTGGGCAATCAGCCTCAACAAATGGACTCCTATAGGGTCGGTAGCGTATCGTGGGCGAGCAAATATTTCGCCAGCGGTAGCCTTAAGAGCGACGCCTTTAAACAGGCTGAAGTAGCCGCCGCCTCGTTTCTCGAGGAAGCACACGGGGCGCTCAAGGAAGTCAGTTGGGACAAGGTATATGGCTCGTCCGGCACGATTGGCGCCGTCTCTGAACTGCTTAGCGCGAACCAATTGGGTGTGACTACGCAGTATGAGGTATCGCTTGAGGGCTTACTGGAACTCAAACAGATTTTGCTCGATGCCGGGCATATAGACAAAGTCCGCCTCGAAGGCTTGAAGGATGACCGCAGGCCAGTGCTCGCTGGGGGCTTGGCGGTATTGCTGGCCATCTTCCGCCTATTTAATCTAAAACAGATCGAAGCGGCAGAAGGTGCGCTGCGCCATGGCGTACTGTTTGAACTGGCCAGTCTTGACGGCCATCGTAATGACCTCAAAGAGCAAACCGTTGCCGCTTTGGTACGACGCTTTTCGGTCGACGCCGTGCAGGCCGAGAGAGTGGGTAAAGTCGCGCGTTATATTTTTTCCAGCCTCACCGACGGACTGACATTAAGAGAGGATGCCGAACAGCAATTAGTATGGGCGGCCCGATTGCACGAAATTGGGGCCTCGGTCTCGCATGAGAACAGCCACCGCCACGGCGCCTACATTCTAGAGAACACCGATGCGGTGGGTTTCTCCCGGTCGGATCTCCATCGCATTGGTCAGTTAGTGCTCGGGCAAAGAGGCAAGATCAGAAAACTCGAAGCCGACCTGGATAACGATGAATTGGTCTTGCAGTTAGTCTCCTTACGTTTGGCAGTGATTCTTGCTCATGCCAGAACCGAGCCCCGCTATTTCAGCGTGAGCTACAAGTTGGCGGGTAAGCGCAAGATCAAACTCACTCTTGGGGACGACTGGGCGGAGCAATTTCCTCAGTCTCAATTCTTGCTGTCTCAAGAACAGCTCGCCTGGGAGAAAACCAACTGGTCCATCGCGATAAACTGAGACATGACTCAAGCCAGCCCACCATCTAAGCCATCGGCCAACACCTTTAGAGCACCCATGACCGGCACCCTGGTGCAATGGCTGGCTGGTCCCGGTGAGGCTATTCAATCCGGTCAAACCATCCTCGTTCTTGAAGCCATGAAAATGGAGCATGAAATTCTTGCAAGCTGCGACGGTCAGCTCGATCATACGTTCTTTGCCTCAGGCGAAACAGTGGAAGAAGGCGAGGCTTTGTTTACTTGGTCGCCCTCGGCCATACTGGCTCCAACCTCATCCTCGCTTGAATCCGAAGTGGCACCCTTTGAGGAGGCGCAAGGCCGCCCGCCTACATCGTTACGTGCCGACCTTCAACAACTGAATGTGCGCCTAGGGTTCACACTCGATGAAAATCGTCCCAACGCAGTCGCTAAACGACGCGAACGCGGCCAGCGCACGGCGAGAGAAAACATCGCCCAACTTTGTGACCCAAAAAGCTTTATGGAGTACGGCGCATTAACGGTCGCGGCCCAACGTTCCAGGCGCAGCCTGGACGACTTGATAGCCAACACTCCGGCGGACGGCATGATTACAGGCGTGGCCACCATCAACGCCCACCACTTCGGCAAAGAGCACAGCAGTTGCGCCGTACTAGCCTACGATGCCACTGTGCTTGCCGGCACACAGGGCGCGATGAATCACAATAAGACGGATCGCTTACTTGACGTAGCTCTGCAACACCGTTTACCCGTGGTGCTTTTCGCCGAGGGCGGCGGCGGTCGCCCAGGTGATGTCGATCAAGTCATGGTCGCAGGCCTTCATATCACCACGTTCTCGAAATTCGCCTCGCTTTCTGGAGAGGTCCCAGTGATAGGCATTGTGTCCGGGCGTTGCTTTGCCGGTAACGCGGCGTTGCTAGGATGCTGCGATGTGATCATCGCCACGGCCAATAGCAATATCGGTATGGGCGGCCCGGCAATGGTTGAAGGTGGAGGCTTAGGCGTGTTCGCACCGGAGGACATTGGCCCTACGGATGTTCAAACCTCCAACGGGGTCATCGACTGCCTCGTGGCAGACGAGCCCGAAGCCATTGAGATCGCCAAGCGCTACTTAGGTTTTACACAGGGCTCGCTCACTACATGGCAGGTGCCGGATCAAACCCTGTTGCGTGAAGCCATCCCCGAGAACCGACTGCGAAGTTATGACGTTCGCAAACTCATCAGTGGCCTCGTGGATCTTGACTCTGGCTTAGAGCTACGCCCACTCTTCGGGAAAGGCATCCTGACCTATTTCGCCAGAATCGAGGGTCAGCCCATAGGCTTGATGGCCAACAACACGGTCCATCTTGGCGGAGCCATTGATGCAGATGCCGCAGACAAAGCGGCACGCTTCATGCAAGTTTGCGAAAGCTACCACCTGCCCGTCATTTCCCTTGTCGACACTCCGGGCTTCATGGTCGGGCCAGACATCGAAAAGAAGGCTCAGGTGCGTCACGTCAGCCGTATGTTCGTGACTGCCGCGAAATTGACGGTACCGTTTTTGTCGGTCGTGCTTCGTAAGGGCTATGGCTTGGGTGCGATGGCCATGGCTGCGGGCGGTTTCCATTCACCCCTTTTCTCGGTATCTTGGCCAACTGGTGAGTTCGGCGCCATGGGCCTTGAAGGTGCCGTCAAGCTTGGCTTCAAAAAAGAGCTTGATGCCCAGCCCGAAGGTGCTCTGCGTGACGGCTTGCAAGCCAAGTTATTAGCCACCTACTACGAGCGCGGGCAGGCGACCAATATGGCGACGATGCTCGAGATAGACGCGGTCATTGATCCCGCCGACACTCGCTCCTGGTTGATCCGAGGCCTTCAGGCGGGGCTACAACAAAGCGCTTCCCGTCTAAGCGTTACGGCGACAGGTCGGCGGTTCATAGATACTTGGTGATCACAACGATCTGCATCGGAGGATCTGCATCGGGAACGGCTACATCTCACAAAAGCTTGACCCTGGGCAAGATACGCTGGGCGTTTTCGTAGTCAATCTTCCTGAGAATTTGGGCGTCAAAAAGCTTACTGAGGTTATTAACATGCTCCAGCGAAGTTCGGTACGGATAATCGCTACCAAAGACAATTTGAGAGTGATCAATCATCTTCGTGATTGAGGCCATTGCAATCGGGTTAGAGGCTTGCGCGGTGTCATAATAAAAACGCCGAATTTCTCCCATAACACTTTCCCCGGTCATGCCACGCTCCTTCATGCCCGGCATACTCACCGCTTGAACCGCAAAACGCTCAGTCAGAGCGCTAATAGTGCCGCCGCCATGCGAAAAGATGAAATTGATGTCCTTACAGCGCATCGAGGTACCAGAGAAAATCAAGCTGGCGATGGTGCGCGTCGTGTCGGTGCCGTACTCGATAATGACCGAGGGCACACCAGTGCTCAGATTGCGGCAACAGGCGGGCTCATTGGGGTGCGTGTAGGCGGTGGCTTTGCGGCGCTGCAGCTCATCCATCACGGGTGCGAACGCTTTGTCACCGAGGAGCTTGTCCCCATAGCTCGTCATGAACGCCACTCCATCACATTTGAGAACATCAAAGGCGTAGGCAATCTCGCGCAAGGTTTCATCAACATGAGGCATGGGCAGCAAAGCGAAGAGGCCAAACCGTCCAGGGTGGTCGCCGGCAAGCTTTCGTGCGTACTCGTTCGATGCACGCGCTACTTCTGCCGCCTCCTTGGGATCAAGAAACCCGACGGCCGGCAAGGTCGGCGATGTCATGGCCGTGCTGATGCCGGCCTTGTCCATATCATCCAGAGATCGTTGCACCGTCCAGTTATTGACCGGGGGCGAATCTAGCTTCGATTTTTTGAGCGCACTCACCCAGGGTGGTGGGGCAATATGATGATGCACATCGATTCGGGAGCTTTGAGTCTTGATGGGCGTACTCACGCAAGCGGCCAAGGCGCTCAACCCCAGGCCTCCAAGTCCTAATGAACGGGCACTGGCAGCGCCTAAACTACTCAGAGAGCCTTGCAGAAAGCCGCGACGAGTCGCACCCTTGATGCAGGCACAGGCCCACCTGTGATCGTTTGATTTTCCCAACCTGCTCTCCTCACAATTTAGTCATACTTTAATTGGAGCACTTTGCGATGGCGCTGAGGCGAAAGAGTTTCAGTTTCGGTACCGGCCATGAGTTTTGGCCGTGGCATTACTACCTTCTGACGATGACGCAGATGGTTAAAGAATCCTATCGCGCCGTAAAACTTGCGCCAAGCCATTGCACTTTGCGTCGAAGAAGTCCCCGCGGCGATGGCCATACCCTAGGCTTTGACAGTTACTGTCGTATTAGGCAGAAAACGCTGAGGTTTTCCAATTTAGGGTATCCTCCGGCGCTCTTTCTATCGACGTCATGAACCAAGCCCAAACCGCTGTAATCAAGAGCCCGCTGGCCGAGCAGGTAAATATTCGCCGTACTTTCGCGATCATTTCTCACCCCGACGCTGGCAAAACCACCATCACCGAAAAACTCCTCTACTTTGGCGGAGCCATTCAGGTTGCAGGCGAAGTGCGCGCTCGCAAAGCCAGCCGCCATGCCACTTCCGACTGGATGGAACTTGAAAAGCAACGCGGCATTTCAGTGACTTCGTCGGTGATGCAGTTTCCGTACCGCGAGCACATCATCAATTTGCTCGATACACCTGGGCACCAAGACTTCTCGGAAGACACCTACCGCACGCTCACGGCCGTTGATTCTGCGGTGATGGTGATTGACTCGGTCAACGGCGTAGAGTCGCAGACCATTAAGCTGCTCGAAGTGTGCCGTCTACGCGATACGCCAATCATCACCTACATTAACAAGATGGACCGCGAGGGCCGTGCACCAATCGATCTCCTCGATGAAATTGAGAGCGTACTCAATATCGAATGCGCACCGATGACCTGGCCGATTGGTGCCGGGAAACAATTTCGCGGTGTCTATAACCTTTACACCGACAGTATTCTGTTCTTTGATCCGCAGGGCGAACAACGTTCCAGCACCATCAAAGGCCTAGACAATCCAGAGCTGGATGCACGCCTTGGGGCGCAAGCCATTGAGTTGCGCTCGGAAGTAGAACTCGTGCGCGGCGCCTCGCACCCTTTTGATAAGGAAGCTTATCTGGCAGGCAAGCAGTGCCCGGTGTATTTTGGCTCAGCCATCAATAACTTTGGCATTCAAGCACTGTTAGATGCACTGGTCGAGCTCTCGCCTGCGCCACGTTCGCGCGAGGCCACCACTCGCGTAGTGGACGCACTGGAAACACCGTTCACTGGTTTTGTCTTTAAGATTCAAGCCAATATGGATCCGCGTCACCGTGACCGGATTGCCTTTATCCGTGTATGTTCCGGGCGCTTCGAGCGAGGTATGAAGGTCAAGCATGTGGGCATCGAAAAAACCATTGCGATCAACAACGCGATTACCTTCATGGCGCAGGATCGCAACACCACCAATGAGGCCTTCGCGGGGGACATCATTGGCGTGCCAAACCACGGCACAATACGCCTGGGCGATACCTTCACAGAAGGTGAGATGTTGCATTTCACCGGCATTCCCTCGTTTGCTCCAGAGTTGTTTCGAGCCGTTCGCTTACGCAACCCAATGAAGGCCAAGGCTTTGCAAAAAGGCATTGATCAATTGGTGGAGGAAGGTGCGACCCAAGTGTTTCGCCCGCTCGGCAGCAATGAGCTCATTATCGGCGCCGTCGGGGCTTTGCAATTTGACGTCGTAGCGTATCGCTTAGAAAATGAGTATGGCGTAGACGCCGTGTTTGAGCCCACCTCTACCGTCACTGCGCGCTGGTTACGCGGCGACGAAACTGAGATTAAACAACTCATCACCACACAAGGCCATAGTGTTGGGCTCGATGTGGCCGGTGAACATGTTTATCTGGCACCCAGCTCGGTGAGCCTAATGATCATGCAGGAGCGCTTCAAAAACATTCAGTTTATGAAGACTCGAGAAGTGGTGCGCGTGAGCCAGACTTTAGAGTAAGAGCGGGAAAGCAAAGGCAATCGCCTCTGACAAGATTATCTGGACTGCGCAACTCAAGCTCGCAGCTCCACCGAGCGAGCGCCCCTAAAGCAGATCAATAGCATTCTGACCTGACCAACGGCTCGGTTAAGACTCGCTCCCGGCAAGAGTTCATGGCATATTGAAAACCATGGAAGATTCATTAAGGGTTCCCTATGGCATTTCAAAAAAATAACACCCAAGCAAGCAAACTGTCAGCGCTTTCCAAGGAGCTGAACATGCCAGTTCGGGACATCATGCTTTCAGACGAGCATCTCGATCAAGTCTGTCCCATTTTCTATGAAGGCTTACCCAAGCTAGCGCGCATGTCGATGAGCAAGGAAAAGTTCAAGACGTTCTTTATTAACCAGCGCAGTAAGTTGGCCGATCAGATGTTTCCTCAGGCGAAGTCAGTCGCTTAATACCTCGAGAAATACTCTCTACTTTGGAATTGAACGGGGTCTTGCGCGCATTTAAAACGTAGCCACTCGCTACGGGCAATCTGACCGTAGTACTCAACAAAGTCGTGACCGAAACCGGTCCGCAATACGAGATCGGCCTGCAACGCAAGCGCCGCAAGCTCCAAGTTCGCAGGTAGCGCTTTCAGAGCGGCTTGAGAGGCGTTGCCAGCCGATGGCGGCACCAATTTTCGCGCAACACCATCTAAACCGGCATAAATCTGGCTGGCAATATAGAGGTAGGGATTGGCCATAGGCTCGCCGAGCCGATTTTCAATTCTGGTCGCAGCATCACCCGGTCCACCAATCAATCGCAACATTGCTCCACGGCTGTCGTGGCCCCAACTAGCTGTTTGAGGAGCGAGTGCGTGAGGACGAAATCGCTCGTATCCGTTCACGGTGGGCACGGCCAGGGCGCACATTCCATGAGCGTGCTCCATCAGTCCGCCCATGTACTGGCCGCCGGTTTCAGACAGATAGGCTCGTGCCGAACATGCGTTCGGAGGGGCAAGTTGTTGAGCCACAGGCATCAACAAATTCTCACCACGCGCATCCACCAGCGATTGATGCAGGTGCCAGCCGCTAGACATCACGTTTGGAAACGGTGGGCGACATACAAAGCTTGCGTAATAGCCTTCACGCCGCAGGGCCTGACGCACTATGTTTCGAAACAGCACCATGTTATCGGCCGCCGTGAGGGCATCGGTCGGATCAAACACCGCTTCCAGTTGACTCGGGCCAAACTCAATTTCCAAGGATTGTAAGGGTAGGCCCAAACTCAAAGCGGTGCGCTCAATAATGGTCATTGGAGCTTCGCACATCGTCGTGTAATCGTCTCCAATCAAGCGATACCCAGGATGCAACATCTCCACGTCGGGGGCCTGTCCAGGCCAGTCCGCCAAATAGGGGTCGAATTGTGGAGCATTATCCTTTATTTTATAAACATGAAACTCTACCTCTAAGCCGCAACGCATTGACCAGCCGCGCGCTGCCAAGCTCTTCAAGGCTTGGCGCAAGAGTCTTCGAGTATCCCAGGCCACCGGTGTACCGTCAGGAAACCAGGTTTCGCAGCGCAATAAGCCCGTGCTCGCATCCCAAGGCAAACTCAATAGGGTGAGGGGATCGGCGCGCAACAAAACGTTACTGGCTTGTGCGAAGCGCTCCAGGCCATTGAAGGCTTTCAAGGCCTGGAGGTCAAATACCGGGAAGGCAGTTTTGTCGGCATGGTCCTTCAGCATCAAGGTGCCGGCCATGCCCACGCCGCTGTACAAGGCGCGCAGCGCAGCAGCTTTCAAGAGCGTCTTGCTGCGCAAGGCCCCGTGGAGGTCGCACCAGGTGAAACGGATGCGCTCGAAGCCTGCCGCTTCGATACGACGAGTCAGGTCAGTGTAGTCGGTTGCCTGCATTGGAGCGGTGCTAGCCAAGGTCAAATACAGTGTTCATTTGAGGCTTTCAGTCTACCGTTTTCGCATTAAGGCTTAAAGCCGCGGCTGGCCTCAACCAAGTGGCTTTTGTGCGTTTAGCCTCGGCAGTATCCTGCCAAAACTTCATCCAGCCTTGAGCAGGCGCAATGCCATCGACCGTATCGGGGCCGCGAACATGAGCCGCCTGCTCTTGAGTGAAGACCGCCGGGGGTACGCCGCCTGCCTCGACCGTGTCAATCGCCTCAAGTAGCTGCCGGCGATTGGCCATAATCACCTTATCCGTTGTACCCAAATGCTCACGGGTGCGATCGGCAATTTCACCCATACTCTCCACGGCCCACTGATCATGCACATTGATGTCATCTTCGCCCATTCCAAGATAGGTTCTGGCGTGCTGCTCCTGAGGGTTGTAACCCCAATTGTTGTGACGCCCCATCACCGGCGCGTAGGTGGGCGCTGGATTGCCTTTGAGACGCTGGTTACGCATCGTCTCCTTATCCAATGGCCCTTCGAAACTGGTAAAGATGGAATACCAGTAAGTGTGAGTATCGTCGACCGGCAGATGCAATTGAGTAATGGTGATAGTCTCCGAGAGAGGAATTACGAACCCCAGTGGAAACAAGCTTTGCGTGACTCGCACATGAGTGAACTTCTCGCTCAGTGCGCGCAGGGTCGTAATTTGACAACCCCAGTCGCGCGTCTCAAAACGAATTTCGGGGGAAGTGCTCTCACGCATGATGCGCGTCATCGGCCAGCGCTCTCCTTCCACGTCACCGGCACTGGCACCTCGAAACTGGCGACCATAGGTGCGACGACCAGCCTCGTCCAGCACCTCATCGCCAAAATAACGATGTAGGAAAGAGGGGTGGGAGGGATCGATCCCAACTTCCACACACTGCAGCCAATTAGCATGCCATAAGCCCTTAAAGGCAAAGCTGTGCGAATGGGGCGCCGCGAAGCAATCAAAGGCCGGAAATGCCGGAGGCTCCATACCTTTTGGCCCAAGCCATCCCCACAGCACGCCCGCCTTCTCAACCACCGGGTAAGTTCTCTGTTGGATACGCGTACAAAGCGTACTGCCCATTGGCTCACCCGGCGTTTCCAGACAGGAGCCATCCGCCGCAAACTTCCAGCCATGAAAAGGGCAACGTATGCCCTCGGGCTCATAACGCGCAAAGGCGAGATCGGCGCCGCGATGCGGGCAATCCCTATCCATCAAGCCCCAACGCTTTTGAGCATCCTGAAACAACACAAAATTTTGTCCGAGAGCACGCACGGCTTTTAAGGGCCGCTGCGACATGGCCGAATCAAACTGCGGGTTGAACTCATCGACAAGGGCGAGGGGCTGCCAGTAACGTCGCAATAATGCGCCACAGCCGGTATCGGGGCCGACTCTTGTGATTCGTTCGTTTTGATCTGCTCTCATGGCTGGCGTACTTCCTTGTTAATCCAGTGCATAAATACAGGGCGTAAATACAGGGCTAATCTATCACGGCAAAGCGCCCAGCCACGTCTTTTAGGCCAACTTCATCAATGATTTCCGCAAGGCGCGCGCGCGCCTTGCCGCGAGCCACGTCGGGATGACGAGTAGCCACGATCAGCTCGTTCTTCATACTGTGCTCCCACCCGACCAATTCAGTTACGCTTACTTTGTAGCCTGAAGCCTCGAGTCGTAAGCAGCGCATAACATTGGTGATTTGTGCACCAAACTCTCGAGTGTGCAAGGGGTGGCGCCAAAGCTCACTCAAGGCTCCCTTCTTCATCGCCTCGCTTTTTCCCAGGCGCAAAACCGAAGCGACTTCGGCCTGACAGCAGGGCACCACCACAATATGGGTCGCTTTGCGTGCCAGGCCAAAAGCAATGGCGTCATCTGTGGCCGTGTCACAGGCGTGCAAAGCAGTGACCACATCAATGCGCTCAGGTAGCTGTCTGGAGGCGAGCGCTTGGTCAGCGGCAACATTCAAGAAGCGCATCCCTTTAAAACCAAACTGCTGCGCTAGCGCTTGCGACTGCTGTACCAGGGTCTCACGTATCTCGATACCAATCACGGTACCACCCTGTTTTGCAAACCAAGCGTTCCAAAGCATGAAGCCCAGATACGACTTGCCCGCCCCATGATCGACCAAGCAAATGTTGTCTAAACCGGCAACGCTACATTGATCTAGCAAAGGAGTGATGAACTGCAGTAAATGTTTAACCTGCTTGAGCTTGCGGCGGCTGTCTTGATTGAGCTGCCCGTCGCGGGTCAGGATATGTAAGGCTTTTAGAAGGTGCGGGTTGAACCCCTCAAGTTCGTCATTGCCCTTCGGCGCTTCCACTTGTTTTTTCGAGTCTAGTTTCGTAGCCATTAAAGTACCGATCCTTTGCGCCAAAGCAAAATTAGGCTGGCCAGCATTACCGCATCAAACAAATAGGGGCCAAGAGGGGAGTAACTATAGAGCGCCCCCGCGATCAATGGCCCGAGCACAGAGGCGGCCCCCATCGCCGAGGTGCTATGCCCCGCAGCCTCACCCACCTCTTCAGGCTTGACTGAATTCGCACTCTCGGCTTGAAAGGCGGGCCAGAGCATGCCAAGGCCAAAGGCCGATGTGAAAAAGCCTACGCACATCACCCAAACAGAAGGAACCACTTGCAAAACAAGAGGCGTCAGACCGAAGCCAACTGCCGCAATCGGCGCACCCGCTAAGGCCAGGCGGCGTGGCGGCCAACCCAGCTTGGACACCATAACTTGGGCCATCAAAAAGGCAACACCGACACTGGTGAGCGCGGCACCCGCGGCGCCCGCCGCGTTTTTCGGGGCCAATTTCAAAATATCGATGGCGAGGAATCCGACGGTAAGCTGCGCCGTCATGATGACAAACATGCATGCGAACGCCGTGAGAACGGCCTTACGGATACGTGGGTCCAAAATCGAGAGCCGTCTCTTGCCGACACTCATGGGCGGTAACTTTGAGCTCGGCAAGAACCAGCCAATCGTCATCATGCCGAGCAAAGGGACCAATCCAATCACCCAAAAAGGAATCCCCAGGCCGAGTCGACTGAGGACGGCCGCCAATGCGGGACCCATGATCATACCCAAGCCTTGCGCAGCCCCGAGAGCGGCCATGGCCGAGGAGCGCTTATCGATCGGGGTGTGATCGGCAACCCAGGCCTGTGAGGCCACGGGAACCGCACCATAAGAAAAGCTCATAGCAGAGCGCAGGGCAAATAACGCGACCGTAATGGCGAAGACACCGAGCGCCGCACTCAAACCCGACTGGATCACCAAGGCCACGCAAAGTAGGGAGATGCCCATCCCGGACAACCCCAACATCACAACTTTCTTGCGACCCAAACGATTGCTCAAACGACCCCAGGGCGCGCCAGAGATCATCATGAAAACCCCCGCGAGACTCAAAATGGCTCCGGCCTGCCAATCGGGAATGCCGAAGTTACGCAGGGCTGGGCCGAAAACCGCATTGAGTCCCATCAGCGCCATCGAGCCGCAAAGACTGCCCACCATTAAAGGCCATATTGCGGGTCTGGTGTTTTCAGATTGAGACAATGTTCCTACCTACTCGCATTCATTGACGATACTGCCACAAGCCTTTGGCCTGACCTCACAAATGGGAACGAGAGCGAAAAACATAAAGCCAAGGAATGACGAAGAGCCTATTTTAGATCACGAAGCACCTTGCATCTGGCCGACGCAGTCTAAAAAGCCCCACTGAGGTCAAACGATCCAGAAAAACGTGGTCTGGACTCTCGGTCCGGCCTAGCGAAGGTACACTGACTCAAGATTATTTTGAGTTCTATTTCAGACTCATTGCATCATTTCGATGAATGATTCTTTACAACCTATTTTCTGGAGACTTCCATGCTGACACTTTGCGGCTTTGCGCTTTCGAATTATTACAACAAAGTCAAAATGTGCCTTATTGAAAAAGGCGTGGCTTTTGAAGAAAAAACCGTCATGACTGGCAAAGCTGCCGAGGGCTTCCTCGACCAAACACCTTTGGGCAAAGTGCCCTTCCTTATTACTGAGAAAGGTGCGCTCTCAGAATCCCAAGTCATCATGGATTACATCGAGCGTGCCTACCCTGCGCATCCCACCCTGCCTGCAGACGCCTTTGAAGCCTCCAAGCAACTCGAGCTGATCACCTATATGGAACTCCATTTAGAACTTGTGGTGCGCGAGCTTTATTCGCAAGCATTTTTTGGTCGCGGCGAATTGCCGATTGAAGTGAGAGACAGTGTGCGCAAGCGGCTCGACAAAGCCTTGCTCGCCTTTAAACGCCTCGTCAAGTTCGGTCCTTATATTGGTGGCGCCAGCTTCACGCAAGCGGACATGTCGGCCTTCGTGCACTTACCGCTGATTGGCAGCGCCACTAAAATTGTGTACGGCGTCGATCTCTTAGCCGAAGCTGGCATCGATTGGAAGACCTACACCAAGATGATTGGCGAGCGCCCTTCCGCACTTAAAGTGAATGGGGACAAAAAAGAATTTATGGCGGCCCAACAGGCAGCGGCGCCCAAGTAATTTGCATGAGGGGGCAGAAAATTCCATGAGCTACCTGCCCTTTATACCCGCATCGAGTCCAGCACGATATAGCTTGCCCGAAGGGGCTTGCGATTGCCATTTCCATATATTCGAAGGCGAAGGGACCCATCCCTACGCCACACCAAGAAGCTACACCCCAACCCCGGCCACGCTGGCCGATCATCGTCAGCTCTGTGACACTTTAGGCCTTGATCGGGCAGTGCTGGTACACCCTAGCGTCTATGGTCGAGACCATCAATCGTTTGAGGACGCACTGGCCAAGAACAGCTCCTGGATGCGCGGCGTTGCGGTCGCCTACGCCGACACAAGTCGGGAGCAAATTGCTCGCTGGGACGCCTTGGGGGCCCGTGGCACCCGCTGCAACGCACTGTTTGCTGGAGGTGCAAACATCAAGGGCTTGGCGAGCATCGCCGATCTAGTTCGCCCTTTCGATTGGCACATTCAAGTGCTCATCGATGTTTCCACCGATCCCAAGCTACTCCATAAAATTGTGGACCTTGGCTTGCCCGTCGTCGTTGATCATTTTGGTCATGCTGACGCCAGTATGGGGCTAGGAAATCCGGGGGTTGCGAACATGCTTAGCCTCCTCCGTGACGGCCGAATTTGGGTAAAACTCTCGGGGGCCTATCGAGTATCCCGGCAACGCAAGCATTTCAGCGACGTTGGTGGACAACCCCACCCAGCTCTATTGGCGACGCTAGGGCTCAAACTAATTAGTCCATGCCAAAAGTAGGCAGCAGCAGCGCACTCAGTACGACGTCAGGCAACACCCATAGAGCAAGTATTCTTAAATTTTCGGAGACCAAAATGATTTCTAAACCAACATCCCTCATGTCATTCGCCTCGGCTATCGCTACGACCCTTTTGGTGGTCGGCTTGAGTAGCAGCGCGCCGGCTTTCGCCCAAAAAGCGATTATCAAACTCGGCTGGACCACCGCCGATGGCGCTCAGGACCCGTATGCAGTCGGTGCGCGCGCCTTCAAAAGCGCCGTTGAGCGTGAGACACGCGGCACGGTCGAAGTGCAGCTCTTCCCCAACCGCCAATTGGGCGACGAGCGCCCCATGCTTGAAGGCATGCGCTTTGGCACGGTCGACGCGGGCATTATTACCAATGCGGTGATCGCTCAAATCGAACCCTCTTTTCGAGTGAACGATCTACCATTTCTGTTCGCCAATCAAGCGCAAGCCCATCGTGTACTGGATGGCGCCGTAGGTGCCGAGCTAGCCAAGCGGCTGAGTGCCAAAGGCATTCAAGTGCTAGGCTTCATGGAAGGCGGGTTTCGCAACATGATTAACAACAAACGCCCGGTCAACACTCCTGCCGACGTGCAAGGCGTGAAATACCGGGTCATGCAAAACCCTATGTTCATCGATATGTTCAACTCTTTGGGCGGCGCGGCGGTACCGATGGCTTGGGGCGAAACATTTACCGCCGTACAGCAAGGCACGATTGATGGCTTGGAAATTCCAATCGCCGTCATTGAAGCTAACAAGTACTACGAAGTGACTAAATTTCTATCGCTCACGAATCACACTTACTCGATGATCGGCTTGGTCATAAGCAAGCGCGCCATGGATAAGCTCAACCCGGAACAGCGCGCAGCGGTTTTAAGCGCCAGCAAATCGGCCACTGCAATTCAGCGCCAAGTCGCAGCCGCTGACGCCAATTCCACTTTGAAAACCCTTGAAAAACAAGGCATGAAGATCAACGTAGTTGCCGACGTTGCACCGTTCAGAAAGTCGGTTGCCCCTGTTTACGAGAAGTTCCGCAAAGGCGATTCCGGCCCCTTGCTTGATCAAGTCTTGGCCGCAGCGAAGTAAGTGGCTATGCATCAGAAGCGGGTATCACGGCTTTAAATGGCGACCTTGAAATCGGCACTCGACGGGCTAGCGAGCGTCTTACAAAAAATCATCGTCGCACTTGCGGTCACGATGTTGCTTGCCCTAGCTCTCCAGGTCTTCATGCGCTTTGTCATGGGCCAGGCGCTGTCCTGGAGCGAGGAATTGGCGCTCGGCTGTTTTAGTTGGGTCATGCTGCTCTCAATAGCGCTTGGAGTTCGACACTCCATCCATGTGCGTATGGATTTGCTCATCGACCGGCTGCCCCCCATGCTTCGCCATCGTGCCAACCAAATCATTTGGTTGGTCATCGCCGCACTCGGTTTTGTGATCGCCTGGTCCGGAGTCAATTACGTGCGTGACTCCTTTGGAACGACTTCGGCAGCCATTGGTTATCCAATTGCGTGGCTCTATGCAAGTGCGCCGGTGTCCGGGATCTTGATTGCGATTTTTGCGCTGGAACATGTCTTGATGGACAAGCCCACACTGTGAGCACCACTACCTTGATCTTGAGCCTGGGATTTGCCGTACTGGTTATTCTTGGCGTGCCTTTCGCCTTTGCGATTGCGCTGTGCGTATTGGCGGTGATCTTGAACTCCGGCATTGAGCCCATGCTCTTGCCACAGACGCTCATCGCGGGCACACAAAGCTTTAGCTTGTTAGCGATTCCTTTCTTTATGCTGGCCGGTGAATTGATGTCCGCTGGGGGCCTCTCCCAAAGACTCGTGCGAGTCGCCGACGTGTTCGTGCGCCATCTGCCCGGGGGCATGGGCCATGTCACGGTGGTCGCGGCCCTGGTCTTCGCAGCGGTCAGCGGCTCGGCACCTGCAACCACTGCGGCCATCGGTACTGTGATGATTCCAGCCATGGCGGAGCGTGGTTATAACAAGGCGTACGCCACTGCGCTCACTGTCAGCGCCGGTATCTTAGCTCCACTTATTCCTCCGTCCATTGCGTTCGTGATTTGGGGTGTGATCGCTGAGCAATCCATCTCCAAACTTTTTCTCTCGGGCGTTTTGCCAGGCCTGCTTATGGCGGCTGGGATGATGCTTATCGTGACCTACCAAGCCGTCAAGGAGCGCCGTCCTCGCGAAGTACGTGCGAGTTTCTCCGAGATCAAATCGGCTTTAAAAGAGGGCATCTGGGCTTTGCTTGCCCCGGTCGTGATCTTGGGCGGCATTTACGGCGGCGCCTTCACACCCACCGAGGCGGCCGTGGTGGCCTGTATCTACGCCTTGTTCGTTGGCCTGGTCATCGAAAAGCGTCTCCAGTTCGCCGAACTCCCCGCCGTATTTGCGCGGGCCATGTCCGTGAGTGCGATCGTCATGGCTATCGTGGCCGTCTCATCAGGCTTTGGTTTTTTGGTGGCGCAAGAACAAATGGCCACCAAAATGGCGGCCTGGCTTGGCTCTCACATTCATGAGAAATGGTTAATGCTATTTATCCTTAACCTGGGCTTTTTCTTACTCGCCGCCGTCATGGACGAGATTGCCATCATGGTCATTCTCGGCCCTATGCTCATCGCAATTGCAAACCAGTTTCAGGTCGACCCCATTCATTTTGGAGCCATGATCGTGACCAATGTCGCAATCGGCATGGCAGCACCGCCGATTGGTTACTGTTTGTTTGTGGGCATGGCTATCAGTGGCATGAAGCTTTACCCTGTGGCCCGCGCCATCATGCCTTTTGTTGCGATGATGCTAGTGGTATTGATGCTGGTCACCTACGTGCCCGGGTTTGCGCTGGCTCTTGTTAAATAACCAACCTTTCTTTAAGGACTCCTCATGGCCATGATCACTGCCGACGGCGCGAACCTGTATGTGGAAGAAACCGGCAAAGGCTATCCGATTGTCTTTGTCCATGAATTTGGAGCGGACCATCGCGAATGGGAGGCGCAGGTGCGATATTTTTCCAGACAATATCGCTGTATTACTTTTAACGCGCGTGGCTATCCGCCCTCCGACGTGCCGACCTCCGCGCAGAGTTACGGCTGGGAACAGTCACGCGACGATATCGCGGCCGTGATGCGTGCGCTCGCGATTAGTAAGGCTCATATTGTTGGCCTGAGTATGGGAGCTTATGCGACCCTGCAGTTCGGTCTACGTTATCCCGAGCTAGCCAGCGCCCTGGTCGTCGCGGGAGTAGGTACGGGATCGCCCCCCGAAATACACAAGGAATGGCGCTCACAATCTGAAGCGCTGGGTCGGGACTTTCTCGATAAGGGCATGCATGCCATGGCGGACCTTACCGCCCACAGCCCCACCCGCATTCAGTTGTTCAAAAAAGACCCGCGCGCCTGGAAAGAATTTTTAAGTCACTTGCAAGAGCACTCCGTCCAAGGCATGAGCCATACGGTCAGCCGCTATCAAGCCTTGCGCCCCTCTTTGCATGAAGCAGGCGCTGCGCTCTCAGCACTCACGATACCAACGCTCCTGGCGGTCGGCGACGAAGACGAGCCGTGCCTGCAAACCAATCTCTTCCTCAAACAAAAAATTCGCAGCGCTGGGTTGTGGATCTGTCCGAACACTGGGCATGCAATTAACCTGGAAGAGCCTGCGGCCTTTAATGCAGCCGTCATCGAATTTTTTGGGCTGGCCGAGCGCGGCAAGTGGCCGGTCCGATAATCCAGCAAAAGTCATCGAGAAGCATAGATTGAGCCGTCGTATGCCCCGCCCCTTTGAGTCCTCGTACAATTCGGGCGATGAACACAAAAACCCTCGTTCGCCTTGTCGTAGGCATCATCGTTGCAGCCATTGGCGCCTGGCAGTTTCAATCCAATCCGGGCAATCCTGAGCCGAAGCATTCAGGCCAGGGTAAAAGCGTTCAGCAGGGCTCTCAAAGCAAGGGCGGGAATCGTCCCTCTGAAGGTGGTTCTCCTAAGCATGGCGGCTCAAGCGCACAAAACAACCAAACCGGCGATTTTGATTACTACCTGGTCAGCCTATCGTGGTCACCCGCATATTGTGTCAGCCATCCCAATGATCAACGCCAATGTGGAGGCCGAGGTTTTGGCTTTGTTTTACACGGTCTTTGGCCACAGAAATCCGCCGGTGGCTATCCTGAGGACTGCCCTGCGACCAGTCAGCCGAGTCAAGCGGTCATACAAAAAACCCTAGCGTTCATGCCGAGCGAAAAGTTGATTCATCACGAATGGAAGAAGCATGGCACTTGCACTGGCCTCTCCGCCGATGAGTATTTGGCACTCGCTGATCGCGCTTTCGCAGCGGTACGCCTACCCAAAGACTTTCAAGCGCCGGACGCCTCTCGATACCTGTCTGTCGAGCAAATTCTCGGCGAGTTTATCGCCGCCAATCCAGGCCTGAACAAAGATAGCCTGAGTCTGCGCTGCTCTGGAAAAGAGCTAGAAGAGGTGCGAGTTTGCGTTGACACGCAACTCAAGCCAATGAGTTGCGGCAAAGGTGTCCGTACCCAGTGCGGACGCGATACGGTTCAGGTGCGTGCCGTTCGTTAGAAGCCATCGGCCTAACATTTCGCTGAACTCAAACACGCACTTACTTTATTTTTTTGGAGAGACCGTGATTCAAAACATTCAAGCCAATGGCATCAATATGGCCTACCAATTCGAAGGTCCGGCGAATGCTCCCGTCGTGGTGATGAGCAATAGCTTGATGTCCTCGCTCGCCATGTGGGACGACACCTTGCCCGCGCTTATCGACAAATACCGTGTCCTGCGCTATGACACGCGCGGCCACGGCAACACCCAGGTGACCTCCGGTCCCTACAGCATTGCCTTGTTGGCACAAGACTTGGTCGCCTTGATGGACGCCTTAAAAATTTCCAAGGCACATCTGGTCGGCCTTTCGATGGGCGGCATGATTTGTCAGTATATTGGCGCCAATCACCCTGAGCGAGTGCTGTCCCTTGGTTTGTGCGATACCGCGAGCGAAATGCCGCCACGCTCGCTTTGGGAAGAACGCTTCGCCATTGCCCGCAAGGACGGCATTGCGGGCTTGGCCGACGGCACGCTCAAACGCTGGTTTGTGGAAGGCTTCGCGGCCAAGGCACCCGAGGAAATTAAACGGGTGAGAGAGATGATTCTTGGCACCTCTTTGGAAGGCTATCTTGGCTGCGCCAGTGCGGTTCGGGACATGGCGCAAACGACCATGCTCCTCAAAATCAAGGCAGCTACCTTAGTAATCGTTGGAGCCCAGGACCCGGCCTGCACGGTCGATCAGGCCACCGTCTTGCACCGCATGATTACCCATTCGAAAATGTACATCATCGATAACGCAGCACACATTGTCAACATCGAACAGCCTCATGCTTTCAATCAGATTTTGCGTGAGTTTTTGGACAGCGGAATTCATTAAGGGATGCCATGACCACTCCACGTAAACACCTTCTTCTTAGCGCTCTCTCAAGCATCCTCGCCTTAAGCGCGTTACCCAACGCCGTGCAGGCCCAAAGCTTCCCGGATCGTCCGGTGAAATTCATCGTTCCTTTAACACCAGGCTCAGGTGCGGACATCGCCGCACGAATCGTGGCCAAGTATCTAACCGAGCTTTGGAAGCAACCGGTCATCATCGAGAACCGTCCTGGCGCTGGCGGCTTGATTGGCACCGGTGCAGTGGTGAGCGGACCCGCCGATGGTTACACGCTTCTCGTGCAATCTGCCTCTTATGCGGCTAACCCAGCCATTTACAAAAAACTGCCGTACGATCCGGGCAAGAGTTTGATTGATGTCAATCTTTTGGGAGTCACCCCTTATGCGATGGTGACCTCGTCCAATGGACCTTACTCGAATATCAAGGACCTGGTCGCGGCGGCCAAGGCCAAGCCAAGCGACATTCCCTTCGCCTCGGCAGGGCTGGGCAGCTCCACCCACTTGGCGGCTGAGTATTTCAATCAGGCCATGGGAATTCAACTGATTCATATTCCCTATAAGGGCTCGCCGGAGGCCATCCAAGACACCATCGCCGGTCGTACGGCCTTTTACATGGCACCAATGAGCACCGTGATCGGGCAAATCAAGGGCGGCAAACTCAAGGCACTCGGCGTGACGACCAGTGCAAGGTCAGAAGAGGTTAACGATATTGCGACGATTGCCGAACAAGGCAACCCCGGATTCGAACTCGGACTCTGGTTTGGGGTTTGGGCGCCCACGGGTACGCCGACAACGGTCGTTCAAAAAATCAACGCGGATATCAATCGCGCCATGCAAGATCCGGAAGTCAAAGCCGCTTACGCGAAGGGTGGAGTGCGCGCCAAGCCGATGACCACGGAAGAGTTTTCGGGCTTTGTGAAATCTGAGATTACGAAATATCAAAAGATCGCAAGAGACGCGAAGATCGAACCCCAGTAAGGTCGAGCACAAGCGTCACTTCAAGCACCCTCTAGGAGGCTGGGCGGCAGAAGGCGTGCCAGCCTCCTAACTTGCCTCGTCGGAGCTCTGCTCAGCAATGCGCCGTAGCGCCTGCTCAAACACTTCCACCGGTTGCCCACCCGAAATTAAGTGGCGATCATTAATGATGATGGCAGGCACCGCGTGAATCTCATGACTGGCGTAAAAGTGCTGTCTGGCCCGGACCTCGGCTGCATACTCGTCACTATCCAAAATCGCGGCAGCGCGGCTGCTATCTAATCCTAAACGTTCGGCAATCGCCAGCAGCACTTCGCGTGCGGCCGGATTCTTCCCTTCGGTGAAGTAGGCCTTCAGCATCTCTTTCTTGAGCTGCGCCTGAATATGCGACGGCTTCTCTGGCGATGCTTGGCTGGCGGCCTCATCAAGCTCACCGCCCCAATGCAAAAGACGATGACAATCAAAGGTGTTCCAGGTGCGACCACGACCGCCCAGGCGGAAATCAAAGCCAACTTCGGCGCCGCGCTGACGGATCGCCTCATAGGTTTTTTCTTGCTGTGCGGCGCTTGAGCCGTACTTCTGGGTTAAATGTTCGGTGATGTCCTGCCCTTCTGGAGGCATATCGGGATTGAGCTGAAAAGGTTGAAAATGAATCTCCGTTTTGAACTCGCTCCCCAGATTTCGGATCGCTTGCTCCAAGGCACCCAATCCTACGGCGCACCAAGGGCAGGCGACGTCCGACACAAAATCGATTTTCAGGGGACGATTCGCCGAAGTCTGCGCAGTAGTTTCCATTGATTTTCCTCAAATCCACATCAAACGATATCAAAGTACACTGCGAAGCATGAACTTTGGTTTTAGATTCCGCCCTCGCGCTCTAGAGCTTTTAAACGGCTATCCGCGCTCCACTTTCCTGGCCGATCTTTCGGCCGGAGTAACGGTCGGCATTGTCGCCTTGCCGCTCGCTATGGCCTTTGCGATTGCCTCCGGACTTAAACCCGAAGCTGGAATCTTCACCGCTATTGTCGCAGGGTTTCTAATCTCGGCTCTAGGCGGATCCTCAGTTCAAATTGGAGGCCCAGCCGGAGCTTACATTGTGATTGTTTTTGGTATCGTCGCAAGATACGGTGTAGCCAACCTCATGCTGGCGACCATGTTCGCTGGGGTACTGTTATTCCTCATGGGTATGCTCAAGCTGGGGAACTTGGTTCGGTTCATTCCTGTGTCCATCGTCATTGGCTTTACCAATGGTATTGCGGTCCTGATTGCCTTG
>JANOPA010000135.1:0-30879 GCA_031421635.1 Betaproteobacteria bacterium | reverse complement strand
CTTGGACGTAGCCGCGCACTCGGGATTCGCTGGCGTCGGCTAATAGGCGGCGGATGTTGTCCCAAAAGCCGATGTAGGTGGCAGGGCATGGTCTTGGGTTTTTTGGTTGCCGATTGCTTCTTGTCTTTGCGCTTGGCTTTGGCGAGATCGTATTTACATTCTAGTTGCAGATTACAGCCGGTGCCGAAAGAGCGGCAAGCGCATCTGGTGGTCGTCAGCGGCGGCGGTAAAAAAAGCCAAGCTCATTTCTTAAGAGAGATCGGCTTGTCATGCGAAAAGCCCTGCAAGATTGGTTCATTAACCTACTTGCAAAATAAACCAACTAGGTTATAATTTGATATGGAGAAAAGTACGCCTCACTGCAAGCTGTCGGAAGTTCGGGCGCTGGTCGAAGGTGGGCATGTGAGGGCGACGGCAAGCGCGTTTGGCGGCGCACGCGAGCTGGGCATCAATGATCTGTCTGGCATGTTCTCCATCAAGGAGCTGTGACCATGAAATGCCCCTGCTGTGGAGCGGCGAAACTGATCCACGATACCCGCGATATGCCCTACGTTTACAAGGGCGAAAGCACCACCATTCCAGCGGTGACGGGTGATTTTTGTCCGGCCTGCGGCGAAGTGGTGTTGAACCGCGAGCATGGCGACCGTTACAGCGAATTGCTTGGGGAGTTTCAGCGGCAAGTAAACGCCGCGTATGTTGACCCCGCCTATATTGCCAGGGTGCGCAAAAAGCTCGATCTTGACCAACGGGAAGCTGCTGATATTTTTGGTGGCGGCGTGAATGCGTTTTCCCGCTACGAGAACGGCAAGACCAAACCCCCGCTGGCCTTGGTCAAGTTGCTGAGGGTGCTGGATCGCCATCCCGATCTGCTGAGCGAAGTCAGAGCCGCTTAGAGGAGGCGCTGCGTAAAGTTAGAACCGCGTTTAGTGCCCGGCAAAGCCCAGACTGCTAGGCGGACAAAAGAAACCCTGCGAGGGCTCGCTCAGTGTAGGTCTTGTTTTTCGAGGCGAGACCACGTGGAGGCCCCACCGAAACCACCCTCCCACCGTTAGTTCCACCCTCAGGCCCCAAGTCAATAATATGATCAGCCTCAGCCCAAACATCTAGGTTGTGCTCAACCACAACAAGAGTATTCCCCGCATCCACCAACCGATGCATCACCTTAACCAGCTTCTCCACATCCGCCATATGTAGTCCCACAGTAGGCTCATCCAGCACATACAAAGTATGCGGAGGCTTAAACCGCCCAAGGTCCCGCACCTTAGCAAGCTCTGTCACGAGCTTAATCCGCTGCGCCTCACCGCCCGACAGGGTTGGGCTAGGCTGCCCCAAAGTCAAATACCCCAGCCCCACATCCTGTAGCAACAACAAAGGATGCTGAATCGCCGGGTGGGCCGAGAAGTAATCCACTGCCTCATCAATACTCATTTTGAGCACGTCGCCAATGCTCTTTCCGCGCAGGTGTACTTGCAGGGTTTCGCGGTTGAAGCGTTGGCCGTCGCATACGTCGCAATGCACTTTTACATCGGGCAAGAAGTTCATCTCGATGGTTTGCACTCCGGCTCCGCCGCAGGCTTCGCACCTTCCACCGGCGGCGTTGAAGGAGAAGCGGCCTTGGGCGTAGCCGCGCACTCGGGATTCGCTGGCGTCGGCGAATAGGCGGCGGATGTTGTCCCAAAAGCCGATGTAGGTGGCGGGGCAGCTTCTTGGGGTTTTGCCGATGGGGGTTTGGTCTACTTCCAGCACTCGCTCGACCGCTTCCCAGCCTTCGATTCGCTCCAGACCCGTCCAGGGTGGGGCGATCCATTCTTTGCCTCGGCGGGCGTTTTTGGCACCTACTTGGGCGGCTAGGTTGGTGAGTAGTAAGTCTCTCGCTAGTGTTGATTTGCCGGAGCCGGAGACACCGGTAATGACGGTGAGTGCGCCGAGCGGGATGTCTACTTTCTTTTCGCTGAGGTTGTGTAGTTTGGGGGCGATCATGCGCAGCACGGGGCGCTCTGCACCCATTTTGCGTAAGGTTTCCTTGGGGTGTTGGATGGGGTTGGCGAGGTACTTGCCGGTGAGACTGTTTTGGTTGGCGCAGATTTGCGCGTAGGTGCCGGTGGCGGTCACCTCACCGCCGAGTCGACCTGCGCCGGGGCCGATGTCGATGATGTGGTCGGCGCGGCGGATGGTGTCTTCGTCATGCTCGACCACCAGTAGGGTGTTGCCTTTGGCTTTGAGGGCGTCCAGGGTGTCGAGCAGCACGAGGTTGTCGCGCGGGTGCAGGCCGATGGTGGGTTCGTCCAGCACGTAGCACACGCCTTGCAGGTTGCTACCCAATTGTGCGGCGAGGCGGATGCGTTGGGCTTCGCCACCGGACAGCGTAGGCGCGCTGCGGCCGAGCGAGAGGTAGCCCAGGCCTACGTCGCGCAGGAAGCTCAGGCGCGAATGGATTTCGCTGACCACGTCGCGGGCGATTTCGACCTCTCTTCCTTTGAAGGCTAGCTCGTCTACCCATTGGATGGCGTCGAGTACGGAGAGGCTGGTCATCTCGGTGATGGATTCTTGTTTCATTAACACGTTGAGGGCCACCGGGTTGAGCCTTTGGCCGCCACAGGGCTCGCAGGGCAGGCTTACGCCGCTGTCCTCGTCTACCTGGTGCTCCAGGCCGCGCATTTCGCTCTTGAGCTCCTCTTGCATGGCTTCTTGGCGGTTCTCGGCGGCGCTTTGTTTGTTGGCGCGGCGTTTGGCTTTGGCAAGGTTGGCGGCGGATTCCACGGGCAGTTTAAAACCGGTGCCGGTGCAGCTCTCGCACCAGCCGATTTTGCTGTTGAAGGAGAACAGGCGCGGGTCGAGTTCGGCGAAACTGGTGCCACACGATCGGCAAGCGCGTTTGGTTGAGAAAATTCGCGTGGGTGTGTCGGCGCCTTTGCCGGTGACGTTGCCTTTGGCGATTTCTGTTTTAAGGTTTTGCAGTGAGCTGACGGCCATCACCACGCCTTTGCCGAGATCGAGCGCTTGTTTGAGTTTGGTGCGCAGCTCAGCTTCGTTGGCGGGGTCGACGAGGAGGTCGGCCACGGGTAGCTCAATGTCGTGCTCGTTGTAGCGGTCGATCTTGGGGAACTTGAGGGTGGGCAGGTATTCGCCGTCCACGCGCAGGTGGCTGAAGCCCTTGGCATTGGCCCATTTGGCGAGATCGGTGTAGATGCCTTTGCGGCGCGTGATCAGCGGAGCGAGCAAGCCAATGTGCTGGCCGCGATATTCGCTGAGGATGCGTGCGGCGATGCTGTCGAAGCTTTGTGGCTCGATGGCGATCTTGCACGTGGGGCAATACTGAATGCCGAGCTTGACATACAGCAGGCGCAGGAAGTGATAGATCTCGGTGAGGGTGGCGACCGTGCTCTTGCGGCCGCCTCGGCTGGTGCGCTGCTCGATGGCGACGGTCGGCGGTATGCCGAAGATGCCGTCCACATCGGGGCGCGAGGAGGGCTGCACAAATTGCCGCGCATAGGCGTTGAGCGATTCCAGGTAGCGGCGCTGGCCTTCGCCAAAGATGACGTCGAAGGCGAGGGTGGATTTACCGGAGCCGGAGACACCGGTAATCACCGTCATTTTATTGCGCGGGACTTCGACTTCCAGGTTCTTGAGGTTGTGCTCGCGGGCCTTGTGGACGACGATGTTGTTGACGGCGCGTTGGCGGAGGATGGAGTCGCGTTGCTCGTCGGCTTCGGTGCGGCCTTGGCTGCCTCGGCTGCCGTCGGCGTTTCTACTGGTGGCTTGGGTGCTGTTGTTGGCTAGGTTGGCGCTTGCCGCGAGATACTTCGACGAGGGCTCCATGACGGACCCTACTTGGTTCGAGCCGTTCACTGAGAAACCGGTTTTGAGTTGCTGTTCGTAAGCTATCAAAGCCTGTCCAGTATGCGAGGCGAGGCATTCCATCACCACGCTCGGCGGCCCGGCCACGACCAACTCGCCACCGGCCTCGCCGCCTTCTGGGCCAAGGTCAATAATCCAGTCCGCACTTCGGATCACATCCAGGTTGTGTTCAATCACAATCAGTGAATGACCGAGGTTTTGTAGTTTGCGCAGCGCTTTGAGCAGCTTCGCCACATCATCAAAATGCAGTCCCGTCGTCGGCTCATCGAACATGAACAAGGTGCCGCCTTTGAGCACATGGCCGAAGGCGTTTTTGCTGAGTTCACTGACGGTTTTTTGAGAGGCTTCGGCGAGGAAGCCCGCGAGTTTGAGCCGTTGCGCTTCGCCGCCGCTCAAGGTGGGCACGGGTTGGCCGAGGCGCAGGTAGTCCAGGCCCACGTCGATGAGGGGGATGAGGGCGCGGCGCAGGTCTTTGTCCATGGAGAAGACGTGCAGGGCTTGCTCTACTGTTAGCTCAAGGATGTCGGCGACAGATAACTCGGCATCGACGATCTTTAAGCTGCCTGATGCGGTAGTGACCCAGCGCGCATCGCCCACTGGTGTTTCTTGCACTTTGACGGCTTCGTGCACGGGCATTTTTACCGACATTTTGACTTCGAGTATCTCAGCCCGGAAGCGTTTGCCATCGCAATCTTGGCAGCGCAGATACACGTCCGACAAGAACTGCATTTCCACATGCTCAAAGCCACTGCCGCCGCAGGTCGGGCAACGGCCATCACCGGAGTTAAAGCTGAAGGTGCCGGCGGTGTAGCCGCGTTCTTTGGAGAGGTCGAGCGCGGCAAAGCGTTTGCGGATCACGTCCCAGGCACCGATGTAGCTGGCCGGGTTACTGCGTGAACTTTTGCCGATGGGGCTTTGGTCCACGAACATCACATCGGCTAGCCAATCGTCGCCGAGTAAGCGATCAAACTTGCCGGGGGTTTCGGTGGGTTTGCCTTTGCGTTTTAAGAGCGCGGGGTGCAGGACGTTTTGCAGCAGGGTGGATTTGCCCGAGCCGGATACTCCGGTGAGCACCACGAAGCGCCCCAGCGGAATATCCACCGAGACATGCTTGAGGTTGTTCTCGCTCGCGCCTTCCAACACCAGGCGCGGGGTTTTGGTATCGACCCGTTTCGGCTCGATGATGTCTACCTGCTTGCGGCCGCTGAGGTAGTCGGCGGTGAGGGTTTGGGCGTCGAGGAGTTTGGAGGCATCGTCATAAAAGACGATTTCGCCGCCCTTGCTGCCGGGGCCGGGGCCGATGTCCAGAATACGGTCGGCGGCGAACATCACTTGCGGGTCGTGCTCGACCACTACCAGGGAGTTACCGGCGTTGCGCAAGGAGTGCATCACTTCGATAATGCGGGCCATGTCGCGCGGGTGCAGGCCAATGCTGGGCTCGTCTAGTACGAATAGGGTGTTGACCAGGGAGGTGCCTAATGCCGTGGTCAAGTTAATGCGTTGCACTTCTCCGCCGGAGAGGGTGCGGCTTTGGCGATCCAGGGTGAGGTAGCCCAGACCTACTTTGCAGAGGTAGTTGAGGCGGGCTTTGATTTCAGTCGTGAGGAGTTCGGTGGCTTCGTCTAGTACGCCTGGGAGCTTGAGTTGGTGCATAAGCTCAAGGACTCGGTCGATGGCCATTAAAGAGAGTTCTTGGATGTTAACGCTTGCGCCCGCACCTACGTCTGTACTCTTCAAACGCCACAACAAAGCATCCGGTTTCAAGCGCGCACCATGACAAGCCGTACAAGGCGTATAAGCCCGATACTTGGACAGCAACACTCTTACATGCATCTTGTAGGCCTTGCTTTCCAGCCAGCCAAAAAAGCGGTCGATGCCAAACCATTGCTTGGTCCAGTTGCCTTTCCAATCGTCGCCGCCTTTGATCACCCAGTCTTTATGTTTTTGGCTGAGTTGGTTCCACGGCACATCGAGCGGCACGCCAACGCCGGGGGCATGGCGCGCAATGTCGCGCATGGTTTCTTTGAAGCTCTCGGTGCGCCAAGGTTTGACGGCACCGTCTTCGATGCTTAAAGATTCATCCGGAATGACCAAGCCCATGTCCACGCCAATCACCCGGCCAAAGCCTCGGCAGGTCTCGCAAGCGCCGAGGGGCGAGTTGAAAGAGAAGAGGCTGGGCAACGGGTCGCTGTAGTCGATATCGCAGGTGGGGCAGTGCAGGGTGCTGGAGTAGTGCAGGACCTGGGCTTTTTGTTGCTCGTCGTCGAGCAGGTAGATGACGATCTTGCCTTGGCCGCGCTGGAGCGACATTTCAATGGCTTCACTTACCCGCTCTTTCTCGGCACTGGAAATGCGGAAGCGATCTTGGGTAACGACCAGTGCAAGTGAGCCGTCTTTCTTGGTGATGCGCTCTTGAATACGGGTATAGCCTTGAGCGGTGAGGTACTGCTCGATTTCTTCTTCTTTGAAGTTGGCGGGGATGTTGACGGTGAAGCAGACGTGTACCCGGGGCTCAAGGGTGGGCGCGTTCTCGCCTTGTGCGGGCGACTTGGCATTCTTGAGCGCCGCTGCTGCGCTGCTTGCTACAAGCACTTTGGCCTTAAGCGAATCATGAATACTGGCAACGGTATCGCGTGACACCGGTTTCTGACATTGACGGCAATGCAAGGTGGCAACCCGCGCGAACAGGAGCTTGAGGTGGTCGTTCAGCTCGGTCATCGTGCCCACGGTAGAACGCGAGGTGCGTACTGGGTTAGTTTGGTCAATAGCAATAGCGGGAGGCACACCGTCGATACGGTCAACCTGGGGTTTGTCCATGCGGTCGAGAAACTGTCGGGCATAGGCGGAGAATGTTTCGACGTAGCGGCGCTGCCCTTCGGCGTAAAGGGTATCGAAAACTAACGAGCTTTTACCGGAGCCTGAGACGCCGGTGACAACCACTAACTCGTGTGTGGGGATGTCGAGTGATAGGTTTTTGAGGTTGTTTTGCCTGGCCCCGCGTATCTGGATATCGCCGCTGTGGGCGGTGCTTTGTGGAGCGCTTGCGCTTTGCTCGGCGCTGCTATTTCGGGCGGCCTTACCCGCACCACCTGGGCGACGGATGAGAGCGCCCAGGTAAGTGCCGACGGCGGTGCGATGATCGGGTGACGGTGAGGCAGATTTTTTAGCTGCCTCGTTAGCTTCGTTTTTGGCTAGCTGATGCGTGGGAGGAAGGATGCTCATGTTCAATGCTTTCTGGTTTTAGAGCATTGTCCCATGCTGGAATCTTAGGTGGCTGGGCAGCACAAGGACGTGGGCTACGATTGGCGAGAAATTGGTCCATCTCGGACTTTTCGATGCCCATAGTCCCTCGTAAAATTCGGCGTCGATTTCTAATTCGGCGTCGATTTCTTCTACCCAAGGTGCGGTTAGAGAACTCCAGGATTAAGTCGCCAAATGCTAAAACTCAATGCACTGGCAAAACTTACCCACGCCCAGTAAGGCAAGAGCAATGCGCCTGCCAAAGGTCGAATCTTCCAAAAAGCGCTCACGGTGAAACCAATGGCGACCCACAGAATCGCAATCTCCAACGTGGCCAGGCCGCCAAGCCGCCATTGGAAGAAAAGCCAGGTCCACAACCCATTGAGGATAAGTTGACCAAAGTAAATCATCAGCGCAGACTTACTCGCGGGCCAACCTTTTGTTTTCAATGCCAGGCAGGCGGCAAGGGCGATCAGTGTGTAAAGGATCGTCCAAGCTGGGCCGAAAAGCCATGATGGTGGAGCCCAGCTCGGCCGCTTGAGAGCGATGTAAAACTCTGGGGCGGTGATGGACGCGATGGACCCTGCTGCAGCCGCCAAAATGGTGAGGGCGACGACGAGCAGGTATAGGCTCCAATGCGTCTGGGCGGTAGGGAGTCCACCTTTGTCGGCGTTGACTATGTTTGGGCTTGATTTCATCATTTTAATAATCTCATACCAGCCAAGCTGGCCTTGACCCAAATATTCTAGCCGATGCACCGGATCAGGCAAATGCCTTGATCACCGCACATCGCTCGCGACAATCCGCGCACAACTTGAACCTACCAGGGGCGAAACCTAATGCTTGAAAGGACTAAAACACAAGACCGGCACTTTCAAGTTAAGCTTCGAGACTTAGAGCACTCTAATTTGCTGTCTCTCAACCGATCTTTGCGAGGTCCCTGCCATGACAAGAAGCGTAATTCAAACCAGTGATGCCCCGGCTGCGATTGGGCCGTATTCTCAGGCCGTGAAGCTCGGTTCGATGGTTTTTTGCTCAGGCCAGATAGGCTTGGACCCCTCGACCGGGAACTTGGTTGAAGGCGGTTTCGAGGCACAGGTGGAGCAAGCGATCAAAAACCTCAGCGAAGTAGCGAAAGCCGGTGGAGGGTCTCTGGACCATGCGGTGAAGCTGACCTTGTTCCTCACCGATCTTGCTAACTTTGCGGTGGTCAACGAGGCCATGAAGCGCAGCTTCAAAGCGCCTTATCCTGCACGCTCGACGATTGGGGTGGCTTCGCTGCCGAAAGGTGCAGAGTTTGAGATTGAGGCCATTCTGGTTGTTTAGTTGAGCATTCGGTTTTGATGGTTTTGTCGGTGTTGAAATTTTGAGCGAAAAAGCCTCAGTCTCCGCGCCTAAGAAGAAAGCTGCAGGTGGTGCGGCCGTTAAGCGCCGTTCGCTTGCGCCCGTTGTCTTTCAGACCTCAGGTCTGGAGCGTTTCGCAAAATTGGGTGTGCGGCGTGACCTTGATTTAGTCTTGCATTTACCGATGCGCTATGAAGACGAGACCCGCCTGATTCCGATTGGCTCGGTCGCGCCCGGAGAACATGTTCAAGTGCAAGGCGTGGTGACGCGCTGTGAGGTGGTGCTTCGTCCACGCAAAAACCTTCTGGTGGATATTGAGCAAGATGGCGAGCGCATGACCTTGCGCTTTTTCCATTTTTACGGCAGTCAAGTGAAACAATTCGCCGAGGGCCAGATGGTTCGGGTGGTGGGTGAGGTACGAGGTGGTTTTATTGGTCGCGAGATCTTGCATCCGCGCTACCGACTGGTCAGTGAGGATACGCCACTTTCGACCCGTCTGACACCCGTGTATCCCACTGGCGCCGGTATTAGCCAAACGATGATTCGCGCGGCGATCCGCAAGGCTTTGACCCAGTATCAATGGCCAGAAACTTTGCCGGGTCCTTTGTTACAACGCCTGAAGGCCAACTCTGGCTTGATGAGCATGTCGACGGATTCGGCACTGCGGTATTTGCACGCGCCACCGGTTGAGGCTTCGCATGCCTCTTTGGCTGAGAAGAGTGACCCTGCCTGGCAGCGTATTATTTTTGACGAATTGTTGGCTCAGCAATTGTCCTTGCGTCGTGCGCGTTTGTCGCGAGCCGAGCAACATGCGCACGCGCTGCGCGCTCCCTCGAAAAATTCCAAGATGGGCGGGCTTCTGGCGGCCTTGCCCTTTGCTTTGACGAAGGCACAGAAGCGGGTGGTCGCCGAGATCGCAGGTGATCTTGCACTGATCAATCCGATGAACCGACTCTTGCAAGGCGATGTGGGTAGCGGTAAAACTGTGGTGGCCGCACTGGCCGCTTGCCAGGCCATTGATGCCGGATTTCAAGTGGCACTTATGGCCCCCACTGAAATTCTGGCGGAGCAGCATTACTTGAAGCTCGCCCCACTTTTAGAGACCTTGGGTATTCGAAGTGCGCGATTAGCGGGATCGCTCAAAGAGTCTGAAAAGAAAAGAGTGCGCGCGGCGGTGGTCGCTCATGAGTTGGATCTCGTGGTGGGCACGCATGCCTTGATCGAAACCAGTTTGGTGTTCGCGAAATTGGGGTTGGCAATTATTGATGAGCAACATCGCTTCGGTGTGGAGCAACGCCTCAAGTTGCGCTCAGCCGGCTACGAGGGAAAGACACCCCACCAATTGATGATGAGTGCCACCCCAATTCCGCGCACTTTAGCGATGAGCTATTACGCGGATTTGGATGTGTCGGTGATTGATGAACTACCTCCCGGTCGCCAAGCGATTGCTACTCGCCTAGTGAGTAGTGGTCGCCGCGACGAGGTGATTGATCGGGTACGCGAAGCGGTGGCCGAAGGCCGTCAGGTGTATTGGGTATGTCCGCTTATTGAAGAGAGCGAAGCGCTGGATTTACAGACCGCGATAAACACTCAGTTGGATCTCGCCGCGGCACTTGATCCTGTGAACGTTGGCCTATTACATGGTCGTATGCCGAGTTCCGAAAAGCAGGCCACGATGGCGGCCTTTGTCGCTCGCGAAATTCCCGTCTTGGTGGCTACAACCGTCATTGAAGTGGGCGTTGATGTACCCAACGCCTCGCTTATGGTCATTGAACATGCTGAGCGTTTCGGTCTAGCCCAATTGCATCAGTTACGTGGCCGGGTAGGGCGCGGTTCAGCGCAAAGTATTTGTGTGCTGCTCTACCAAAGCCCGATGTCGGAGACGGCTAAGCAAAGACTGAGAACCATGTATGAATCTCAAGATGGTTTTGAGATTGCCAGGCGAGATCTGCAAATTCGAGGTCCCGGTGAGTTTCTGGGCGCTCGCCAGTCGGGCCTGCCCTTGCTGCGCTTTGCGGACTTGGAGCGTGATGTGGACTGGGTGGAACTCGCTCGCAAATTTGCCGCCGAAATGCTCAGGGATTTTCCTGAGCATTGCGACAAGCATTTGCATTATTGGTTGGGTGGCAAGGAAGAGTTTTTGAAGGCCTAGCTGCTGCACTTCAAGCTTGGTCTCCAATCGACCCTTGATCGTCCGCCGTTACTTGTTGCGCAGGCTCGAGCAGCTTGCCGATGCCCCAAATAAGTACGCAAAGCAGGACGCAAGAAATAAAGAGTGATCCAGCCGGGAGCTTGGGCGCTTTGGCGAGGACGATGGTCGTCGAAGCCAGTGCGAGGCCGAAGCCGCTGAGCGCCCAAATGGCTCTGGCTCGGCTGATCTGTGGGTTAAAGCGCTTGAGCCGCCAGGTTGATTGCGCGAACTCTTGACTAGGCTTATTTAGGGTCGTCTTTAAGTTTGGACGCGGAGCATGAAGTGTTCTAGGCTGCCAACCAGGCGGCTTAAACCAAACCAAAAATTTATCTTTCAAATAGGGAGCCCGCCAAGCCTGCTTCGCGAGAGATACGTAAACCTCAACATTCGCCCAGATCGGATTCCAGCTATTGAGCGGAGACCGGGTACCGTACACGCAGACCTCACTTTCTTCCTGAAAGCTTCCAAAGATTCGATCCCAGATCACCAATATGCCGCCGTAGTTGCGATCCAAATACCGATCATTGATGGCGTGATGCACTCTATGGTTAGACGGCGAGCAAAACACTCGATCAAACCAGCCGAGCCTGCCGATGTGCTCGGTATGCACCCAGAACTGGTAGAGCAGGTCGATGAGAGCGACGACGGCGAAGACTTCAGGGGGCACGCCCGCGAGCGCCATGGGAAGATAGAAAATCCATCCAAACAAAAAACCGGTAGAGGTTTGACGCAGGGCTGTGCTGAGGTTGTAGTCTTGGCTTTGGTGATGGACGACATGAGCCGCCCAGAGAATAGCGCTTTCGTGGCCCATGCGGTGTAGCCAGTAATAGCAAAGGTCGTAAAAAATCAGTGCAAGCAACCAGCCTAAAGGTGTGCTCCAAAAAGCTTTGAAGTCGAGCGCCCAAGGCTGCGTCCACTGGTATGCAAGGATGTACATGCCGATGCGAAGGCCACGCCCAAATAGAGCGGTGATTTGACTCAGAATGCCGAGCGAAATGCTATTGATGGCATCGTTCAGCCGGTAGGTGTTGCGACCCTTGTAGAAGCCCCAGGCCAGCTCCAGGGCGATGAGCAAAAAGAATACTGGTGTGGCGAAGAGGATGACTTTAGCGGCCATGATTGCTCGTGTGTTGAGATTAATTTAAGCCTGAAAGCGCCCATGAGCGGCGTCCCAGGCTTGTCGTAGGGCTCGAGCTTTGTTGGACACGCGCTCTGGGTTGTCACCGGGAGCGTAAAGTGCAGAACCAAAACCAAATCCGTCCGCGCCCGCCTCAATATAGCTCGCCATATTTTGTGCAGTGATGCCGCCCACGGGAAAGAGCTGAACCTGTGCGGGCAAGACCGCCTTCCAGGCTTTGACCACTTTGGGGCTGATCATTTCTCCAGGAAAGGCCTTGAGTAAATCCGTACCGGCATCGATGGCTGAGAAGCATTCACTGGGTGTTGCGACTCCGGGCATGACCTGCATGCCAAGCCCTAGAGCCCTCTCTATTACACGCAGATTGCAATTAGGGGCCAGGATGAGATCGACCCCCAAGCTGGCAAGCTCCTCGACCTGCGCCACTTTCAGAACCGTGCCCGCGCCGACGACCCAGTCAGGAAAGGCTTGGCGCAAGAGTTTGAGGGTTGCAAAGGGGGTAGGTGAGTTGAGAGGTACCTCTACACACTCGTAGCCTTGATCTACAAGCGCTTGCGCAATTGCAGACGCCTCGTGGGTTTGGATGCCGCGAAGGATTGGGATCAGGGGGTGACTTTGTGGATTGAACTTCATGTGGGCGCTGAGTGGGGTCGAAAAGTGGAGTCGCTAAGTGGAGTCGCTAAGTGGAGTCGATTAGTACGGTCGGTGCTAAAACAACTTGGCTGCTTGGCCAAGCCGCCAAAGCCCGAGGGCACTGGTATTCCCGAGGGTATGCGATTTGATGTTGAAACATGCTAACGCCTGTGCGTAACGTTCGCAAAGCTGTGGGTTGCCCACCAAGTGAACGCTGGTGATGGCGCCGCGATTACTGAGCGCCGCGCAAACCTCATGGCCAATCAAAAGCCCAGACAGAAAACTTTCTCCGCTTGCCGCCGTGAGTTGCCCGTCCAGGCCTAGCGCACGGGTGCTAAACAAATGCTGTAGGAGGTTCTGTGGGTGTTTTTTTGCGGTGTCAATGCCGCGCAAGAATGCGTCGGACTGCGCTTGCGTTAAGGGTGGATTCAGGAGGCTCTGGGTCGCGGACTCTGTACTCGGGTTAGCGAACAAACGCCCCAGAATGCTGTGCTCCTTCAACACTGCAAACAATTCGCCACTAAAGTGTGTTTCAAATTGGGTAATGGTGCCTTGATCGACATCGATCCATTTTGAATGGCTGCCTGGAAGAACAAAAAGGCCGTCGAGCTGCGCGCCGAGTACCTGAGTCTCTTCACCACGCATAAAGTCTGGTAGTCCACCGGTCGTGCCTGGCAGGCGTAACCCTGGAGCGATCCAGAGTTTGAACGGGCCACACTGGGCTTGCACCAAGTGAGCGGCAAGCGAGGCTGGACTGGTCGGGCAGGGGCTGTAACCGGCGTCGACCAAGCCCTGCTTGCTACCGATCATGCCGCAGGCGAGAATCGGGAACTCCCGAGCGGATTGCCTACCTGGCTGAGTTGACGGCAGCAACATCGGCGCAGATACCGGCGCTGGCAAGCCTGCCAAAAGCGCTTTGAGAGCTGTTCCAAAGTCGCTTGAGGTGGGTTCGCGATCGAGCCTTTGTCTTAGGGTTTGCACGCCCATGGCCTGAGCGGGTGAGTCGCTGGCCGTTGCCAGGATCTCGCCTTGGCGGTCGAAAGCATAGGCTCGCGCCGAGCTTGTACCCCAGTCAATGCCAATGAAAACCATTTCTCTCATGCGTGAATCCTACTGCAATGTTAAAATTATTTCCCATGCTTTTGGCTTGAAGTGAAAGCTATGACACTCACCGAACTACGTTACATTGTTGCTGTCGCTCGCGAGCGGCATTTTGGTCGTGCGGCGGAAACCTGTTTCGTCAGCCAACCGACACTTTCGGTCGCGATTAAAAAACTTGAAGATGAGCTTGGGCTGCAGCTTTTTGAGCGCGGCTCGACCGAAATTTCGGTGACACCCATCGGTCAGCAAATCGTCGAGCAAGCTCAAAAGGTGATTGAAGAAGCGCAAGTGATCAAGGAAATCGCGCGCACCGGTAAAGATCCGCTGACCGGGCCTCTCAAAGTGGGCGTGATTTACACCATTGGCCCTTACCTTTTGCCCCGCTTGGTGCCGAGGATGATTCATGACCACCCCGGTACCCCCTTGGTTTTGCAAGAGAACTTCACTGTGAAGTTGCTCGAGTTATTGCGCCAGGGAGAGATTGATGTTGCCATTGTCGCGGACCCTTTTACCTCAGTGGGCCTTTTCACTCAGGCGCTTTACGATGAGAGCTTTGTGGTGGCCGTGCCGAAGGGGCATGCCTGGGCCAACCGCAGCTCCATTAAGACTGAGGAAATTAAGGAAGAGACCATGCTTTTGCTGGGTCTTGGCCATTGTTTTCGGGACCACGTGCTTGATGTCTGCCCCGATTTGTCGCGCTTTTCTGCGGGCAGTGGTGGCATGCACAAGAATTTTGAAGGGTCGTCTTTGGAAACAATCCGACATATGGTGGCCGCTGGCTTGGGCATTACCGTGCTCCCTGAACTGGCCAGCCCCGCTGAAGACGCCTTATTGCGTTATATTCCTTTTGAAAAACCTGTCCCTAGTCGGCGGGTTGTGTTGGCCTGGCGAAAAAGCTTCCCTCGCGTGCTCGCGATTGAGGCTTTGCGCAAGGCTGTGATTAGTCTCGATGTACCTGCGCTGCGGTTCTGGCCGGATGCTCGGCCCTTGGCCCATTAAACCTTACTCTATGTCCCGAACTTACCTGACTATCGAACAAACAATTGGCAAAACACCTCTGGTTCAACTCCAAAGAATTCCTGGCAAAGCAAACGCCTCTCGAGGCAATGTTATTCTTGGCAAGATGGAAGGTAACAATCCGGCGGGATCGGTTAAAGACCGACCGGCACTAGCCATGATTGCACGGGCTGAGGCCCGTGGCGAAATCAAACCTGGCGATACCTTGATTGAAGCGACTTCCGGCAACACCGGTATTGCGTTGGCTATGGCAGCTGCGATCAAAGGCTATCGAATGGTCCTGATCATGCCCGACAATTTGTCGTTGGAGCGACGCCAGTCGATGAAAGCCTATGGGGCCGAGCTTATTTTGGTGACTCAAAAGCAGGGCATGGAAGGGGCTCGCGATCTGGCCGATCAAATGCAAGGCCGTGGTGAGGGCAGGGTGCTGGACCAGTTCGGCAATGACGACAATTGGGCGGCGCACTTTGATACGACTGGCCCGGAAGTTTGGGACGACACGGGCGGCGAAGTGACGCACTTTGTGTCAGCCATGGGGACTACCGGCACGATCACCGGAGTGTCGAGGTTTTTGAAAGAAAAGAATCCCAAAATTCAAATCGTGGGTGCACAGCCTGAAGACGGCTCCTCCATTCCCGGTATCCGCAAATGGCCGCAGGAGTATTTGCCTAAGATTTATCGGCATGCCTTGGTCGATCAAATCGCATATGTAAGCCAAGCTGACGCCGAGGTCATGACCCGGCGGTTGGCGGTGGAAGAGGGCATTTTTTGTGGAATTTCGGCGGCGGGTGCCTGCATTATTGCTCAGCGCATTGCCGAGCGCGTCGAGAATGCAACCATCGTCTTTATTGTCTGTGATCGCGGCGATCGCTACCTTTCCACTGGCGTTTTCCCGGGATAAATTGGTCCCACCCCTTCGTCCCGAAGGCATCGCCCTGCTTGGGATGAAGGGGGTCATGATGAGTGGTGTTTTATTGGCGCTTTTTCGCAGCCGACAAACTCAAGGCTAAGTCTCGCACTGCCATGGCGTAAAAACTGGAACGGTTGTAGCGCGTAATGACGTAGAAGTTGCGTGGACCAGCCATGTAACTGGTGGCATTGTCGCCGTTTGGAAGGTCGATTAAGGCAAGCTTCATGTCGGCGGGCACTTCGCCTTGCACCTCGATACCACTGTCGGCTAACTCTAGTGCACTGAACTTCGGCTCAATGCCCGCCGCAATGAGTTCCTGTAGTTTAGCGTTGGCCTGAAGCTTGACGTCAAAGACAATCGGTTCTCCGGCCTTCCAGCCGTGATCGGCCAGAAACTTGGCCACGCTGCCAATCGCATCGCTCGGGCTGCCACGTAGATCGATCTGGCCATCGCCGTCAAAATCGGTGGCGTAGCGACGAATACTACTGGGCATAAATTGCGGGTAACCAATCGCGCCGGCGTAGGAGCCTTTGACGGTAAAGGGTTTAATCTGCATGTCGCGCGTGAAGATTAAAAAATTCTCTAGTTCGCCGCGAAAAAATTCAGCACGACGAGGGTAATCAAAGGTTAGTACGGTGAGTGCATCCATCACCCGGTAGTCACCCGTGACTCGACCAAAGACTGTCTCCACGCCAATAATGGCCATGATGATTTCTTCGGGAACGCCGTAGGTTTGTGACGCGCGTTTGGTCGCGTCGGCATGGGTTCTCCAAAACTCGATACCGGCATTGATACGGGTCGCGTCAATAAAGCGACGACGATAGACTTCCCATGAGCGCTTGAAGGTTGCTGCCGCGGGGGTCATCAAGCGAATAATGCTTTCCTCGAAACGAACCGCGGCAAACAGTGGTCTCAGTTCGTCTTCATTGAATTGGTGCTTGGCGACCATTTCGCTCATGAACTCTTGCACTTCAGTGCGCAGCGAATAATCGATTCGGGGCGCCCGCTGTGCTGGGACCTGCGCAAGGCTCTTGGCGCCGGTTCGTCGTGCCAGGGCGGCTTTCGCTTCTGGAGAAAGGGTCTCGATGTTGAGCGCTGCCCCACTTGAGCCGTCCTGGGCAAACGCCTGGTGGGCTCCCAGCGCGCACAGGCTTAGGGCGAGGATGCGAAGCCGTGCCCATCTAGGGCTAGTGATAAAGCTAAAAGCAAGGCTTAATGCAAGGCGAGTTTTGGGGAGAGCGCGTGACATCAGGGCTTAAAACTCGCAATTAAAGCCTTTAAGTGTCTCACGTCTTCCAAGCTGGGCCTTTCTTTGCCATAACGCCATTGATAGTACCCTCGGGTAAATTGCTTGGCAATCTTTGCATCGCTGGGATCCAGGAGCCTTTCAATCCTTTGGAAGTAACGCTGGCCGGTTTCATGTGCTTGCTTGGTCAAGCCGGCAGCAGCGAGACGATCTGAGAATTCTGCGTAGACCTTTTCCAGCGGATCTTTGGGTGTTTTGGGGTGAAGTGTAAGCAGGGCGCAGGCACCGATGACGAGCAGAAGCATTGCCGCGATCACCATGGCGACTTCATGCCAATCGTCGAAGTTGAGTCCCAGTTTTTTAAAGAGATTCTTCTGCTTAGTGTTGTCGTATGAAAGTACCCATTGGTTCCAAGCGTTGGTCATCGCATCCAAGCCAAACTTGAAGCGTGCGAAGGGGGAGGCCGAGGCGGCCAAGGATTCATTATCTTGGCTGAAAGCCGGTCGGGAGTTTTTTTCGATTCGTTCTGGCGCAATGGCCTGAGTGGGATCAATCCTCACCCAGCCCTTGGTGTCGAGCCACACCTCAGCCCAGGCATGTGCGTCCGATTGGCGCACGATAAAAAAGTCGTCGACCGGGTTGAGTTCGCCGCCGTGATAGCCCGTCACCACTCGAGCAGGAATATCTAAGGCGCGCATGAGCACCACGAAGGCTTGTGCATAGTGTTCGCAGAAGCCCGCTTGGGTGTTAAATAAAAAGTCGTCGATTCCGTTCTTAGCCAGCAGCGGTGGACGCATGGTGTAGCGGAAGGGTTCGTTTCTGAACAAGGCCAGAGTTCTTGCGATGAGTTTATTGGCGTCGCCAGTTTCCTCGTTTTGCCATTTCGCGGCCAGTTGCAGCGTTTTCGGATTAAACCCTGGGGGTAGGTCTAACCAGTTTTGGAGGGTAAGTTTAGTTTCGTTGGTGCCTAGTTGATACTGGGTGACAGAGCGCGCGGTGTAGCGAATACGGTCGCCGATCGATTCGTCCAGCACCGGCAAAAAATCGGTGTTGAATTTTACCTTTTCGTTGGCGATCAACCCGAACTCGGTGGCGACTTCGAGACCATAAATCCAACGTTGCTGATGCGGCTCCAAGGTGACGGTATAAGAGAATTTCGGCGACTCGGGTTCGATCTTTAGTTGCGGATCAGGGGGCGTTACGAGGGGTTTCCGTAATGGGGACCAAGTTTTGCCATCGAAGCTTCCGAAGGTTGGACCACGCCAGTAACTCTGCTTATCCGACGGTGGGGCTCCTTCAAACTTTACTCGAAAGGCGACTTCTCGCGACTCGCTTAAAGCACTTATTTGTCCGGGGCTCATCTGCTCGGAGAGTCCTGTTTTCGCACTTCGAGCGTCGCTCGGCAGTCCCCACAGAGGCTGCGACAGGCGCGGGAATAGAACAAACATCAGTGCTGCTACCGGCAGGCTTTGCAACATGAGTTTGCCCGCGTAGCGAAAACGCCGATTGATGGGTTGCTCAGTATCGCCGAACTGCATGGTGATCATGCAGGCCAATAAGCCTGCGACTGAGACTAGGGTGGCCGCAGCCATCCAGATTGATTGGGAATTAAAGAAGCTGGCGAGGAGGAGGAAAAAACATAGAAAGATGACCACCAATAAGTCTCTTCGCGCACGCATTTCCATGAGCTTGAGCCCAAGAAAGAGAATCAGTAGAGCCACCCCTGGCTCACGACCAAACAGCGTATGAAAGTAGGCGTAGACACCCAAGGTGCAGCCAATGGCGGCAACGATGCGCACGGAGGCTCTGGGCAGGTACCGGCCCGAAATGACCAGACCGGTACGCCACATAAACAACATTCCGAACACTAGGGCAATCCACAATGGCAGGTAGATTAGATGCGGCAAAGCGGTAAGTAGTACCGCACCCAGCAAGAAAAATGTTTCGCGGCGTTCGCGCTCCCATTGCCCCCCAAGCTTGCCGCCGAGCGCTTTTACTGAAAGATGTAAACCGGTGGAGAGGCTCATGCGCTTTAGGAGCCGAATAAGGCCAGGCTCTCTAAGGCCTGTGCCTGGTGTGCGGGGCCATGGCCGGCATCCATCGTTTTGCCTGGTAAGCGCAGGCCATATTTCAGGCCAGCCTTTTCGGCATCGACAACCCAGCGTGTGAGGCGTGAAATCTTTTGTTCTTCGGCTAGTCCACCCGACACTTGCCACCAATCCAAAAGGAGTTCACCGGCCTCACCGCCGTCCATCTCTTTGCAGAGCAAGTCTTCGGTGCCCAGGCGGGCGACGGCCTTCCAGGCGATGAGGCGCGGATGATCGCCTTCGCGATAAGGGCGCAAGGCCGATATATCCTCTTGCTGCCCCGCGCGAGCGCTACCATTGCCGCTAAAGTCAACGCTGTTGGGTAATGGAATGGCACCGGTTTCCGGTTTTGGGTACACCAGGAAGTGGTTCATGGGCTTCCAGTAACTCCAGGCTCGCCACAGGCCGAGCGGAAAGGTGGTCTTCATGGAGAAGCGCGGCATCGGAATCATGCCTCGCATTTCGGTAGGCAGGGCCAAGGTGGTGAGTTGCTCTGAATTGGGCGGCACATCGACGCTATACGGCTTGGCCGAGCCAGGGACCATGACCTGCACAGCGAAGCGCTCAGTCTTGGTTTGATTAACCAACATAAACGACCACTCTGCCATTTGACCCGCGAACACGGGGTCGGATCGGCCTGGGCGAAACACGAGCTGCGACATATTGCGGAAGGTGTGCATCATTGCGACCATAGCGACGGCGGCAAGGAAAAAAGTCAGTGCGTAACCTAGCGCCAACTGATAATTGATCGCCGCAATCAGCATGACGAGCAACACGACTCCGTAAATCAGCCCAGCACGCGTGGGCAATACATAGATGTTCTTTTGGGTGAGCTTGTAGTCGCCTAGAATTTGGTGACGGCGCGGAATGAGGCGTTCAAGCCAGCTTTCGGCACGGCTTGGAGCTTTAATGGTTGCGCTTCGCGACAAGTGCGGCCTCCAGGCTTTACTTGACGGGTACAGCTTTGAGTAACTCGGCCACTAACTCGGCGCGAGCGCGATGAGAAGTTGCTGCTCCCTTGGCGCCTTTCAGGCGATGACCGGCCACCGATGTGATCACGGCCTGAACATCATCCGGCAGCACATGGTTGCGACCGTCCAGCATGGCCCAAGCGCGCGCTGCGCCTACCAGGGCCAGGCCGGCCCGGGGGCTTAAGCCCTCCGAGAACGAGGCCAGTCGACGGCTCTGAGTCAGCAGATTTTGAATGTAGTCCATCACTGGACCTGAGCAATGTATGTCCAGCACCTTTTGTTGTGCTTGCATTAAGTCTTGAGGAGATAAGGCCGGCTTGAGCTTGGCTAGCATTTGACGGCGATCCTGACCTTCCAGGATCGCGCGCTCTGATTTGGGGTCGGGATAGCCGAGTTCGATACACATCAAGAAACGGTCAAGCTGCGATTCGGGAAGCGGGAAGGTACCGATTTGATCTTGTGGGTTTTGCGTGGCGATCACGAAAAACGGTTCGGGCAGGGGACGTGGTTTGCCGTCCACGGAGATTTGCTTTTCTTCCATCGCTTCGAGCAAAGCCGATTGGGTCTTGGGTGAGGCGCGGTTGATCTCATCGGCCAATAAAAC
Source organism: Betaproteobacteria bacterium (assembly GCA_031421635.1). Taxonomy (GTDB): domain Bacteria; phylum Pseudomonadota; class Gammaproteobacteria; order Burkholderiales; family Burkholderiaceae_E; genus JAPOKJ01. The sequence goes on along the minus strand of JANOPA010000135.1, from coordinate 10,539 downwards.
CTGTGTGAATACGGGGCCTTGATGAAAGGTAAAGCGATTGTTGTCGCGCTCGAATACCGAGACGCCGACGATATCAGCCGGCAACAAGTCGTTGGTGAACTGAACGCGCTTGAACTGAAGTCCCAGGGTAATCGATAACGCGGCTGCCAAGGTGGTTTTTCCCACACCGGGCAGGTCTTCGATGAGTAAATGGCCCTTGGCGAGTAAGCAGGCGAGCGCGAGCCTGATTTGGGGCTGTTTGCCCACGACGATACTTCCGACCTGAGAGGCTGCGGCTTGAATTTTATCTAGCATGTTCTTTTTTCAGTTGACCTCTTGCAGTGTACGGTAGGCGAGCTTGGCCTGCCGTGGCTTTTGGCTGACTTTGTCGCTTGCATGTGCGCGCCCATCGGTTGCTTTTTTCGGAAGCCGATGAGTGGAGTGTTTCAATGCACGGAAGGTGTAGCATTTACACTTCGCGCGGTGTTACCGTCCGCACTGGCTTTTCGCAATGGCCGATACTTTGCAATGACCGATATTTTGGAATGATTGCTATGAGTCCTACTTCTGAGTCGAAACTTTCAGTATTGAAAACTGAAACGCGGGGTCGTGTGTGTCGCCTGACAATGAGTCGGCCTGAGCAATTTAACGCGTTATCGGAGGAGTTGCTTGAGGCATTGGAGCGTGAGCTCAGCCGAGCGGCGGGCAATGCTGAATTGCGGGTCGTCATTCTGGCGGCGGAGGGCAAGGCTTTTTGCGCTGGGCACGACTTGAAGCAAATGCGTGCCGAGCCCAGCCTCGCGTACTACCAGCGTTTGTTTGCCCGCTGCACCAAGGTGATGATGTTGATTCAGAATATGCCTCAGGTGGTGATCGCCCGAGTGCAGGGCTTGGCGACGGCTGCGGGCTGTCAATTGGTTGGTATGTGTGATCTTGCCGTGGCCTCGAGCGAAGCTCGCTTTGCCGTGTCCGGCGTAAACCTCGGTTTGTTTTGTTCCACTCCATCGGTGGCCTTGTCGCGTAACCTTTCCCGTAAGCATGCTTTCGAAATGTTGGTCACTGGAGAGTTTATGAGCGCTCAACAGGCGCTTGAAAAGGGCTTGATCAATGCCGCAGTTGAGCCCGCGCTATTGGACTCCGAAGTGGATCGATTAACGGCTCTGATTTTAGCCAAGCCTGGGGCTGCCCTTGTGGCGGGTAAGGGCTTGTTTTATCGGCAACTCGAAATGGGAATTGAGGCTGCGTATCAATTGGCTGGTCAAACGATGGCGTGCAATATGATGGACGACTCGGCACTTGAGGGCGTACAGGCTTTCATTGAAAAGCGTCCACCCGAATGGTCTTTGTAGTGGGAGAATGGTTTTTATGAATTTTGGAAGTATTCGCGTTAGCCGCTCGGCAGTTTTTGCAAAGCTTGCAACTTTGGTTCTTGCAACTTTGGTTCTTGCTTTTGGCGCGAACTCAATGGTGCAAGCGCAAGCTCCTCAAATTTCGCCGGATCGCTTTCAAGTGTCGGCGGATGGGCAGGAGGTCATCGATCAGGAAAAACAACTGGTTTGGCGGCGCTGCCTTGAAGGCATGCGCTATGAGGACGGGCGCTGCCTGGGTGAACCTCAACAAATGGCGTGGGCATATGGACATGAATGGGCTCAGCGCATCGCGTCCGCAGGAAGCCCTTGGCGTATGCCCAGCATGATCGAACTTTCAACCATGATGGACATGAGTCGGCATGGTTCGCCCTTGAATGCCACGCTATTTCCAGACACACCGAAAGCGTATGTTTGGAGTGCTACCGTCAACGAGCGCACGCCCACCCATGCCTGGGCCATGCTCTATACCAATGGCTACATGATGAGCTCCTGGCAAACGGTCAGTTACTACTTGAGACTGGTGCGAGAAAAGATTTGAGCGTTCTTCTAAGCGCTGAGGCGACTAGCGGATTTGCTGGAGCAAGCGCTTAAGCGTGGCTAGCTCTTGTGTGCCTATCTTTTGCCCAATTTGATGCTCAATGGTGTCAATTAACTGCGCGCCAGTGCGGTTGAGTTGGCGGCCTTTGTCGGTGTAGACCACCAACTTGCCATGTCGCCGAGTAGGGTCATCCTGAAGCGCGAGGAGGCCGCGCCGCGAAAGCTCCATGACCATCTTGTGTACGGCTTGCCTTGAAATCGCTAACCGACGACCAAGTTCGGCCATACTCATAGGCTTGCCGCCCATGTTGGCGAGCAAGCGGCTTTGCGCTGGTGTCAGATAGTCGTAAGGGGTGTGCTGCACCCCCTTCATGACTTCCTGAGCGAACCAGTCGGCGCTTGCAATGAGGAGTTGTTTTAAGTTCTCTGCCACTGAAAATAATTAAAGGGAAAATGGTGGTAAATGTTTAATTTTGAGTTCAACATATGTGCGCATTCAGATGTCAAAGTCGTGTCAAAATTCGAAGCGTCAACCTTGGTTGACAATGTAATTATCTTGCCTTAACATTCGCTTGTCAACCTTGGTTGACGGCAAGATTCCCTTTTTATCTTCTTCAGGTCAAGCTCATGAAAGTCCTTGTTCCCGTCAAGCGCGTGGTTGATTACAACGTCAAAGTGCGCGTGAAAAGCGATCAATCCGGTGTGGATATCGCCAACGTCAAAATGTCTATGAACCCTTTCGACGAAATAGCGGTCGAAGAGGCTATTCGCCTTCGCGAAAAAGGGGTGATTACTGAGGTCATCGCCGTGAGCTGCGGCATCACCGCTTGTCAGGAAACGCTGCGTACGGCCATGGCAATTGGTGCGGACCGTGCGATTTTGGTCGAAACCGATGTCGAGTTACAGCCTCTGGCGGTCGCCAAGTTATTAAAAGCCTTGGTCGACAAGGAGCAACCAGGTCTGATTATTCTGGGTAAGCAAGCCATTGACGATGATGCCAATCAAACCGGCCAAATGTTAGCCGCCCTGGCGGGCCTACCCCAAGCGACCTTCGCCTCTAAAGTGGAGATTGCCGATGGCAAAATGAAAGTGACTCGTGAGGTCGATGGTGGCTTAGAAACTCTGGCCATGAGTCTGCCTACGGTCGTCACGACCGATTTGCGTTTGAACGAGCCTCGCTATGTCACCTTGCCCAACATCATGAAGGCCAAGAAAAAGCAGCTCGATATCTTCAAGCCCGCCGACCTCGGCGTGGATGCGACGCCGCGCTTGAAGACGCTCAAGGTGGTTGAGCCCGCTGGTCGCAAGGCGGGTGTCAAGGTTGGAGATGTGGCCGCTCTGGTCGATAAGCTCAAGAACGAAGCGAAAGTCATTTAAGGTCTTACTCGACCTCTCAATATCAGGAGTTTTGAATGAGTATTTTAGTCATTGCTGAACATGATCAAAGCAGTCTGAAACCCAGCACTTTGAATACCGTGTCGGCGGCCGCCAAGATTGGTGGCGACGTGCATATTTTGGTCGCTGGCGCGGGTTGCGCTGCGGCTGGTCAGGCGGCTGCACAGGTCGCAGGAGTGAGCAAGGTGCTGGTCGCCGATGGCGCTAGTTTAGCGGATGGATTGGCCGAAAACCTCACGGCTCAAATCATGGCGATTGCCGCCAATTACAGCCATTTTCTGTTCCCGGCCACGGCTGCGGGCAAGAATGTTGCGCCCAGGGTTGCCGCGATGTTGGACGTGGCGCAAATCTCAGACATCGTTGCAGTAGATTCCCCCAAAGTCTTTCAACGCCCGATCTACGCTGGTAATGCGATCGCGACGGTAGAGTCGTCGGATGCCAAAATCGTGTTGACCGTGCGTACGACGGCATTTGAGGCTGCAGCTCAAGGCGGGAGTGCCGTGGTTGAAGCTCTTGCAGCGGTTGCCGATACGGGTAAATCCAGTTTCGTCGGTCGTGAAGTCGCCAAGAACGATCGTCCTGAGCTCACTGCCGCCAAGATTATTGTGTCAGGCGGACGTGGCATGGGTTCGTCGGAGAACTTCCATAAGGTTTTGGAACCTTTGGCAGATAAGCTTGGTGCCGCCATGGGCGCGTCGCGCGCTGCAGTCGACGCGGGCTATGCGCCAAACGATTGGCAGGTTGGCCAAACGGGCAAGATTGTCGCGCCTCAACTTTATGTCGCGGTGGGTATTTCCGGTGCGATTCAGCACTTGGCGGGTATGAAGGACAGCAAGGTCATTGTGGCCATCAACAAAGATGAAGAGGCTCCCATCTTTGGCGTGGCCGATTACGGTTTGGTCGCGGACTTGTTCGCGGCAGTGCCTGAATTGGTAACAAAGGTTTAGACCTCAATATTGATGGTCTGAAACAGGTGGTTTTGATTCCAGTATTTTTTAATTGATTTAGGTGTATCCATGACATATCGCGCCCCTGTTAAAGACATGATGTTTGTGCTCGAGCATCTGGCCGATTTGTCACAGGTGGCCAAGCTTCCGGGCTTTGAAGATGCTGGTTTAGAAACTGCTCAGGCGGTTCTTGAGGAATGTGCGAAGTTTAATCAAGACGTAGTGGCACCGCTCAATTGGCCGGGCGATCAAAAACCGTCTAGCTTGAGTAATGGTGTGGTGACCACGAGTCCTGGCTTTAAGGCGGCCTTCAAGCAGTACGGCGAGGGCGGGTGGCAGGGCGTGCAACACCCTGCGGAATTTGGCGGGCAGGCCTTGCCTAAGGCGATTGGCACGCCTTGCATCGAGATGTTGAATGCGGCAAGTCTGTCCTTTGCCCTTTGTCCCTTGCTGACCGATGGTGCGATTGAAGCTCTATTGACGGCAGGCACCGATGCGCAAAAAGAGGTTTATCTGCCGCGCTTGATTTCTGGCCAATGGACCGGGACGATGAATTTGACCGAGCCTCAAGCGGGTTCAGATCTTGCCCTGGTGCGCACCAAGGCAACCCGTGAGGCTGATGGCAGCTACCGCATTTTTGGTCAGAAAATATATATCACCTTTGGTGAGCATGATATGGCCGAGAACATCGTGCATTTGGTGTTGGCCAGAACACCGGATGCGCCCGAAGGTGTGAAGGGCATTTCGCTTTTCCTGGTGCCTAAATTCATGGTGGACGGCGAGGGCGTGCTTGGCAAAAGAAACGATGTCTGGTGTCAGTCAATTGAGCATAAGTTAGGAATCAAGGCCAGTCCTACCGCAGTCTTATTGTTTGGTGATGACAAAGGAGACGTTGGCAAAGGCGCGATTGGATATCTGATCGGGCAAGAAAATCGTGGCCTGGAATACATGTTTATCATGATGAATGCAGCCCGCTTTGCGGTGGGAATGCAGGGTATTGCCGTCTCCGATAGAGCCTACCAAAAAGCGGTTCAATACGCTAAAGATCGCGTGCAAAGCCGCGATGTGGCGGGCTCGCCAAGCTCGGTTTCGATCATTCATCATCCAGATGTGCGCCGTATGTTGATGACCATGCGCTCGCAAATTGAGGCTTCTCGCGCATTGGCTTACGTGGCCGCCGCAGCTTCCGACGCGGGTCATTATTCCCCAGATGCGGAGACCCGCAAGCAGAATATGGCGGTCTACGAATATTTAGTGCCGGTGGTCAAGGGTTGGTCCACTGAGTTGTCGTTAGAGGTGACTTCCCTGGGCGTGCAGATTCACGGCGGCATGGGCTTTATTGAAGAAACCGGCGCCGCTCAGTATTATCGCGACTCAAGAATCTTGACGATTTATGAAGGCACCACCGCGATTCAAGCCAATGACTTGATTGGCCGTAAGACGGCACGCGACGGTGGTACGGTCGCAAAAGCGATTTTGGCCCAGGTACGCAAAACTGAGCAGGCTCTTGCGCAGTCTACGCAGACCGATTTACTCTCAATACACAAGCAACTGAGTGTTGCCAGTGCCGCCCTAGAAGACGCCGTGAATTTCATTGTCGCCTCGTTTAAGGCCGATATACGGGCTGCTTTCGCCGGCTCAGTGCCTTATTTGAAGCTCACAGGTATTGTGCTTGGGGGTTGGCAGATGGCGCGTGCCGCGCTGGTGGCGACTGAGCTTCTTGCAAAGAATGCCGCGGGAACCGATACCGAGTTCTTAAATGCAAAGATTTCAACTGCGAGGTTTTTCTCGGAACATGTTTTGGCTCAGGCCACTGGCCTGCGCACTTCAATTGTTGAAGGTGGTGTGGGCGTCATGGCCTTGGCGGAAGCACAGTTTTAAGCGTAAATCTGGGCGCAGTTATTGGCGCAGTTATTGGCGCCAAAACTGCAGTTGAGGCCCAGTAGCCGCTTTAGCAAACTACTTGGAGGCAGGCTTGGTGAGGTCTCCAATGCCCCGAACTACTGCCGGCCTGGTGTCTTTGAAGTTTTTAAGGACGAGGTAACCAGCGAGTAGCGACATGCTTCCGATCACCAAAGCCAAGGCGAGCCATCGGCCCCATCGACTAGGGGGCTTGCGATCGCGGGGGTCAAAAAAGTCTGGCGGCAGGAACTTCTCGGGATCAATCGCCTTTTTCTGGTTTAACTCCATGACGCGCTCTTGCGGAGCCACTTCCCGGGATTCTTGTACTTCAGGCTTGGGTAATTTGGATGCACTCGTCGTCGAGCTTGACGGCGTAAGGCGGGATTGCGACGGGTTTAATGGGTCGCTTGGTTTCATTGAAGCCGAGCTTACGGGCGAAACGCTGCTTGTAAATGACGAACTCGTATTCCGGGCATTTGAGATGGCCTCAAAGGCACTTAGGTTTGATCCAGCCTTTGAAAAATCTGGCTCGGCGCTCGACGCAGGTTTTTGGGACGTTTGACCAGCCACTAATTTTGTGAGACTTTCAGCCTGAGCCGTCTGCTCTGTGGGCTTCGATGCCGATGCCGATGAAAGGTTGGGTAGGGCTGAAGCTTCGGGCTTCAAACCCGCAAATGGGGGCGCGTCCGGAAGATCCGTTAATTCTTTGACCTGCTCGGCGAGCATCGCTGTTTTGGCCGCGCTCGGGGCCGCGTTCAGCTTAGGCTCCATGGCCAGTCCAGTGCCTTTAAGAAGTTCACCCGCGCGTATTTTTTCGTTCGTTAGAAGTTCAATCTCATCGAGCATTTTGAACATTTCCTGATCTGCCAGTTCGTCGCCCGCTCCGCCGATTGCATCGAGACTATCGAGGAGTTCGCGGTTGGCTAGACCGTCCGACCAAGCCGGGCTTTGAGCCTGGCTATCCATGTTTGCTCCACATTTGCGACACTGGCTCAGCCAGGGTGCACAATGTGTTGCGCATATCTTGCAGCGAATTAATACCTCATTATTGGTGGCGTTCATATGGTGAGAATAGCAAGGGTTTTCATGGATTTGTTAATTTATCGCAAAATTCGAGAATTAACGGGGTGAAAAGTCGCAAATTGCAGCTTAGCGGCGTGCGCTGCGGCACAGTATGTTGGAGTTTAACGAAACTATCGTGAACCAACGAACCTACCGCGCGTTATTCTTCTAAAAAGAGTGGAATAAAATCACCTTGCCGAAGCGCGTTTTAAGCGTTGCAAATTAATAAATGAAGCTTGAATCAATTAGCCCTGGGAGCGAGTATGAACGTTCATAAAGTGAATGCCGCAAGGAATGGGTCGCCTCTCGTAGCGATGATATTCAGCTCTGGGGTAGTCGCTGCGCTGCTGCTCAGCCAAAGCTCGCTCTGTTCGGCCGAACCACCCCAGGCGATCAACACCGAAATGGCGCCGTTGCCCGGGCCGCGTCTGGGCTCAAGCTTGTTCTCATCGGAGCCGCAAGTACGTGGTAATCGTGTGGTGCGCTCTATTCAGTCCAACGGCATTGTGGCCTTTGGCGATCAAGTCGACGCTGGAACCAAAGAGGTGAAGACGATTCAATACATGTCTTATTCCTCGCCAGAGTCGCTACGTAAGGCGCAACAGGAGCGGGACTACTGGCTACGCCAGTCTGAGGCTTTGCGTCAGCGTCAGGCCGCACGTGATCGTGAGCTAGAGTCTGCACGACTATCTCGCCAGCAGGACGCGGCATTGGCACTTTTAATTCAAGCCCAAGCAGAGAATTATTACGGTTGGCGTCCGGTGGTTGGCCTTAGAAATTTCCCGCCGACTCAAATCTCCGGCGTGGCTCCGGTCTATGTTGGTTCGCCTGGGTTGGCCGGGACGGCGGGCGGATTTCTAAGTAGTGGATTTGCCGGTAGACGTTAAATTGACCTGCTAATTCCCGTCAAAAGGCGGCTTTACTTGAGCGCTCCAGCGCGTGGAAAGGCGCTCTTTCCAAAAGCTTGCTATAATTTACGGTTTACTTCATTCCTCGAAGAGTACCGAAATGGTCGTGATTCGCTTTACTCGTGGTGGCGCCAAAGGCCGCCCGTTTTATTACATCGTAGCCACCGACAAGCAAAACCGTCGTGATGGTCGTTTTATTGAGCGCCTGGGTTTCTACAACCCTATCGCCAGCGGCAAGGAACAGGCATGTTCAATCGCTATGGATCGTTTGAACCATTGGCGTACCAACGGGGCTGAAATGTCGCCTGCGGTAGAGCGTCTTGTGCGCTTAGAGCTTAAAAAAGCTGCTTGATCGCGCTTCCCAAGACGGCCGCAGACACAAGGCTGCTTTTTAGTGGATAGTGATGACCGGTAATGGTCAATATCAATCACTAACTAATGGTGACTAACTTATGCTCACTATTGGCAACCGTAGGCAGTTTTAAATGTGGATCGACCGGTGAAACCAGACAATCTCCTTGAGCTTGGGCGTATCGTTGATGCGTACGGACTTAAGGGTTGGGTCAAGGTGAACCCGAGTTCTACTGACAGTGTTTTAGTCAGGCTCAAAACGTGGTGGCTGGAGCAGCCTGAAGGGCAGTTCCGCGCTGTTGAAGTGTCCAAGCCGCGGCTACACGGGTCCACCGTTGTAGCCCTGCCTGTCGGCTTTGATGATCGCAATCAGGCGGAGGCACTGAAAGGTGCCCGAGTTTGGGCCTCGCGATCGGAATTTCCGAGACCTCCCACTGACGAATTTTATTGGGTCGACCTAGTGGGTTGTGACGTGCTGGATCCGGATGGGCATTTGCTCGGTCGAGTGGTGGGCTTGCAAGATCATGGCGCGCACCCCATTCTGGAAATTCAACAGGGTGAAGCGACAAATGCGGCTACAGATTCGAAACTCCTGCCCTTTGTGTCGAGCATCGTCAATAAGGTTGACTTAGCATCGCGCCAGATTCATGTGGAGTGGCGTGCTGACTTTTTTGACTGAGACCTCGATTGACCGAGATTTCGACGCAATGCTCAGTCGGGTATTGCTCTAGGATTGTCTGAGTGAGTAACTTGGGCCATTGACGATGCATTTTGACTTAGTCAGTATTTTCCCTGAAATGTTCTCTGTACTGAGTGAGCATGGAATTACGTCGCGCGGCTACAAGCAGGGGCGCTGGACGAGTCGCGCCTGGAATCCAAGAGATTTCACTGAAGATACTTACCGTCGCATCGATGATCGACCCTACGGCGGTGGGCCAGGCATGGTGATGATGCCGGGGCCAATCAGCCTCTGCCTTGATGCAATTCAAGCTAGTATGCTGGCGGGACACCTAGCAGTGACATCACCGATGCCAGGGGCCGCGCCAGTGTCAGTCCTTGTGCCTCAGCTTCAGGCTCAGACTGAGCGTGAGCGTGAGCGTGTACCGATGCCTGTGCCTGTGATTCTAATGTCACCGCAAGGCCGCACTCTCAACCAAGCGCTGTTGTTGGAGCTTATTCAGCAGCCGCGATTATGCTTGATCGCTGGGCGCTACGAGGCTCTCGATCAAAGGCTGATTGATCGTCGGGTGAGTATGGAAATCTCGGTCGGGGATTTCGTGGTCTCAGGCGGCGAGCTACCCGCGATGATGTTGATGGATGCTCTTGTTCGGCGAATTCCCGGGGTCGTAAATGACGGAGACTCCATCCTTCAGGACTCCTTTGAGGATGGTTTATTAGATTGTCCGCACTACACTCGGCCAGAAGTTTTTGAGGGTGAGCGGGTGCCGGAAGTACTGTTATCCGGCCATCATCTTAATATTGAACGCTGGCGCAGGGACCAAAAGCTCAAAGTGACCTGGGAAAGGCGGCCCGATTTAATTCGCAGGGCTGAGTCCAATGGGTTGCTTAGCCAACTTGATCTAAAAGTCCTGTCAGCCCTTGGTTGGCGCCCCGGGCTTGAAGCATGAGTGCTCTTTGAACGATGCTCGAAGAGGGCAGTGTGGCAATTTGCCTCTAAGTTCACCCGCTCATAAGCCTCGCCGACCCCTAATTTAGACAAAGGACCACATAAAAGGTTATAATCGAAGGCTTAGCATCCTCTGGGCTGACGGCGGGGGCTTTTACAGGCCTTCAAGAAAATGTTCACCGCAGCTGCCATGATGCTCTATGTGGAACCCGTGCTTCGTCTTTTGTGTCTTTGGACTAAAGGGAAGATGTTGACGAGTCCAGAAAGGTAATTTCGATGGCTAATCTAATTCAGATTCTTGAAAACGAAGAGATCGCTCGTCTTAACAAGAGCATCCCTGAGTTTGCCCCAGGCGACACCGTCATTGTGGGTGTGAATGTGGTTGAAGGTACTCGTAAGCGTACTCAGGCCTATGAAGGCGTCGTTATCGCGATTCGTAATCGCGGTTTGAACTCGTCGTT
>JANOPA010000134.1:0-6325 GCA_031421635.1 Betaproteobacteria bacterium | reverse complement strand
GCTTAGGCTCATGCTTGTCGTCCATCTTCAGGCCAGTGGGAATGCCGCGACCATTGTCGGTCACCGAGATGGAATTATCGGTATGGATGGTGATGACGATTTCGTCGCAGTGGCCGGCCAGCGATTCGTCGATGGAGTTGTCCACCACCTCGAACACCAGGTGGTGCAGGCCGGTGCCATCCGAGGTATCACCGATGTACATGCCGGGGCGCTTGCGCACGGCTTCCAGGCCTTCGAGAATTTGAATGGAGCTACTGTCGTACAGATTGGGGTCGCTGGTGCCTTTAGGGGCATTGCTTTCGCCAGGCGCACTGAGCTTGGAGTCGGCCAAAGCAGCGGCAGCTAGGGCCGCAGCCTCAGCGGCCGTTGCGGCAGCGAGGGCGACGGCCACCTCATCAACGACAGCAACCGTTTTGGTACTTACTTTACTTGAACTCATAGTCTTTAAATTCTCATCGGCATGACGACATACTTGAAGTTGTCGTCATCGGGGACAGTCACAAGGGCTGAGGTGTTGGCATCGCCGAAACTCAGTTGCACTTTATCGGTCTTAAGGTTACTCAAAACGTCTTGTAGGTATTGCACGTTAAAGCCAATCTCCAAGGCCTCCTGGTTGTAGTCCACTTCAATTTCGTCCATGCCCTCTTCTTGGTCGCTGTTGGTGATTTGCACTTTCAGCACCGATGGTGCAACCCCGAGGCGGATGCCTTTGAATTTTTCATTGGTGAGAATCGAGGCACGCGACAGTGAGGCGGCCAGGACCGTGCGATCGACGATGACATGTTTGTTGTAGCCCTGGGGGATCACGCGCTGATAGTCGGGGAACTTGCCTTCGACGAGTTTGCTGATCATCTCAACGTCGCCAAAACGGATGCGGACCTGGTTGGCGGCGATGTCCAAAGAGACCGGCTCGTCGGTATCGGATAGTAAGCGCTGCATTTCGATCACGGACTTGCGCGGCAGAATCACTTCTTGCTTGGCCAGAGTTGCGCCTTCAATGCGACGCTGGCAGAAGGCGAGGCGGTGGCCATCGGTGGCAACCACTTTGACCATATCACCATCAGTGACGAGTAGGAGGCCATTGAGGTAATAACGGATGTCTTGCTGGGCCATGGCGAAGTGCACCATGTGGAACAAGGCTTTGAGTTGGTTCTGGGGCAGCTTGAACGAGGCTGCAAAGCTCTGATTGATGGCGACCTTGGGGAAGTCCTCCGCGCCGAGCGTTTGCAGGCTGAAGCGGCTTTTACCGGCTTGTAGCGTGGCCTTCTTGTTGGCGAGCTGGATCGTGACTTCCATATCTTCAGGTAAGGACCGGAGGATGTCGATGAGTTTGCGCGCTGAAACGGTCGTTTCGATATCGTCCTTACCCACGCCGAGTTGAGCGGAGGTCTGGATTTGAATTTCCAGGTCAGTGCCCAGGAAATTAATGTTCTCGGCTTTTTTACTGATCAGTACATTGGCGAGTACGGGGAGCGTATGTCGTTTCTCAATAATGCCTGCCACGGTTTGAAGTGGTTTGAGGATCGCATCTCTGGTGGCCTTAATTGCTTGCATGGCTGTCCTTAGTATCTCTTTAACTTTTTAATTATTTAAATTGTTACTGTTGTTGTAGGGATCAATAAATTGTGGATAGGGTGGAAAAACTCTTGTGCTTCAAGGGCTTGGCCGAAGTACAGCCAGGGGTCCAAGCGCTTGAGCGGACATGGGTTGTTTTGAACAAGTAGGGCTTTGCGAAAAGTTGTTCGAAAACTGTTCGAGCGCCGTACACAGCTTGGGGCTGTTTGTTCAAAAGTTGTTGGACTAAGTGAGCCACTGGTTGTTCTACCCGTTGTTCAAGGGCAGAGCGAACCGTTGGTTTTAGTTGTACAGAGTTGTTCGAGCAGGTGGTGCGGTTGATGCACAAGCTGTTCAATGTTTTTGCGGTGGTTATCCACAGGTGCACGATTTGCGTGATCGCTGCTTCGGTCAATCGCTTGAGGAAGCGCTGCCTGTATGTAACGGCAAAGGGGCGGTTGAATGGCTTTGGCATCACGCCCTCAAACTTTGTTCGAGCACATGGAGTTTCCGATTCTCTTCAGAATCCTTTTGACGCAGCTCGGCAATCTTCTTGACCGCATGCATGACGGTGGTGTGATCACGCCCACCGAAGGCCTCGCCAATTTCTGGGAAGCTCTTCTGCGTAATTTCTTTGGCGAAGTACATGGCGACTTGGCGGGCCAGTGCAATATGGGCAGGCCTGCGCTTGCTATACATATCGGCGACTTTGATCTTGTATTGATCGGCGACGATTCTTTGAATTTGTTCGATGGAGACCGGTGGGCGATTGAGCTCTAATAAATCGTTGAGGGCCTCGCGTGCCAGGTCGACACCGATGGTGCGATTACGAAAGCGTGCAAAGGCGATCACTCTTAAGAGCGCACCCTCAAGCTCTCGCACGTTGCTGCGTAAATGTTTGGCGATGAACTGGGCGACATCGTTGGGCACATCGGCATTCAAGCCTTCGGCCTTCTTTAAAAGAATGGCGGTGCGGGTTTCGATATCGGGTTGTTCTATCTCGACGATGAGGCCGGAGCTCAAGCGCGACTTCAAGCGATCTTGAAACTCACCCAACTCTTTCGGGTAGGTATCGCTGGTGATCATCAACTGCTTGCGCGACGAGAACAACGCTTCGAAGGTGTAGAAGAATTCTTCTTGCGTGCGTTCTTTGCCGCCCAGAAATTGAATATCGTCGATCAGTAAAAGATCGAGGTTTTGATAACGCTGTTTGAATTCTTGCGGGTTCTTGCGTTGAATGGCGCGCACCATCTCTTCGAAATATTCTTGGGCGTGAACATACTGCACGCGCAGGTTGGGGCGCATGCCTTGCATGGCATTGCCGACCGCATGCAGCAAATGCGTCTTGCCTAAACCGACACCGCCTACCACCACTAATGGGTTGTACTGACGGCCAGGTTTGTCGACGATTTCCATGGCTGATGAGAGGGCCATTTGATTACCGCGACCCTCTACGAATTCTGCGAAGGTGAGGTCGCGGCGCAGGCGACTGGCGCGGTCGTAGTGTGAGGCATCGTCTAACGCATCGCCATGATCGGTAGGTTGTGGACGGGGGTCTTGCAGTGCCGAGCGGATGCGTGGCGTGAGTTGCAGCGGGGCGCTGACACTGGTGTTTGATACAGAGGTATTCGCAGCGGTATTCTCCGCCTGAAGTGAGCCATCGGCATGGGTCGAGGCCACAGTTTCAAGCACGATTTCGACATTTTCTTCGAGGTCGCCGAAGACCGGATCGGGCTCAATATCGTCCAAAGCGTGCAGTTCTAAGCTGATTGTGGTGTTGGGCGAAAATAATTCTCGCACCACCGTCGTTAATTGGCCCTCGAACTGATCTTTGATCAGATTGAGCTTGTAGGCGCTGCGGACTCCAATACGAAGTTTGTGTTCACTCTCGTCAAAACCTATAAAGCGCAAGGGTTTAATCCACGGGCGAAATTGCTCCGAGGGCATCTCAGATTCGAGCCTTGCAATACAGGAGAGCCAACGATTGAGCATGAACGGGGATCTTTTTGAATAACCCGCTATTTTACCTTTTCGTGGGAAAGGACATTCGCGGTAAAATAAAAGGTTCCCCGAACGGAAATCCTTCGGAGCTCTCCTTCGGCCTTATTCTTAGAGTAGATTCTCATGAAACGTACTTTTCAACCTTCAGTTACCCGTCGCAAGCGTACTCACGGCTTTCGTGTCCGCATGAAAACCCGTGGCGGCCGTGCCGTTTTGAATTCGCGTCGCGCCAAGGGCCGCAAGCGTTTAGCGGTCTAAAGACGAGTTCGGCGCACCAGCGTTTCGCTCCTTCAATTTCGTTGCTCTTGCTATTAAGAGTGTCGCAAAGTTACTTGAGGGGATGTTGAATGCCCTCGACTGACCCTTCTCTCACTACCCAATCTACCGGATCCCCTGGATCGATCGCGAAGCCGTCGGATTCGGTGGCTTCGTCGGCTCGCCCTGCGAAGGGCGGCCCTCGGCGTTTCCCGAGTGCCGTTCAAACGGCTCACTTCAAGGCCTTTTGGGTCAAGCCCGTGGACGGAAAAAGCGCTCCACCGGATTTAGTGCAGACGGTGATCCCCAAGCGCTTGTTGAAGAAGGCGGTGGATCGAAACGGTTTGCGGCGGGTGTTAAGAGAGGCGGTCAGGGCGACAGTCAAGATTGAAGCGCAAAGAAAAGTGCTACCGGAAAGGCAGCCGGACGAGCAAACAGAGACGTTAGATGTGCATACTGAAGCTCGACAGAGGCCCACGCCAAGGGTGGTGTTGACCAGTGCCCGCGGTTTTGCGGAACAGGTGTCGCGCCATGCGCTGAAAAGTGCCTGGCGTCTGGAGTTGGATCAGTTGTTGTCCTTGCTTGCCGTGCGTTTGAAGTATTGAACGGCACGGTCTTGAGAGAGTCAGTGATGAAGGTGTCAGTGATGAGAAAGTCAGTGATGAAAGACGCACCTTGAAAGACCTGTTGTTAGGCCTGATCTGGGTTTACAAAATGGCGTTGAGCCCTTTTTTGGGGGCACGTTGTCGGTTTTTCCCGAGTTGTTCTGAGTACACGGCCCAGGCGATTGAAATGCACGGGGCCTTGGCAGGAACGTATTTGGGAGCAAAGAGAATTTTGCGCTGTCGCCCTGGTGGCGGCAGTGGTGTTGATGAAGTACCTCAACAGTGTCCGCGTTGTGTTCCCTTATTTAAGCGCGGTTAGTGTTTACAAGAAAGTCGTAGGGTTTTAATGATGCAGTCGCAAAGAACGATTCTTTGGGTCGTGTTCTCCATGTCGTTGCTGTTCCTTTGGGACGCCTGGCAAAAGTCTGAGGGCAAGCAATCCTTGCTCGGTGGTTTATTTAAGACCGAGATGAGTCAGCCTGCCGGGCCGAAGCCTGCGCCGGGTAAGTCGGATGCGAGTGTGCCTTCGGCGACTATGCCAGCGGTGCCTGGTGCGAGTGCGCCTACGGCGGGCACGGGCGTGCCTGGCGCGGCCGGGACGAATGGCGCGACGGCTAATGGTGCAACCGCGAGTGGTGCCGCGCCCGGAACTCCCGGCGCGGCCTCACAGGCCGCGACCGCGGTGGTCAGCCTTGCCAATGATGTGCTCAAGCTGTCGATTGATACCGGTGGCGGTCAGGTCAAGCGGGCTGAACTGCTCAAGCACCGCGACCTGGAAAAGAAGGGCTCGAATGTGGTCTTGCTGGAAGAGGTGACGGGCTCGACCTATCTCGCACAGAGCGGCTTTATTGGTGCACCGGTGGCCGCTGCGGGCGTGCCGGCCGAGGCTGAGCAAACCTTCCCGACCCATCGCACCGCGTATGCCGTGGCGCAAGAGGCCAAGACCGATGGTGATACCACGACCTTAAAGTTGACGGCGGAATCGGGTGGCCTGAAAGTGCTGCGCACCTATACCTTGACCAAGGGTAGTTACCTGGTGACGTTCAAAGACGAGCTGACCAATACCGGTGCGGCCGCGTTGAAGCCGATCCAGTATCTGCAGTTGGTGCGTGATTCGAACAAGCCTCCGGGTGAGTCGCAGTTCTACTCGACGTTTACCGGGCCGGTGATTTACACCGATGAGAAGAAGTTTGAAAAGATCGACTTCAAGGATATTGAGAAGCAAAAGGCCGATCTGCATAACAAGGCCTCAAGCGAGGGCTGGGTCGGCATGATTCAGCATTACTTTGTGTCGGCTTGGGTGCCCGAGGGCAAAGTTGCGCGCGAGTTTTATACCCGTAAGGTCGACACCAATTTGTTCGCGGTCGGATTCAAACAGCCTTTAGCCGATCTTGCGCCAGGTGCAAGCCTTGCGACCTCGGCCAAGCTTTATATCGGCCCACAGGATCAGAGCATTTTGGAGAAGGTGGCCCCAGGCCTCGATTTGACGGTGGATTACGGTTGGCTGACTCCGGTGGCCAAACCAATTTATTGGCTCCTGGATTACCTCTACAAAGTGGTGCTGAACTGGGGCTGGGCGATTGTGTTGTTGACGATTGTCATCAAGACCTTGTTCTTCCCGCTGCAAGCGGCCAGCTATCGCTCAATGGCGCGCATGAAAGCGGTGACGCCTCGCATGACGGCGATTCGTGAGCGCTACGGCAGCGACCGGGTGAAGATGAACCAGGCGATGATGGAGTTGTATAAAACCGAGAAGATCAACCCGATTGGTGGATGCTTGCCGATTGTGGTGCAGATCCCCGTGTTTATTGCTTTGTACTGGGTGCTGCTGGCCTCGGTGGAAATGCGCAACGCCCCGTGGATTGGTTGGATTAAAGATTTGGCCGCGCCGGATCCTTTGTATCTTCTGC
>JANOPA010000133.1:0-4342 GCA_031421635.1 Betaproteobacteria bacterium | reverse complement strand
GAAGGCACGGATAAGGTTATCGCAATTGGGATCGATTTGGCAAAGAATATTGTCAGCGTACACGGGCAGAATGAGCAAGGCAAAGGCGTGCTCAAGAAGTCTTTAAAGCCTGCAGCCATGTTTGAGCTTCTGGCGACTTTGGAGCCGTGTAAGAGCGGTATGGAGGCCTGCTCGGGCGCCCACGATACGGCTCGTCGCCTGAGAGCCATGGGCCACGACGCTCGAATCATCGCCCCTAAGTATGTGGTGAAGTTTCGCCAGAAGCAAAAGAACGACGCCAATGATGCCGAGGCTTTTTTGCGAGACCTTGCTACATCGCACTACGCGCTTTATCCCGATCAAGAGCATCGAGCAACAGTCCGTGCTTTGCCTGCACCGCATCCGGGCCGCACAGATTCATGCCCGCACCAGTCTGATCAATGAGATGCGGGGCCTGCTCACCGAGTTTGGAGTGGTGATGCCTAAAGGTCGCTACAACTTCCAGGGCGAGGTAGCGTTGGCGATTGATCAGCCCGAGAGGCCCGATGGCTCGGCAACTGTTCATTGACCTACACTCAAAGCTAAGAGCCCTCAACGAAGATATTCTTAGCCTAGACCGCTGGGCGGGTAATGTAACGGCATAGCCGCTCTAGGGTCTTTCTCTGACCTGCCCCACAACGCACCCCCGCATGCAGGCTGAAGCCTTGCAAGTTGGCGCATAACTTCTGCGTGCCACTTATTTCTCTGGGCAGAGCGCCTTGCAACATCAGCACCTTCTGGCCTGCCCGAGGACCGAAGGCAATTCGGTAAACACACGAACCCCGATGCAGTGGCCTGAGCGTCCGAGCCTCCTCGGAATCATCGCCCTTGTCGGCCAAATACGTCTCGCCCTGATCCTCAACCAATATTCCGCGACGAACCAGTTGCTTCATCACGCGCTTGATGATTCTTTGCAACACTTCCCACACATCCTCATCGCTCGGGGCAGGCGTCTCGACGAACTCGGGTTCGCCCTTGGCATTTGTCCGGTAGACACCGTCCAAGCGAGACTTTCGAGTGCAACGGACACGGGCCGCGCCATTAACCCAGATGGTGTGATTAACCAAATTGAAGGGGGGATGGGGCCGCTTCGATGAGGGCATCATGGGCTCGGTCGATTACGCGGAATATCCTATCCTTGACTACATCGATACGCCTCGTATGCAAAGCTTCCTGATTGACCTGTCCCAGTTGCCGTCACTTGGCGCGGGTGAGGGTAGTCAGGCGCCCGCGGGGGCCGCGATTGCTAACGCTATTTTCGCAGCAACCGGGCGACGCATTGGCGAAGTGCCCTTCACGAAAGAGCGTGTTTTGGCGGCGATGAAAGGCAGCGCATAGCTCATGGGCACGAACTCCATAGTCAATCTATATCTGCCCGAACTGCGGGTTTTTGGCTATGATTGCACCGAGGAGAACACGTGTTACCGGGACTAAGCTCAACGCAGGCGAAGGATTTCAGATGCCTCGGAGGCACAGGAGCCTTTTAAAACCCCGATGCTCCGACGACCTGTTGCGCAAGCAAGGTATGACCGTACTGGTGCTCTTTCGGTCAAGAATGGGATACTTACAACGGGGCGCAAAGATTTAGTTGCCAACTCTTACTTCGCCACTTGCATAATTAACTGATTTTTTATACAGTACTGTATGTCTTGCTCGTGCTCATTGCGCTGCCAGCTTTCTTGTCTGAAGTCATTTTTTCCTTAAGCTCTTCCCCAATTAATACAATGAAGTCTTATTACGAGTTTTTTGCCGGTGGTGGCATGGTAAATGCTGGTTTAGGCCAAGATTGGTCGTGTGCGTTTGCCAACGACTTTAGCGTAAAGAAGGGTTCGTCTTATGTAGCCAATTGGGGGGCAGAGACGCTCTTAGTCGAAGACATTAAAAAAATCGCAGCCGGTCGAATTCTTGGTCATGCTGATCTAGCCTGGGCTTCTTTCCCCTGTCAGGATTTATCACTTGCTGGTAACGGCGCCGGATTGGAAGGGTCTCGCAGCGGTACATTTTGGGCTTTCATTGCTCTCATGAAGGCACTCAAGTCGCAGAGCCGAAAACCTCGAATCATTGCTTTAGAGAATGTCTGCGGTACGCTCACAAGCAATGGTGGTAAAGATTTTCAATCGATCATCTCCGCGTTGGTTGAACTGGGATATCGCGTCGGTGCTTTGGTTATTGATGCAGTTCACTTTGTCCCTCAATCGCGGCCTCGGCTTTTTGTAGTCGCTGTGGATGCGGCGTTCGATATCCCATCGGCCTGTCTAAATGATTTGAGCCAATCAATTTGGCAGACCAAGGCGTTGCTGAAAGCCTATCAGCATTTACCCGTAAAGTTAAAAGCCAATTGGATGTGGTGGCATGTACCCTCACCGACTCAGCCATCTAGATTCTTGCGAGATATCGTTGAAAGTAATCCAGTTGATGTTGCTTGGCATAGTCAAGAGGAAACCGCGAGGCTCTTGAGCTTGATGTCGCCTGTCAATCGACAAAAACTACTTCACGCCCAGAACGCCAAAGCCTTGCAAGTTGGCGCGGTTTATCGACGTACACGTGAGGGTGAACAGCGAGCTGAGGTTCGCTTTGATGGCGTTTCGGGATGTTTGCGCACCCCAGGAGGAGGGTCTAGCCGACAGACTCTGCTATTTGTCGAAGGTCCTATGATTCGATCTCGACTTTTGTCGGGGCGTGAGGCGGCCCGCTTGATGGGGCTTCCAGATAGCTATGTACTTCCGATGCGCTACAACGATGCCTACCACCTAGCCGGAGACGGAGTTGTCGTGCCCGTCATTTCGCATCTTGCGAAGCATTTATTTACTCCTTTACTTACAGGTATGCATGGCGATCAAGTTGAACCCCGGAAAGCTGCCTAATTCGACGCTAAGCAAATTATTGACGGACTTTAAGTCTGCTAAAAAATTGAATAGCAAAGGTCAGATCGCGACCATGTTGTTTGCCTCACGGCTAGTGCGTCGCCATGGACTTCCGTTTGATATCGAACAAGGGGTAGTCACTAAAGGTGAGGGGCAGGTTAAAGGACTGGGTAGGGGCTCGGTTCAAGCAGTCTTGTCCGATTATGGAATCAATACGATTCTCGCCGAAGAGGGGGGACGAACGAGCAGGGGGAGTCTAGGGTATATCAATGGGTATATTGAATTCTTGAACGGCTTGGGCGCGCTCAAAGATGACGAACTTGCCTCAATTGAAGCCTGGTGGGTTGAAGGAGCAAAACAGTTTTTCAATGCCAAGCCATTTGCACTGCGTTTTGAAGTAGGTAAGTCGTTACGCTTTGTTCTACGTGATTTGCTGGGGCAAGCGCGCAAGCGCCAGCTAGAGGGCGCAGGGACCATGTTTGTTGGCGCGATGTTGCAGCATTTGGTGGGTGCGAAGCTGGAGCTTGCCATGCCAACAGCAGTGTTTGACCATCATGGCTTTTCAGTGGCGGACGCAGTAAGTGGTCGAAGCGGGGATTTTGAAATTGGCAATGCCTCGATGCATGTCACCACGACACCCGGCGAGGCGGTAATTCGAAAGTGCGCGGGTAATTTAGTCGCTGGGCGTCAGCCCATCATTATCACACTAGCTGAAATGATTCCTGCTGCCGATGCCTTTGCCGCCGCGATAGGTATTGCGGACAGAATTGATGTTCTCGATTCGGAGCAATTTATTGTCGCCAACCTGTATGAGATCGGAGGCTTTCAAGCTGAGCAACGTCGAATCACTGTTGACGCTTTAGTAGAAAGGTACAACGATATTGTTGCCAAAACCGAGACCGACCCAAGTCTAAGGATACAGGGCCTTTAGTCCGCGACATTGGCGAAGCTAATTAATGGCCGCGCGCTGAAGCGGCTACAAGTGGGGGGATAGGTATTTTAAGAGCTAATTTTTATGGATTCTTTGCCTATGGTTAGCTTCAAAGCACGCTTCGAGGAGAATATTCCCCTGGCTTCGTTCTTCCCTGCGCTTCATATGATGGCCTTTTCGGCCGGAGGTGCGCGCTCTGCTCGTCACTTTTGGGCCGCTTTCTGGCAATAGCGCAGCTGTCTTCCTGACCCTGGTCTGTAGGTCCCTCTCGCTGTGGTCATCGGCCGGGATCAGACTTCCTGAAAACTCATCTGCCCACGGGCAGGCGAGCGTGGCGGGGGCCTAGCATCAAGACCCAGGTGCGTGAGTATCTTCTCAATCGCCGGTCGTTCGAGAATCGCCGCAATCACCTTCAGCTCACCACCGCAGTTCGGGCAATGTTCGAGGTCCAGGTTAAACACCCGCTTCAGTAGCTTCGCCCACCCCAAGCGCATCGGCCGACCTTGAGCTGCCTCGGCATCCTCCGGCG
>JANOPA010000132.1:0-2285 GCA_031421635.1 Betaproteobacteria bacterium | reverse complement strand
GATCGTTCTTCGCGCTGTTGAAGAGCCACTGCGCATCATCGTAGCCAACGCTGGCGACGAGCCAAGCGTAGTGGTTGCCAAGGTACTCGAAGGCAAAGGTAATTTCGGTTACAACGCAGCCCTCGGCACTTACGGCGACATGCTCGAGATGGGTGTGGTTGATCCTACTAAAGTAACTCGTACAGCACTGCAAAATGCAGCCTCTGTAGCTGGCCTGATGCTGACTAGCGATTGCATGATCGCTGAAGCTCCAGCCGATGACAAAGCCGGTGGCGGCGGTATGGGCGGCATGGATATGTAATCCAAGGCTGGCTATCGGAAAGGCTTGGGGTTGGAATAAACTACGACCTTGGCTTTTTTGGAGGCTTGAATGAAAGGCTGCATCTCGCGAGGGGTGCGGCCTTTTTATCTATAAAATCAATTCAACCCGCTACACGAAAGAGGCTTAAAAGACGCTCTCTTCTTCCTACAAGCCACGTTTTGTGACTAAATGTACTGTCGCCAGCGGCAAGAACATCGCTAACGGCGAGTCGGGTTGAGCGATAAATCCATGATGTCGATAAAAGGTCGCTGCAACTTCGTCCTTGGCATCGACCATTAATGCATAGGCGGCAATTTCTGAACGGGATGCGCGGTGAAGCGCATCGGCCAATAATGCGCCGCCCAGGCCTTTACCTTGAAAATTCTGATCAACAGCCAGTCTCCCCATGCGAACCGCAGGCACTGAAGGGTAGCGGGGAAGCTTCTTGGCGGAAGCCGTCGGAAGATCGGCCAATAAAATACTAGCGGAAGCAAGTGTGTAGTAACCCGCGACACGCGATTCGTTAGTCAGCGCAACAAAGCAGGCAGCGACGCGACGACGAATATCTTGAGAAACCTGCTCCCGGAAATACCGATCTAACGGTTCTGACCCGCTCTTGAACGATGTGCGATCAAGTGCAGCGTCAAGTGGCACAAGCCGAAACGGCACAGGGCTCATTCAGCGCGTAGCAGCTTGCTTCGACGTGCAATGGCTCGTTTCAATGCCGCATTTGGGCGTGGCGGCGACAACAGTGCTTGGGCAAAGCATTCCTGATCGGCGATTGACAGCCGAATCACCTCAGCATGCTCAATGGTGCTTTGAGCGGCGGCCTGAACGGCGGTCACGACAAAATCAGTCATCGTCCGCCCCTGGATTTCAGCTGCACGTTTGAGCATTGAATGAAGATCAGTGCTGATCCGCGCTTCAAGTCGAGCCGTTGACATTCCTTGAGCCATATTAAAACCTCTTTTGGAACATTATACGGCATCCTGCCGTACAAATCAATGTGCATTTCAGACTCAAGAACCAACTAGCGCAACATCATTAGAAAAGTGTAGAGATTCGGTGGGAGACACCCGGTATGTAGATAAGGTTAACCTAAAGGTCGATGGTCTAAACCAGCCCCCTTGGCTGCTGATTAATATCTTGCAAGCGTGTCTCCGGAAGATTGATCCCTCGAGTATTTCTCAAATCGCGCTGCCCCGCAATTGACTAGAGACCTTAATCCAATTGGCCTAGATCTAAAGCGCGGTATCGACCACGACTTGCTCAACACACAAAAAAATTGCACAGGTCGGTTCGATCTCTGCCCACTCTGATGTTGAAATCGGTCGCATCATTTCCGAAGCGATGGAAAAAGTCGGTAAAGAAGGCGTGATCACCGTTGAAGACGGCAAGTCACTCAATACCGAACTCGAAGTCGTTGAAGGTATGAAGTTTGACCGCGGCTTTTCTTTCGCCCTACTTCATCAACAACCCAGACAAGCAAGTGGCTTTGATGGAAGATCCGTTCATCTTGTTGCACGACAAGAAGATCTCCAACATTCGCGAACTCTTGCCGATTCTTGAGCAAGTTGCAAAAGCGGGTCGCCCTCTCCTCATCATCGCTGAAGAAGTTGATGGCGAAGCTCTTGCCACTCTGGCTCAGCTCGGCAAAGCCACGGCGTATCGAAGTCGGCAACGGAAAACACCATCATCATCGACGGTGCAGGCGAAGCCACGGAACATCGAAGCACGTGTTAAAGCCATCCGTGGCCAGATCGAAGAAGCTACCAGCGACTTGCGACAGAGAAACTGCAAGAACGCGTGCGTTTTACTCAAATGCGGACGCACTGCACGCAATCCGCGCAGCTGTGGAAGAAGGCATTGTGGCCGGTGGTGGCGTAGCCCTGCTACGTGCCCGCACGTCTGTTAAGGTGAAAGGCGCAATGGGTAAAATCGCGCCGACCAAGACGCCGGTGTGAAGATCGTTCTTCGCGCTGTT
>JANOPA010000131.1:0-79375 GCA_031421635.1 Betaproteobacteria bacterium | reverse complement strand
ATAAGATCGATGAACTCTTGCCCTGGAATCTCGCTGAGAAACTAGAAGCACTCAAGCCTCGCCATCAAAGTGCTGATCAAGCTCTGGCCGCCTAAGCCGATCACGCTGATCTCGTCAATGCGGTACTGACCGAGCCTTTACCTAGTATCTCTGGCATCCACCGACTTGAGATCGCGCCTTCCTGAGACAAAAAAAGCCTCAGTCTGACGACCGAAGCTTTTTAGATATCAGACAGTTCGCGGCTTAACGCCGCGAACTTCAAAGCGAATTAAGCGCCTTGCTGAACCGAGATTTTGACATCCACACCCGCAGCCAAGTCAAGCTTGGTGAGCGCGTCAATGGTCTTGTCGGTTGGGTCGACAATATCCATCAAACGCTGATGAGTCCGGATCTCAAACTGATCACGCGAAGTTTTGTTGACGTGCGGCGAACGCAGAATGTCAAAACGCTCAATACGTGTAGGCAGCGGCACTGGGCCACGAACCACAGCACCGGTGCGCTTGGCAGTATCAACAATCTCAGCAGCCGATTGGTCGATTAGTTTGTAATCGAAGGCCTTGAGGCGAATACGGATTTTTTGGTTGGACATGATATGTCTTTCTCTTGACTTTTTCTTACTCGGAGATCTTGGCAACGACACCGGCGCCAACCGTACGGCCACCTTCACGAATCGCAAAGCGCAAGCCCTGCTCCATCGCGATCGGGTTGATGAGCACCACGTTGATCTTCACGTTATCGCCAGGCATCACCATCTCGGTACCCTCAGGCAAACTCACCGCGCCGGTCACGTCCGTCGTACGGAAGTAGAACTGAGGACGGTAGTTGTTGAAGAAAGGAGTGTGGCGACCGCCCTCTTCTTTGCTCAACACATAGATCTCGCCTTCGAACTTGGTGTGTGGCTTGATCGAACCGGGCTTGGCCAACACTTGGCCGCGCTCCACGTCTTCACGCTTGGTACCACGCAGCAAAATGCCCACGTTGTCGCCCGCCTGGCCTTGGTCCAGAAGCTTTCTGAACATCTCCACGCCGGTGCAAATGGTTTTGACCGTGTCTTTAATACCGACGATCTCAATCTCTTCGCCGACCTTCACGATACCGCGCTCGATACGACCCGTCACCACGGTGCCGCGACCCGAGATCGAGAACACGTCTTCGATCGGGAGCAGGAACGCGCCGTCGATAGCCCGCTCTGGAGTAGGGATGTAGGTATCAAGAGCTTCGGCCAACTTGAGGATGGCTTGCTCGCCCAAGGGGCCTTTGTCGCCCTCAAGCGCCAGCTTGGCTGAACCATGAATGATCGGCACATCGTCGCCTGGGAACTCGTACTTGACCAGAAGCTCACGCACTTCCATCTCAACCAGTTCCAACAACTCAGCGTCATCCACCATGTCGCACTTGTTCATGAACACGATGATGTAGGGAACGCCCACCTGACGAGCCAACAAGATGTGCTCGCGCGTTTGAGGCATTGGGCCGTCAGCGGCCGATACCACCAATACCGCGCCGTCCATCTGGGCTGCGCCGGTAATCATGTTCTTCACATAGTCGGCGTGTCCGGGGCAATCGACGTGTGCGTAGTGACGGTTCTTCGTCTCATACTCAACGTGGGCAGTATTAATGGTAATACCGCGTGCTTTCTCTTCAGGAGCAGCGTCAATCTGGTCATAGGCTTTCGCCTCGCCACCAAACAACTTCGAGAGCACCGTAGTGATCGCCGCTGTGAGGGTCGTCTTGCCGTGGTCAACGTGGCCAATCGTGCCTACGTTTACGTGGGGCTTGTTACGTTCAAACTTGCCTTTTGCCATTTCTAAATCTCCAAATTCTTTATCAAATAAATTTAAGTTGCGGTCGCTGCAGGGGTACTACTCAGGCGGTACTACTTTGTCCGAGCCGTAATAATGGCTTCCGCAACGTTTTTGGGAGCTTCTGCATATTGCTTGAACTCCATCGAGTAAGTCGCACGACCTTGTGTCAACGAGCGAAGAGTCGTTGAGTAGCCAAACATTTCCGAGAGTGGTACTTCAGCACGAATTGCTTTGCCACCACCGGCCATGTCTTCCATACCTTGAACCATACCGCGGCGCGACGACAAATCGCCCATCACGGTACCGGCATAGTCTTCAGGCGACTCTACTTCAACCGCCATCATGGGCTCAAGCAACACTGGAGCGGCCTTTCGCATACCATCTTTGAAAGCCATCGAAGCCGCCATACGGAAGGCGTTTTCGTTGGAGTCCACGTCATGGTAAGAACCGAAGAACAAGGTGACCTTCACATCGACAATTGGATAACCGGCCAACACACCAGAAGTGAGTGTATCGATACAGCCCTTCTCCACCGCAGGGATGTATTCACGAGGAACCACACCGCCCTTGATCGCGTCGACGAACTCAAAGCCAGCGCCTCCAGGAGGCAAGGGCTCGATCTTCAGAACCACGTGACCATACTGACCACGACCACCCGACTGCTTGATGTACTTGCCTTCGATTTCTTCGCAGGTTCTGCGGATCGTCTCGCGGTACGCCACTTGAGGCTTACCGACCGAGGCTTCCACGCCAAACTCGCGCTTCATACGGTCAACAATAATTTCGAGGTGCAACTCGCCCATTCCGGAAATAATGGTTTGGCCCGATTCATCATCGGTGCGAACACGGAACGAGGGATCTTCACGAGCTAGACGCTGCAAGGCAACGCCCATTTTCTCTTGGTCAGCTTTGGTCTTGGGCTCAACCGCCTGTGAAATCACTGGCTCAGGGAACACCATACGCTCGAGAATCACGGTGTGATCCGGGTCGCACAAGGTTTCGCCGGTGATCACTTCTTTTAAGCCTACGCAAGCAGCGATGTCGCCGGCGTGTACTTCCGAAATTTCATGACGTTCGTTAGCATGCATCTGTAACAAACGACCGACGCGATCTTTCTTACCCTTAATAGGATTAAAGACAGTATCGCCGGACTTCATGACACCCGAATAGACGCGAATAAAGGTGAGCTGACCCACAAACGGATCAGTCATCAATTTGAACGCAAGCGCAGAGAACTTCTCGCCGTCTTCCGCTTTGCGATAGACCACGTTCTCGTTTTCGTCCATGCCTTTAACCGGTGGAATATCCACAGGTGACGGCAATAGCTCGATCACCGCGTCAAGCATGGCTTGAACGCCCTTGTTCTTAAATGCAGAACCGCACAGCATCGGCTGAATTTCGCCAGCCAGGGTACGTTGACGCAGACCCTTCTTGATGTCCTTCTCAGAGAGATCGCCCTCTTCCAGATAACGGTTCATCAGCTCTTCATTGGACTCGGCAGCCGCTTCGACCATCTTCTCGCGCCACTCTTTGGCGGTCTCGACCAGCTCGGCAGGAATTTCGCCATAAGAAAACTTCATACCTTGGGACGCTTCATCCCAGATAATGGCTTTCATCTTGACGAGGTCGACCACACCCTTGAAGCCTTCTTCGGCACCAATAGGTATTACGATGGGAATCGGGTTGGCCTTCAAGCGAAGACGCATCTGCTCAACAACTTTGAAGAAGTTGGCACCGGTACGGTCCATCTTGTTAACGAAGGCCAAGCGCGGCACGCCGTACTTGTTGGCCTGACGCCAAACAGTCTCAGATTGCGGCTGCACGCCACCCACTGCACAATAAACCATGCAGGCGCCGTCGAGCACACGCATCGAGCGTTCGACTTCAATGGTGAAGTCTACGTGTCCGGGGGTGTCGATAATGTTGATGTGATGCTCCGGGAAAGACAAATCCATGCCTTTCCAGAAACAAGTGGTCGCAGCCGAGGTAATGGTGATACCGCGCTCTTGCTCTTGCTCCATCCAGTCCATCGTGGCGGCGCCATCATGCACCTCGCCAATCTTGTGGTTTACACCGGTATAAAACAAAATACGTTCAGTCGTCGTGGTTTTACCCGCGTCGATGTGAGCTGAGATACCAATATTTCGGTAACGTTCAATAGGGGTTTTACGTGCCATAATTTTTTTGTCCTGCGTTTTTCCGGGTTCTTAGCTTATGTTCTAAAGCGCTTAGAAACGGAAGTGCGAGAAGGCTTTGTTAGCCTCGGCCATACGATGGACCTCGTCACGCTTCTTCACTGCGCCGCCGCGGTTTTCGGCCGCTTCAATAATTTCGTTCGCGAGACGAATACCCATGGATTTTTCACCACGCTTTTTCGCGGCTTCACGCAACCAACGCATGGCGAGCGCGGAACGACGTGAGGGGCGAACCTCAACGGGGACCTGATAGTTGGCACCACCCACGCGACGGCTCTTGACCTCGACCATTGGACGGCAATTGTTCAGGGCCTGGGAGAACACCTCGAGAGGGTCTTTAGCAGCTTTGGTTTTGATTTGATCAAACGCGCTATACAACATGCGCTCAGCGACGGCTTTCTTGCCATCGAGCATCAATACGTTAACGAATTTGGAAACATCAACACTGCCGTACAAGGGATCTGGCAGAACAATACGTTTGGGAACTTCACGACGACGTGGCATAAACACCTCTTATCTTCAGCTGAGCACGCCAAACGTCGATTTCGGCGCACTCTGATTTGCTACTACTTCGCTCGGGTCGTCTCTGAACCACGTTAGATGGCGCAAAACAACGACATTTGCAAGATGGCAAACCGCTTACTGGAAATTCGCCTCTAAACCCGAACTGCAACCTAAGTTGACTTCTCGAGCCTAAGGCCGACGAATTTCCCGGGAATGATCTCCGAGCATTCGGAGACCGACTAAAACTAAATATCAAATTCCACCTGCCGCGTCATTACGCCCGGCAGTAGAAAAATTCTTTTGGCTTACTTCTTAGCAGCCGCTGCGCCAGCCTTTGGACGCTTAGCACCGTACTTGGAGCGAGACTGCTTACGATCTTTCACGCCTTGCAAGTCGAGCGAACCGCGAACGATGTGATAACGCACACCGGGCAAGTCCTTGACGCGACCACCACGGATCAAGACCACAGAGTGCTCTTGCAAGTTATGGCCTTCGCCGCCGATGTAACTAATGACTTCAAAGCCATTGGTCAGACGGACCTTCGCGACTTTACGCAAAGCGGAGTTAGGCTTCTTGGGCGTCGTGGTGTACACACGTGTGCAAACACCTCGGCGGGCCGGGCTATTTTGGAGCGCTGGGCTCTTGCTCTTAATCACTGGGCTATGACGGCCCTCGCGAACGAGCTGATTCACGGTTGGCATGAAACTTGTTTCCTGTTGTTCACTAAAACCTCGGTACGATTGCCGAGGCCTAATTTATCTTGCTATTTCGATGTTGCAAAAGCGTCAAATATCCAGAAGTACACTTTTGACCCTGAGCCCCACTGCGGAGCCAGAAACAACGGGCGGAATTCTGGAAAGCCTTCTAGTATAACTCAGCGTCTTAGGGTACGCAATAGAAACGATTGCCAAAAGTTAGTAAGCGCCCCCATTGCAATCGTCTCTCTCCGCTGTAAAATGGGGCATGCTCCTCTACAAGATCTGCTTATTGGGTGCCGAATCGACCGGCAAGTCCACTCTCGCGGGAGCCCTTAGCAGCGTTTTGCGAGCATACGGATATTGGGCGCAGGCAACACCCGAGGCGCTTCGGGTTTTTTGTGAGCGCTTTGGGCGCTTACCTCTCGTGGGCGACGAACCGCTTATTCTAAAGGCACAGAGGTGTACTGAACTTGCGATAAAACCCAACCCACCTGGAGGAGAGACGAGAACAGCGGGGTCAAAGAAGCCAATTTTCTTATTTTGCGACAGTAGTCCCTTGCTCACGGCCTTTACCAGCCTCTGGTACTTCGATGACACCTCACTCCTGAGAGAAGGCCTTGACCATCAAAGATCGTACTTTCATTGTTTCCTCATCGAGCCAAGCCTGCTTTGGCAGCCGGACGGCATTCAACGAGACGGACCTCTGGTTCGCAGTAAATTTCACGCGGACTTGAAGGACTTTTTAAACGCGCACCGCATTCCCTATCAAACCGTCGCCCCTAAGCCCGACCCCGTTTCCAAAAGTAGCGGCCAAGCCAAAGCAATGGCAGACCAACTACTAGCCAAGGTAGGATTGCTGCGGCAAAAGTGATAATAAAGGCTAGGCTACTCGCCATTACCTCGCCCATTCCGTGCCATGCATCGTTAAGAGGCGACCAGACCTGCCGAGGCAAGGACGTTCGCTTGGCCTGCAAAGAAATGGAAACAGCCACCTTCTCCGTTTCGTTGGCGAGCGCCTTACGAGTACCAGTCAAAGCATCTAAACGGGACTGGGTATTTGCGAGCTCGCGTTGCACATCCAGCGTCTCCTTGAGGGTGCCGCGTTTTTCAATCAACATCGCTCGTAGCTGATCGCGAAGCTGAGTGATATTCGTCATTTGAGCTTCGACGTCAATAACTTGATCGGTACGATCTTCGCTGCTTCGATTGTGCGCCAGCACTTCCGCCTCTTGGCTGAGGCTCGCAATAAAGCCATCCGCGAGCTTGGGCTGAATTCGCATCTCGAGAGAAGCAGAGGGTAAATTACCATCGGTTTCACGGGAATAATTAGCAATCAACAATTCACATTGGGTGGGAAGGCAACGCCTAATCAGGCCCTCGTAGACCGATTTCAACTTTTCCGTCGGAGTTTCTAAGCTCAACGAATGACGTAACGCGATGAAGCGGTTTGCCTCGGCCGACGGGGAACTTGTCGCGTCGCCTACCTGAGCCGGTGCGGCGGTCCTCGAAAGCCCGGCCGCGTCTGGCTTACCCGCCACACCTTTCATCGCCACCCCTTCCGAGGGGTTCGCACTCGGCCCAGGGGGCTGCGAAACGGTCTCTGGTACGGCACGTTTACCTACGCTTGCGTGATCAGAGCAGGCACTCAGCGCAAGGATGCAAGCCACCACAAGCGCATTGCGCGATTTCGCCAACCTCGGAACACTCGTATCCGCAGTTTTAACGCGAATCCCACTCAAAATTTTTGCAGCAAACGTCATCAACACCTCCAAATCAGAACGATCTCAATGCACCACTCCTTTTAGACGAAGGAATGAGCGGCGCGTCAGGGGTATTCCGAGATCTCATGACCTACAGTATGGCCCACGCCCTCCCCTGTTCAAACCTCGATGGGCGCGATACTCTTGCCTGAAGCCTGAAGTTGTATAGTCGAGGTACAGTGAACACGCCAACAAAAGACCGGAAGATCGCGATGCGCAGTACGCTACGACGGCTGCGGCAAGACTACGTCCTGCAACACGCGGACGAGGTTGAAAGAGAATGCGCCACGTTGACCAAGTACGCTCAGGAATTGGTCGAGCTTCACGCCAAAACTCTGTACGGTGATTATGCAAGCAATCCTGCGACCAAGGTCGTGATCGCAAGCTTCAAGCCACACAGCTCCGAGATTAACCCTGGGCACCTGGAACAGGCTCTGAAGAAGCTCGGCCATGACATTGTTTGGCCAAGGGTTGAGGGTAAAAATCTTAAATTTTTGTCGGCCGATCAAGCATCGGACTTCGTGCTGAGCTCATTCGGTCTGCTCGAGCCTGGTCCGAGCGCGACCGAGAGGGTTCCCTCCCTTATCCTGATGCCTCTCTTGGGTTTCGATGGACAGGGTCAAAGGCTCGGTCAGGGCGGCGGATTTTATGATCGAACCTTAAAACGCCTTGGCGCCAACGTCCTCGCCATTGGTCTTTCCTGGGACTGTCAGGAGGTTGCAAATATACCGGTAGAGGCGCACGACATGCCCATAGCAGGGGTGATTACACCAAGCACGTTTCATCACTTCTAATTCCTCACGCGATCGGGGATCTGGGACTTGCCCGGACCCGCAATACGAGATCAATTTGAGATTTCGGAAATCTCGATCAAATTGAGATCCGGGTCGCGAACATAAACGGATCGGATTTTATGGGTTGCGCCGGTGCGTATCACCGGCCCTTCAATAATCGGCCACTTCGCCAGATTCAAGTTTTGAATGACCTCGTCCAGCGGTATCGAAGCGATAAAGCAAAGGTCTAAGGAACCAGGTACGGGGGTGTGAGCCTTGGGCTCAAACTCCCGTCCTTTGACGTGAAGATTGATCTTTTGATTGCCAAACTTAAAAGCTTTACGCTCAACAGGTGGAGTTCCTCCCGTAAAGCTTTCCAATTTCATACCGATAACACGGGTGTAAAAGTCAATGCAAGCGGACTCACGACTGGTGGTCAACACTAAATGATCAAGATGACCAATCATGCCGCCGCCTTGCTTTGGTCTCTCATTTGAAGCCCACCTTGCCCTTGAGCAAGGGGTGCAGAATGCAACTCGGAAATCAGCCCCGCTTTGGCGACCTGACCTGGCACCTCACGCGCGACAAGGGCGGGCAGACGACGGGCCGCAATCAGCAGGCGTGGCATGTCTATACCAGTGTCATGGCCCATCGCCTCCAACATATTGATCGCGTCTTCGCTACAAATATTGCCACTTGCACCGGGCGCATAGGGGCAGCCACCCAGCCCACCCAGGGATCCATCAAAACGTCGAATGCCACCTAGCAACGCTGCCAAGACATTAGCCAAGCCCATGCCTCGGGTATTGTGGAAGTGCATCGTCACTTGAAGGCCTGGAAATTGGGCGAGCATGGCCGCAGAGATTCGACTCACTTGGGCGGGATGAGCCATACCCGTTGTATCGCAAATCGTGAGCCCACGGACACCCAAATCGGCGAATCTCTGAGCCCAATCAATGAGCACGTGCTCCGCCACATCACCCTCCATCGGGCAACCAAAACTACACGAGAGCGACACGTTCACTGGGGTTTTTCCCTGTGCCAATTGAATAACTTCCGAGAGGGCCGCAAAACTCGCCGCGCAGGACATACGCAAATTCGCCATGTTGTGAGTCTCGCTGACCGACATCACCACGTTCATTTCGTCGGCTCGCGACTCCAAAGCACGCTCCGCACCCCGACGATTGGGCACTAGTACTGTGTACTCAACCCCCGGCACTCGACGAATACGGCCCATAACCTCTTCCGCATCCCGCAGCATCGGAATGGCCTTCGGGGAAGTGAAGGACGTAACCTCGATCTTGGCGTAACCACATTCAGAAAGCTCATCGATTAAGCGAATCTTGTCCTCGGTGGGAATAAAGATCGGCTCATTTTGGAAGCCATCGCGGGTGACGACTTCATTGAAGAAAATTTTAGACACGTGAGACTCGTCCAGGGAAACATTCAGAGAGGTGGAAATGTATCATTTTCACCGCTGCCTGGCCTCCGAGGGGCTCATAAACCCTCGCCCTTGGCTCCACGTATCGGGGCGGTTGTCAAACATGGCGCGCCTCATCTGTAGCCGCTCGGATTGGATCTACAATTCAATCAACTCCCAATACCTTTGGCAAAAAGTGATCGTCATGCCCCTTACCCCTGCAAAAAATGTCCTCGGCCAACCTCTCGTGGCCTGTTCCTTTGATCCGCTCACCGGTTTTTTTCGGGATGGTTGCTGCAAGACGATTGAGGAAGATGCTGGGAGCCATTTGGTTTGTGCCATCGTCACGGAGCCATTTTTAGCCTTCAGCAAGAAAACCGGCAATGACTTGAGTACGCCGCGCCCACAGTGGGATTTCCCCGGACTTAAGGCTGGTGACCAATGGTGTGTTTGCGTCAATCGATGGCTAGAAGCGCATGAAGCGGGCTACGCGCCTAACCTGAGGCTTGAAAGCACTCACAGCAAGGCGCTGGAGTTTGTCTCCATTGAAGTGCTTCGAGCTTATGAAGCGGAATTCGATGACTAGGGCTCAAAAGCAATTCTTAGAACCGCCAAGCTGGTTTGATGTTTGCTTGAAGACTTGCTAAGGTTCAAGCTCAAGCCGGCCGGTGTCTAGCAATTTCATTGCAGCACATTTTATCCTTTGTAAGTTCGCCAATTTCTTCTGGACGCTCCCATGTTAAAAACTGCTTCTCCAAGATTCAAAGACTTGGTCGAACCCGACCGCGTTCATCGCACGGTCTATACCGATCAAAGCGTTTTCGATACTGAAATTCGGGAAATCTTCGAGAAGATCTGGGTTTATTGTGGACATGAATCGCAGGTTAAGAAACCTGGCGATTACTACACGGTGCAGATCGGTCGCCAGCCCATGATCATGGTGCGTGATCGCGACAATACTGTGAACGTACTCTATAACCGTTGCCCCCATCGCGGCGTACAGTTATGTGGCAGCACCCACGGCAATACCGGTAGCTCTTTTGTATGCTCCTATCATGCTTGGAGCTTTCAATTAAATGGCAAGGTGCGCAGCATCCCTCTGGTACAAGGCTATGACGGCACCCGCATGACGAAGGACAATCCCGACTGCAGCATGAAGGCGGCCGCTCGGGTAGATTCCTATCGCGGCTTTGTGTTTGCCAGTTTGGTGGCCGATGGTCCGGGCCTGCTCGAATTCCTCGGCGAGGCCAAAGTGGCCTTTGACGACATGTGTGATCGCTCGCCCGTAGGGGAAGTAGAGGCCGTACCGGTGTGCCACCGGGTCATTCAGCACTCAAACTGGAAGTTCTTTATGGAAAACCAGCTCGATTCGCTCCACCCTTCAGTCACCCATCAATCGACCGGTGTATCGGCCAGCCAAATGGAAAAGAAGATCGCCGCGGGTGGCGGTAAGGCTCCACTTTATTATCACTACCTGTCTACTTTTGCCTCTTCGTTTGAACAATGGGACGCTGTGCAAACCGTCAACTTCCCAAGGGGCCATGGCATTCTCAAAGCGTATATGGGTCTGCGCCCTCAAGACCCGGACACCCTCGCTTATGAAAAGCTGTTGGTGAAGGCTTACGGCAAGGACAAGACGGAAGAGTATTTATCGCGCAGCATTCATCATGTTCTGGTGTATCCCTATTTATCTGTGCAGTCCCCCTTGCAACAATTGCGTGTGCTGCGGCCCCTGGCTCCGAATAAAACCATGTCCGAGATCTGGCACTTCCGCCTCAAGGGTGCTCCGGAGGCCATTTATCGTCGCTCGCTTTGGTATTACAACTTGGTGAACTCGCCCTCCACCATGATTAACGCTGACGATTTGGAGAACTGGACCAAGGGTCAATGGGGTCTGGAATCGAACGGTGGCGATTGGGTGAGTTTTCATCGTAACTATGGGGGCGATACCGTTGAGAAAGGTGTGACTTACTCCAACAAAGGTACCTCGGAGGCTGTGATGCGTAGTCAGTTCAAGGCCTGGTCGCAATACATGGAAGGGGCGAAATGATGGCTACGAGCAAAGCAATGTCCAAAGCAACCCCAGCGCCCGCTACAACTATCACTGCCAGGAAGACTTCCGCCCAAAGCAAGGTATTACCTGCGGCCAAGGCGAAAGTCGCGAAAGCACTCAAGGGTCAAGTTGAAATTTATGCAGGAACGGCCAAGGGCCGCACGGGCGCACAGTCCATTGAGCCCGACCATTCACCGCGCGGCAAACTCGCCAGCCTGATTGCTCCGCCCACGATCTTGATGACCAAACAAAAATACACGCGCCAAGCTAAGCCTGGTCCAAAAGTGACGGGCTTGGATAGCTTGCGCGCGGTCGAACAGTTTTTATATACCCAAAGTGAGTTGCTCGATAGCAAGCATTGGCAAAGCTACATTGACCTTTTTTCGGACGACGGAGTCTATTGGATGCCGGTGCACGCCGAGCAAACCGAATGGGAAGGCTCACCCTCGATCTTCGCTGAAGATAAGCCCATGATGCAGGTCCGCTTAGGACGAGTCACTCACCCCAATGCCTGGTCACAGGCGCCGATGTGGGCAACCAATCATGTCATTGGTAACGTGCGAATAGAGTCCGAGAGTGCTAGGGAAGTCGTGGTGCGCTCGCGCTTTCATATGATGGAACTTAGGCGCGATTCGATACGGCATTTTGGTGGCACTTATCAGCACACCCTGATTAAAAGCAAGGGTGGGTTTGCCATCAAATTGCAGCGAGTCGATTTATTCAACGGACAAGCGCCCTTCGATTATGTGTTGCAGGTTTGGGTTTAAGGAGTGCCCGTTTCGTCCCGTCTCCATTCGTTAGACAACCTGCGAGCCATCATGATGTGGCTCGGCATTATGCTGCATGTATCGCTCAACCATATTGAGGGTGAATCTCCAGCACCTTGGCGCGACTCGCAGACCACCCTCATCGCCGACTTTCTCATCGCGTTTATTCACTCGTTTCGAATGCCGGTTTTCTTTGTTTTGGCAGGTTTTTTTGTTGCGATGCTGCTTAGTCAACGGGGATACGGTGGCATGCTCAAGCACCGACTACGAAGGCTTGCCCTGCCTTTCGCAGTATTTTGGCCGGTGATTTTTCCAGCGACGGTGTTACTTGTGATGGTCTATGTCCATCAAATGGTACGGGGCACGTTTGGCTTGGATGCGAGCTTGGTGCCCAAGCCCCCTAACGGACCGCTTCTCAACACCTTGCACCTCTGGTTTTTATACCTTTTGATGTGGTTTTGTGTTTTTACCGGGGGCGGTGCCTGGCTAGCGAAATTAATGCCAGCCCTCCCCATTCACTTTCTAACGAACGCGTTGAACTCCCTCGCTCTACGATGGTGGGGAGTTTTTGTATTGGCCCTACCTCTCGCGTTTGTCGGCGCATCATACCGAGCAGGCTTGGTTACCGCGAGCGGATCGTTTATGCCACCTTTGAACGAGTGGGTCCAAAGCGGGATGTTTTTCCTCGTTGGTCTTGCCCTGTATCAACGTCGTGACGCTAGCCTCACTCACTTCGGTAAGCACTGCTGGGCTTATGGCGCCGTCGGACTGATCACTTTCCTAGCCTGGATCACCATTTATGAAGCCACAAGGTCTAACCCGACCCTCCTGCCTCAGCCGCAATGGATCATGGCACTCGCCTATGGGTGCACCAGTTGGTTATGGAGCTTTGCGCTGATCGGCGGTTTCTTTCGTTACCTGCCTCGGCAAAATGCCGGACTGAACTACCTTGCAGACAGCTCGTACTGGGCCTATTTGGTTCACATGCTTGGGACGATCGGTTTTGGAGCGCTGATGTTCAATTGGCCTTTGGGAGCCCTGACCAAGATGGGTCTCAACATGATTGCTACCACAGTGTTTTGCCTGCTCAGCTATCACCTGATGGTGCGCAATCGCTTCATTGGGCGCTTGCTCAACGGGAAGCAACTTCAATCTCGGTATCTTGACGTTTTGGACAAAACACGATCCCTTCCCAAGTCCCAGGCAAGCGCGGATTAGTTATCGCGTAGGCGGATACTTACCTTGGGATTCCCTATATTTCACATACGAAATTTGGATCAAAAATCGGGTTTTCAAAGTGCCAGTGATCATGCGTCGCAGGCGCGCTTTGAACTGAGCCAATCGTTGCATCGCCCTTGCGCTTTTTGCGATACCCCGCGGGGTTAGCCACCACACGTGTGCCGTCAACTTGGTAATCAAACCCATTATGAGCGTGACCATGCACCCACAATTGCGCCACGCCCATTAACTCACTTAAATCGGAGACAAAAGCTGGATTGACCGCATTGCCTGCAAAACGCGAATGAACACTTAAGGGATGCGGTGCATGGTGGGTGACCACCACGGTCTTCGCAGCCGCCGGACTTGTTGAAGTGACTGAGCGCAACTGCTCGTCTAACCAATGACGTGCGCGGTAGTGCAAAGCAATGGAATCGGCCGCGCTAAACAGTTCACCCGTGTCGGCTCGAATCAATCGATAGTCCACCATCAACGGGGAGGCCGCCTGAATGGCCACGTCGACCTGATCGATGCCGTGCAGAGCATAGTCAGTCCAGAGGGTCGCCCCGATAAACCTCACGCCTTGAATCGTCACGCTATTCTGATCCAATAGATGGATATTTGGTGTGGCTGCCGCGGCGGCCCGCATTTGAGCCAACACCTTGTCGATTTGACCATCGTAGTATTCGTGGTTGCCAGGCACGACAATGACTTGCGATTGCGCGAAGGCGGGTCGCTTGGCCACTTCGATAGCACGCACGCCATTGGCAATGTCTCCCGCCAAGATAGTGACATCGGCAGCAATGGCTTCAAACTCTAAAGCGCCCAGCTTGTAAGCGTACTCTTCATGCAAATCAGACAAGATGCGAATACGCATAGTGCAATCCTTAGGATAATTTTAAGGTCTATTTTCCATCTATGCGCTTCATCGTCTCTTAGACTCTTTGGAAATCAGCGCTGCGACATCAACGTTGGGGTGCGCCTCTCGGGGGAGCGCCGAGCATTTTTTCCTTGAGCCCTTCACAGAGATCTGGGCGCGGCTGGGCGGTAGCAACGATGACTTCGTCATAGACTGGATCGGCTGTCACCTCGCCCAAGGGCGTCTCGACGAAGCCCCAAGCTAAGAGCGCGGCCTGCGGGTCAAGGACTCGCAAATAACGGGGCACGCCCGAGTCTTTGCGAATATGCCCATTGCCCGCCAACAAAACAACTAACGAGCCGGGCACGGCAGCCTTTGCATGCGCCACGACCTTGGCCATTTGTGCATCACGCGCTTGTTGAGCTTTGACCATGCCGCCAATGGCTCGCTCCGGCAACAAGCCGCAGTGTCCGTCTTGCATGTCCTTAGCCATTCGAGCAAGCTCTTCACTGGCCCACGCCATATTGAGATCTTCGAGCAGGGCAGACACCCCTCCCTTTGAGAGAGCCGAAGCTTGACCTCGAGACAAGTTCGCGGCCAGGACTTTCCAATGACGCAGCAAAGCCAGTTGCAAGGTGGACTCATAGTTTTTCCAGGTCCATCCCTCAAAATTAAATCCCCCCGCCTGAGCAAGCTTTCTGGCGGTGGCGGGGTCCTGACGCTCAACCTCCGACAACGAAGCGATGAACTGATCCAGAGCCCCTTGGCGCTCAACGTCAAATTGCTCCAAGGCCAAAATCACGGATCGCCCTTCAAGGACCCTGGACGCATCGAGCAAATGGTCATAACGCAGCGAGTGCAAGCGCTCATTGTCATGCACCTCGCCGAGAAGTAAGTAATCGAACGTTCGCGACTCAAGGACGAAACGAAGATCGCGCAAAGCGGCCACCGAACTTTGAAAGCACGCGACAAGCATCATTGCACCGATTATCGCGCGACGCACTCTCAAATCTTTAAAGTTCACGACGTCTCCGATGTTGGGCTAAGGCTCCGGGGTGCCCGTATCTTTCAACCCGGTAGTGAGTTGGGATCGCGCGGCACGCGCCAGGGCCTGGTATTTGAGTCGAAACGCTTCCAAGGTTTCCTCCTCAAGCTCCTCGAGATCAAGAAGCGCATTGTGCGCCCCGGTGGTGGCACGGATAAGCTCGTCGAGCTTGACCTGGATCGCCTGAGTGTCACGATTTTGAGTGTTTTGAATTAAAAATACCATGAGGAAAGTAATGATGGTGGTGCCGGTGTTAATCACCAATTGCCAGGTATCGCTAAAACCAAACATTGGCCCAGTAATGAGCCAAATCAGAATCACAGCGACTGCCATGACAAACACCCTCGGGCGGCCACAAAAATGCGCCGCATTTTTGGCAAAACGCGAATACCAGGCGGGGCTTTGCATGGGCTTAACTCCTTTCGATTGATATAGTGCGAGATCGCCAAGACCCAAACGACCTACCCTATGAAAAAACTGTTCCTCCTGCCCGTGATGCTCGGGGTGCTCGCGCTTGGTGTTTGGTTTTACTTTACACCCCATTTGGCCCTTAAAAGCATGAAGG
Source organism: Betaproteobacteria bacterium (assembly GCA_031421635.1). GTDB lineage: Bacteria > Pseudomonadota > Gammaproteobacteria > Burkholderiales > Burkholderiaceae_E > JAPOKJ01. Next base: position 63,713 of record JANOPA010000131.1, on the reverse strand, counting down.
ACGCTGCAGAGACCAAAAACGGGGAGAAGTTTGTGGAGCACGTGAATTTTCCGCTCCTTCAGGAGGCCCTTAAGGCGCGACTGAATTCGAAGCTGAGTGAGAGGGCCTCCAAGGAGGGGCAGACCAACCCCTTGAGCGGCTTGAGCGCCGCGCTCTTTGCCAAGATGGTGGACCCTCTGGTAGAAAAGCTGGTCACGCCAGACAACCTCATCGCGGCATTTAAGGGCAACGCGCCAGCGCTTCCAATTGGTCGCCCGCAAAACAAAGACTCGGGCCAGGGAAAAAGTGGCGAGGAGGCCACCGGCAAAGATTCCAGTCAAGATGTTTCGATGTCGTACGTAAGCTTTAATCGCTTTTCGGTTTCGGTGATGAACAAGGGTTCGAAGGATGCCCCGGTTACTTTACTTTTGCAACGGGAAGGCATTGGTAGCTGGAGGCTCGTCGATATAGACTTTCCGATGTAATGATTCATGTTTTGCACTGATCGCCGAAGGGCAATCGGGCAAACCTTGGGGCACAATCCTGACCGGGTCGGGGCAGCTTCAGTAATGGTCTACGAGAGGAGTTCGAGAAAGTGTACTTCTCTGATACCCCTGAGGACAATCGTAACGACGCGTTTCGTCGGGTCGTATATTGCGGACGCTATACAAGCTGAGTGTTCGAAGGCACTTAAACCCCCAAATATCGCTGCCACAAGGCAGGGTCTGCCTGAAGCGCCGCCGAATCCCCTTGCCAGGCAACCTGTCCTCGTTCGATCAGGGTGTGGCAATCAGCAATGCGGATCAAACGCTCGACATACTTGTCAATGACCAAAATCGTTTGACCCTCCGCTTTAAGGTCGGCTAAGCAGCGCCAAATTTCTTCACGTACTAAGGGCGCCAGGCCTTCGGTCGCTTCGTCGAGAATAAGAAGCTTAGGATTGGTCATCAGCGCTCGGCCAATGGCCAGCATTTGCTGCTCCCCGCCAGAAAGTTGATTGCCCATGTTCTCGCGCCGCTCTGCCAAGCGGGGGAAGAAACTAAAGACTCTATCGAGCGTCCAGGGATCCGGATTCGCATTGCGGCGATCCGCAAACGCCAAAAGATTTTCGCGCACATTCAAGTTCGGAAAAATTTGTCGCCCCTCCGGCACCAAGGCCACACCCAGGCGACCGATCCGATCTGTACTCATCTGGGAAATATCGTGGTCTTCGAACCAAATGCGACCGGAGCGGGGTTTCAGTAAACCCATGATAGATCGTACCGTCGTGGTCTTACCCATGCCGTTGCGACCCAGCAAGGTGGCGACCTGCCCGACACCAATCTCCATCGATAAGCCAAACAAGACTTGGCTATTGCCATAGGCGCACTCAATCGATTCAATGCGTAGCAAGCTCATCCCCAAGATACGCCCGCCGCACATCGGGATCATTTCGAATCAGATTGGGCGTTCCAGTCGCAATGATCGCGCCGCTGACCAACACCGAAATTCGGTTCGCGAGTTGAAACACGGCGGCCATGTCATGTTCAACCAATAACACACTGGCCTCTGTGCGTAAGGAAGAAATGAGTCGAACCAGTCGCTGCGATTCTTGGGGACCCATGCCCGCCATCGGCTCATCCAAAAGCAAGAGCTTGGGGCGTGTTGCCAGAGCGAGGCCGACTTCCAATTGACGTTGCTCGCCGTGTGAGAGCCGCTCAGCAGAAACGTTTATCTGATCGCTTAAATCAACTCTCGCCGCCAAGCTGAGCGCCTCGTCCATCATGCTCACCTCAAGCGCGCGCTGACGCCAAAAGGAGAAGCTAGTGCCGCTGCGCGCTTGAACCGCAAGAATAAAATGATCTTGTACCGAAAGTTTTGGAAAGAGGCTTGTAATTTGAAACGAACGCGCCAGGCCTTGCCCGACGCGGGCGTGAGTCGCCATGCGGGTAACCTCTTGACCCTGGAAGAAAATGCTCCCTTCGTCGCTGGCTAAAGCTCCCGAAAGCTGCGCAATCAAGGTGGTTTTTCCTGCACCGTTCGGGCCAATGAGAGCATGGATTTCACCGGGAATAACGTTCAAGGACAGGTGGTCCGTGGCGAGCAGGCCACCGAAGCGCTTGACTAAACCTTTTACTTGCAAGAGCGGCGCCTGTGACGCGCGCCCCGCACTCATATCGTTCAAACTCACTGGCGACTCTTTAATGGAGGCTCAGGCCTGACCAGCAAGCCAGCCAAACCTTGAGGCGCGAATAGAACAATTGCCAGCAACAGCACACCGACGCCAAGCATGGCGTGCTGCTGGTAGTTTGGATAAAGTGCGGCGAGCCAAGCCATTTTATGGTTGGCTAAAAGCTCCTCGATACCAAGCAACACCAGGGCGCCAATGACACCGCCGAAACGGTGCCCGACACCTCCCATGATGACCATAATCATTAAAGTACCGCTTTGAGTCCAATGCATCATGGCGGGACTGACGTACTTGCCGTGATTCACTAGCAAGGCGCCAGCCAAAGCGCCGAAGGCACCGGCGATCACGAAGCATATGAGTTTGTAGCGCTGAACATCGTAGCCGAGGGCTTGCATACGCGTCTGATTTTGCCGAATCGCCTGAATCACGTGTCCAAAGCGAGACCCGATCAGTCGCTTCAGCAAAAATAAGCTCATCGCTAAAAGCGCTAAACAGACGAAGTAGAAATGAATGTCGTCCTTAAGGTCCAGCCCCGGCAAAGTCGAACGTGTAGGTAAGTTAAGCCCTTCCTCACCACCATAGCTCTTCATGGAAACGCAAAGGTAGTAGATCATCTGGGCGAACGCCAACGTGAGCATAATGAAATACACGCCACCGGTGCGCAATGATAACGCGCCAACTCCCAAGGCCAGAAGGGCACCTAGACTCATAGCCAGCGGCCAGCCGAGCAAGGCACTTGGCACGCCCTCGGCGATCATGATGGCGGCCGCATAGGCGCCGATGCCTACGAAGGCCGCATGACCAAACGACACCATGCCGCCATAGCCAAGAATGAGATTAAGGCTGGTCGCTGCCAGGGCGTAGATGAGTATTCGACTCGCAAAACTGACGTAATACTCCAAGCCAAGAGATTGCATCAGGAACGGAAAAGCGATGGCGAGCGAAATGATCGCGGCCATGAGCAGGTTAGCGTTCCGTGCGAGAGACACTGCTGAGAAGTAGGGCATGTCCTAAGCCCGCGCCGGAAACAGGCCCGTAGGTTTCCACACCAAGACGATCACCATCAACAAATAAATGGATATTGAGGCTAATGCAGGCCCCACAGCGCTAGCCACTTGAGCGGTCGCGATTTCGCGTAGCAACGTAGGTAAGAAGGCACGCCCAAGCGTATCCACTAGGCCGACCAGTAGCGAACCCAAAAAAGCACCGCGAATGGACCCAATGCCACCAATCACAATCACCACGAAAGTCAGAATGAGAATATTTTCACCCATGCCGACTTGCACGGCCAGGAGGGGCCCAAGAAGTGCGCCTGCCAAAGCCGCAAGTGCAGCGCCAAATCCAAACACCCAGGTGAAGAGCCTTCGAATGTCAACCCCCATGACGGTCGCCATTTCGCGATTGGAAGCACCCGCTCGAATTTGCATTCCAACACGGGTACGACTAACGATTAGATAGAGCACCAAAGCGACTACGAAACCTACGGCGATAATTAAGAGCCTGTAAGACGGGTAGAGCAAACCGGGGATGATTTCCACTGGGCCAGACAATGCTGTTGGCGTATTCAGTGGCTGATCTGAACCCCAAATGATTCGCACCACTTCATTGATAATGAGAATAAGCGCGAAAGTGGCCAATACTTGCGACAAATGATCGCGCTGATAGAGGGTACGTAGTACCGTGATTTCGAGCAACATCCCAAGCACCGCCGTCGCCGGGATAGCGAGCAATGCGCCCAAGGTGAACGAACCTGTGACGTTCACTAAGCTCGCCGCTAAAAAGGCTCCTACCATGTAAATTGAGCCGTGGGCTAAATTGATCATGTCCATAATGCCAAAGACGAGTGTCAATCCCGCCGCTAGCAAAAACAGCATCAAACCAAATTGCAAGCCATTGAGAAGCTGCTCAAGAACAAGAGTTGACGACATAAAAACTGCAATTGGGGGCAAGGCTCTTGGCCTGCCCGCACCGCTTCACTTCATATTGCAGTCTTGCGAGTAAGCATCGCCGCGATCCTTGAACACCGTACCCATGGTTTTATTTACCAAGCGGCCTTGTGAATCTTTGCCGACCACTCGAAGGTAATAGTTCTGAATCGGCATATGGTTGCTATTGAACTTAAACGCTCCGCGAACAGATTGGAACTTAGCGGCCTCCAGAGCCTTGCGAAGCGCAGCTTTATCGTCCAATTTGCCCTTGACGTCACGCACAGCGGCATCGATCAGCAAGGCAGTGTCATATCCCTGAGCCGCAAAAAGACTCGGTAGACGTTTGTATTCCTTCTCAAACTCAGCCACAAATTTTTTGTTAGCCGGGTTATCTAAATCGAGCGCCCAATGCGCCGTGTCAAACAGCCCCAGCATCGAGTCGCCGACAGGCCGGATCACGTCTTGATCTGAGCTAAACCCGGGCACAAACAAGCGAATATCTTTCGACAAGCCGCCCGCGACAAATTGCTTAATGAAGTTGATGCCCATGCCACCCGGCAGGAACACATACAGAACTTCTGGCTTGGCCGCGCGAATCTGCGCCAACTCGGCTGAGTAATCAATTTGGCCTAGTTTGGTGTAGACCTCGTCGACAATCTTGCCCTTGTAAAATCGTTTAAAACCGGCGAGAGAATCTTTCCCTGCTTGATAGTTTGGCGCTAACAAATAAACACTCTTCACTCCCTTGGTCGTCGAGTATTCACCGGCCGCCTCATGATACGCATCGTTAGGCCAGGAGGCCGCAAAGAAATAAGGGCTGCACTGGGCACCCGCCATTGGGGACGGCGCCGCATTAGGACTCACATAGAAAGTATTACTCGCGAAAGCGTCGGGGACGGCAGCCAGCATGATGTTTGAGAACACAATGCCGGTCAGAAAATCGACCTTATCAAGCTTGATGTTCTTCTCGGCGAGTTGCTTTCCTACTTCAGGTTTAAACTGATCGTCTCCGATAATGACCTCGGCAGGCAGACCACCAATTTTCCCGCCATTCAGCTTCACCGCCAACAGGAAGGCGTCTCGAATATCCACGCCCAGGCCAGCACTTGGGCCTGACAAAGTGCTTATGAAGCCAATCTTGACCTTATCGGCTGCGTAAACTGGGATACTGAATGCAATACCCAACAATAACGCCGACAAGCCCGGCAAGAGCGATTTGATGCGCGCGCAGTTGATCCACATATCTACCTCGAATTCTAAAAACACAATAATAAGGCAGGAACTAGCCCGAAATACTGCAACCCGAGGAAAAATGCCCCCCTTCATAATCAAACCCATCAAACTCGAAGACTGTCGCGACCATGGCCCTGGATCGAAGGCAGAGCTTTTTATCGTCGAGGGCGACTCTGCGGCAGGTGCAGTCACCGTGCTGCGTCACGCTGGTTTTCAAGCCGCACTACCGATGCAAGGCAAACCGCTGAATGCTCTACGTGCCACAACCGCGAAGGTGCTGTCCAACGAATTGTATCGCCGCCTATCGGAGTCGCTCGGCCTGCCCCTTCACGATTTTGAATCGTCTAAGACACCATTTGAGTGCAATCTAAAAGCTGCCGCAGAGGGAGATGGCGAGTATTTAAGTCTGCTGCGTTTCGAGCGCGTGCTGATGCTCTTCGATCCGGATGCCGACGGCATTCATATTGGCGCACTCATGCTCATGTTTTTTTATCGATGGATGCGGCCCTTGCTCGAGTCCGGGCGAATTGAAATGGTGCGCGCACCGCTTTTTGCAATAAGCTGGCTTGAACCCGGCTCGGGCACGCCAAGCAAGGCGTATGCCTACTCAGTCGCGCACTTACAAAGCATTCAAGCCGAACTCAACCGCAAGGGTGTTCAACTTGTAGACACCAAGCATTTCAGGGGTCTCGGCAGCATCGACCAAGCCTTACTCAATGAGACTTGCGTGCATCCAGAGACCCGAAAAACCCAAAGCATGTCATTAGACGACGCACACTCAACGATCGCCGTGCTTGGCGGAAAACTGGCGAAGCTCTGATCAAGACTCTAAAATCTTCAAGCGCTGCACTTTCCCGGACGGGCCTTTAGGTAGATCCGTCACAAACTTATAGGTCTTCGGACTTTTGTATTTGCCAAGTTCGGCTAGACAAAAAGCCCTCAAGCTGGCCTCCAACTCGGCGCTGGCTGGGTGGCTATCTTTCAAGATAATTGCCGCCAAAATTTCCTGGCCGTAGTTTGCATCAGGCATACCTACTGCCGCAGCTTCCAGCACGGCAGGATGGCGGAGCAATGCCTCATCAATCTCGCGCGGTGCGATGTTCTCACCGCCTTTGATGATCAACTCTTTGAGTCGCCCGGTGATGTAGAAGAAGCCATCAAGATCACGATGCCCCAAGTCGCCTGTGCGCATCCAATCACCTGAAAAGCTTTCCTTGGTTTGCTCAGGTGCTCGGAAATAGCCTTTCATAACATTCGGTCCGCGCAGCCAAATCTCTCCACGCTCACCATCGGCTAGGGACCGCCCCTCTGGATTCACCACTTTGGCCTCCACGCCCACGACCTGGCCAGGAGTGCCGATCTTACGCTGTCCTTGCATGGGGTTACAGAACACCACAGACGCGGTTTCGGTCATGCCCATGGCTTCGATGATGGGAATATGAAAACGCTCTTCGAAAGCCTTGTGATGTTCAGGTGGCAAAGGTGCGGAGGCACTACGGCCAAAGCGCAAGCCTGGGCAGGCCGCAAGCCCACGGACCTGAGATGGATCACTAGAACTTTCGGCAGGATCATTCAACAAGTAGGCAATGATGGTCGGCACCATGTTCAACCACGTGGGTTGATAGCGCCGCGCGATTTCCCACCACGACGAGGTCGAGAATTTGCGCGGTGCAATGATCGAGCCGCCGGAGACAAAGGGTGTCAAGGTGGCAATCACTTGGCCGTTAATATGATAGATAGGCAAAGCAGATTGGACCCGATCCTTTGGTGAAAGACTATGCCAGGCTGCTACGCTTTGCGAAGCTGCGAGAAGGTTGGCCTGGGTAAGATAGGCTCCTTTCGGCTGGCCGGTCGTGCCGGAGGTGTACATCAGAAGGGCAGCAGCATCCGGCTTGGTCAGAGACACCGTGCGGGCGGGAACCGTCGCCACCGTGGCAGGGCTTTCACTCAGTCCTTTGCCGGACTCACTTTCTATTTTAGACCAGGGACCCAGGCAGGTATCTGCGTCCAGTTCGACCAGCTTAAGTGGCCGAGCTAGCTTTAAACTCGCCTCCTGCAATTTGGGCGCAAGTTCAGACGTGGTGAAGACCATGTCGGCCTCACAATGCCCAAGGACATACTCGAGCTGGGAGCGATGGGCCAGTAGATTAAGTGGTGCGATGACGCGTCCACAACAAAGCGTGGCGAGAAAGAACGCCAGGCAACCCAAGCCGTTCGGCATATAGAGCGCCACATGGGCCCCCGTCTGAACACCCTGCGCGTCGAAGTACTTGCCGAGCGCTTTAGTCAATACCAAGAGCTCGCGATAGCTGAGCTGCGCCTGAGTCTCTGGAGCCAAAAGCAAGACGGCATCAGGCTGGCACTCGGCCCAGTAGGCAAGCGCTTCAGTAAGGTTAGTGAATTTAGGAGCGCGCATTAGGAGAATTCAAAAACACTCGGCCTTTCGGCGTTTGTAGGTCAAGTCCCAACCAGGGCCGAGCGCTAATTAATCTTACCAATCGGGCATCATCAAACACCGTCTCGAGTTTGCTATGGCTGTCAGCGTCCATGGCCAGCACGAAGCGCTCCAGACGAACCCCTTGGTAGGGCAGCGTTTTGCTAGGATGGACCTTTGCAGGCCATTCGATAACCGTCGGCCAAGTGCCCGAGTTTTGTAGCTTGCCCTCTTGGGCGGCAGAGATTTTCCAGCGCAAATCGCCGCGCTTCATGGTTGTCGCCACACCTGGAACATAGAACAGTTGAGGAAGAGCTTCATCCAAATTAGCAGTGTTGGTGACAAAGTGAACCAGCGTGGGTACCTTGGGGCGAAACTGATCCAACTCAAAGGGCCGGGCCTGAGACACTGAGGACTGATTCGGATCGGGTGCGATCAGCTCCAGATAGGTTCCACCTCCGAGTTGCAGCAGACGATTATGGGTGCCAAACCCTAAATGTTGTCCACCTGGCGCGAGAGGCACCCCCAGTTTTTCTTGGAGCCATGTAGCGCCTTCCTCAAGCTCGGCGCATGCCAAAACCATATGGTCCAAATTCAGCAAAGACATGATCGAACCGCCCCAAAAATGAGTATTAGGCGAAGCTTACCCTGATGCTGTGGATACCGGTTTTGAGTTCGGGGAAAATGAGAGCATGGCGTTGCTCATCGAGCTTTTGTAAACGCGCGCCAACCGAAGCTAAAACCTTCGGCGTCTGGTTGATCACCGGGGACATCAAGATCATTTGAGCATTACGGACCTGCCCGGGCGCACTCACGGTCAGCTTAATGTCCATCTGAGTACCCATTTGGTTGATGGTGGTCGAGAGTCGATGTTTCTCTCGCCACCAGCGCTCGAGCTGATCGCCAGAAGCAATCCAAGTCCTTCCCTTTTGAGCTGCGAGAAAGTCGAGTAATTTGGGCACTTCACGTTGCAAGGCACTACCGGTACCATAATTTTGGGTGTGCAAAGAAACCAGCCCAAAGCCGCGCGCATCCATCACGGTTTTGGCGCTGTTCACAATCAAGCCTGCTAACGATTTTTCAAGCAGTCCCATTCGTTGAAAATTCACATCGTCGAGCATGGTTCTTGGGAAAAGAACCAATGCATCTTCGGTACTCAAACCCGGCTCAGCTTTCGAAAACATGGGTGCAGCGATATCCGCGAAGTCCGGCGTCGCAGCATGATGGCGAAGGCCAAGCTTACGCAACAAGATATCCGTGGTCGCATCAAACTCTTCGAGCGGGGCACGAAAACCCGTAGTGAGTTTGGAATCGGGAATCAACTTACCCATCTCTTGAATCATTTTTTGAAGCCGCGCCTGCTGAGTCGCGAGATCTTGACCTCGAAAGCCCGTATGAATATCAGCGTGGTACGCAATTTCATGATTTTGAGCTAGCTTTTTGACGATATCTGGGAACTTGGTCGCCTGCTCCGTGAGGCAATAAAACGTGCCTCGCAGGCTACGTTTTGTGAGTTCTTCTTCAAACAAAACTGCGTTCGGGAACTTGTCCTCAGTATCCATTTCTAACAGGAAGGCGCTCTGGAACGGTGCCGGCCAATTAGAGATCACGGCGACAGGCTTTCTTTGCAGCCAATTAAGGGTATCGAGCAACATCAAGTCGATATCCGCTTGAGCCGTTTCCCAACTCGACTCTGGAAAGCCAAGCCAAACGCGACGACTGGAGCCAGCTTCAAGATAGGAAGCCGCGTAATGATTTACGGACTCCTTATGAGCAGAGCGCATCCAATCTGAGAAGCGAGCGACCGGATTGCTGGTGGTTGCACGTAAGAGTGGTTCAGCGGCCTTACCCAAAAAAACTCTTTTGGCAGGAGGAAGGCTATGGGTAATCGGGCTTTCGGCAAATGTCTGCAAGAAGCGCTCGTCGGAATCCGCCTTAATATCGCCCACAACCTCGGCATCGAAGAGAGCTTTCATTAGACCATAACCGAGCCATGTACCGCTCGCATCGCGAGGTGCAAAAGCCCAAGTGGCAAGAAGATTCACTCCACGCAAAGCTGCCGCTTCCAAATCGGCTCGTTCGCGCTCCGTGAGCGCAACCGCCGAAGGAAGAATAGCGACCGAACCAGGCTTAAGCGTTTTGACTTGATCCGTGCTGATCGTGTCAATTGTGAGTTTTTGTCGAGTAGCGAAGCTTCGCCAAGGAGCCAACACCGCATCGTATTTTCCGAGATTGGTATCAAAGAATTTTCGAGTGGTGGACGACTCAACGATGACGACGCGAATCGCCGCAGCAGGTGCGGCCCTAGCGACGGACTGGCCCCCTAAGCTCAGCGCGCTGAGTCCGAAGGATTGAGAAAGAAAGTCTCGACGCAGCATTCATCAGCTCCGCGAACTTGCGGTCTTACGGCGCTTGGGTTGATAAGCCTGAACCATTGATGGTCCTTCATGCTTCGAGCGTGAAGCAAGCGAGTCCCGTTTCGGCTTGCTACGTTGCTTCATCTTATGGGCGAAGAACAATGCAACAGCCGTGACAAGGGTCGCCAAGGTCAAAAAAAGCATTAGGTTTGACATAAACGCAATCAGGCCTCTCATTAAAAGCCTCCGCTGCGTTGCAAGGTACCCCAACTCATTTTGGAGCCACGCCATTCGTCGATAGCAGAAAGGATTGAAATCACGTCGATGAAAAGTGTGTAAAAAATGCGTTGAAGTGGCGCTATTAAAATTAAGCTTGGTTGCTCTCGTTCGGATTGCAAGCAAAAGGCAGAAACTGATGCGTCAAGAAGAATCAGTTGTACCCACCACAATACAATCAGCTCTGGCACGCCAAAAAGCAAGCCACTTACGACGAACGCGCTATGACCACCGACATTTAGTAGGGGCAACACGACAGACTCAAATAAGAGGAACCATGCTCCGAGGCAACGTAGGGGATTGAGCCGGGGTTGAAGAAAGAAGGCTTTGCGTTTTGCCATGACTTGCAAAATGCCGCGCGACCAACGATAGCGCTGTTTAACCAAATCGGTGAGCCGCACCGGGCATTCTGTAGCGCCCTGCACCTCGCGGTCATAGCGCACCCGCCACCCGGCCCCTAATATTTTCAAGGTCATATCAAAGTCTTCAGCGTACGTATCATGCTCGTAGCCACCCACCGATTGGATGGCTGCTTTGCGAAATACACCGAGCGGGCCGGGAACAATCATCACGGCATCACCAGCGTTCTGTGCACGCTTGGGCAAGCCTAGGCCGGTGAGATACTCCAGCGCTTGCAGCTTAGTGACCAAGGATTGGCGATTGACAACTCGGACCGACCCAGCCACGGCGCCCACCGACATATCCTGAAAATGCTTGACCGCCTGAAGCAAGGCATCCCGAGCAATTACACCATCGCCATCAATGCACACGACCAGCTCACCCGTCGCCTCGGAAATACCAAGATTCAAGGCCTCGGCTTTTCCAGCATTGGTCTGAGTGAGGAGCTTTATGCGTTTGCCTGAACGTGCCGCAAGTCCCTGTGCGCGGAAGGCGTGAAAGTAGGTATTGTCCTTGGAGCCATCGTCAACAACAATGATTTCAAGATCTGGATAGTCGACCTTCAATAAGGAAGCCAACGAGGCTCGGATGGTCACGCCTTCGTTAAAGACCGGTACGATGACACTGATGGTCGGCAATTGCTTTGAAGTGGCACGCGAGATGGGCGGAATGAACCGAAACTGATCCTTGGTCGCAAGTGCAACCAGCGTCCAAAATCGAGTGGCCGTAACAGCAAAAAGTACCAGCAAGGCCCAGGATCCAGCCCCCATCGGGCCGATGATTTGGTCGGCTTCCTCCGCACTCATTTGGAACAAAACGTGGTGAACAGCTAGCGCCATCACGGCCAAAATCAGGACACTCAGCAGACGAAGAGCATCGTCGCGCGGACGATCAAAGCGGCCCATCATCTCAAAGACTCGTCATCACAACGCGCCTAAACGGAGGCACGACGCGCTTCAGGTACGAGTTTGGACCGGGCGGCAGCTTGGTCCGTGGAGGCTCGACGCTCGTTCGAAGGACCGGACGAGCTGATCATGTCGCCACTCGCTGTATCAATTTTTGCGAGCAAGCGACGAATGACTTCAGCGTTCGAGCTGGTCTTCCAACTCGTTGCGGGGCCTTTTGGGGTCACAAAAAGGCGACTCATCACTATTTCGGCGGCTTCGGTGCTGCACCCGAAAAGGAAAACGAGCAAACATCCATCAGACTCAGCGAACATGACGTCACGAATGCGCGGCCCGATCAGGCTCGCGATTCTTTTGGCCAGGCCCGGCGTTGGCGTTTTCAAGACGACTAGCGTATGGGGCAGACGCGCATCGCTCAGGTCGAGCAAATTAGCGACCGTCAAGCGAAATTCGTAGGCCGTCAAAAGGCGACCGGTTGACTCTTGCAAAAGCAGTCGAAGTTGCTCAGCCCCTTTGGGGTTGTGAAGTCTTCGCAAGGCGGCTGAGCCTATCTGCTCAATCAGAATTTTGGTCGAACCAGGGGACACGTCCTTGGGGACAATGAAACTTGCACCCGTTTGGAGTAAAGCGAAACTTTCGGTCTTACGAAGTTTGGCGCCACACTCGCGAACCAAGATTCGAACCTCAGGTGAGGTAATCGAACGAAGATTGGCCACTAACTTGCTGAGTCGACCTAACTCGTTGCGATTTGAAAAATGAAGCAAGATAGTGCCGGCTCTAGTCCGACGCGCGAGATCCATGAGCTCTAGCTCGTCGTCGCAGGGTTGAAGATGCGTGCCAAACTCGCCCAAGCCTTCCAGGGATCGAGTCGTCGCGATCAATCCATGACCATCCTGGCTCGGGCTAATCGTCGTTGAAGAGGTTTCATGGACACTATGCTCAAGGCCTAAACCAACGCCAAGCTGCCCGGTCGAGGATATGCCCATGAGAAACCGCCCGCCAGAGGTAATTCCATGCGAACCAAACCAGTGTTTAAAGGTCATTGCGGTACGCGTAGAACTTGATTTGACTACCGCCAACCCTGCCCAATGCTCGGCAACCGTTTTGAGGCTAGCGTATTCACGAGGATTGTCGCGATCACTTTGGACCAGAAATAAAATCGCAATCTTTGCTCTTTCGGCCCAGGACTGGAAAATCTCGGCAGTAACAGCGGCCGTCGCGGGATCGGCGAGACCGAGCACTTTGCTTGCTTGGTCAATGATGACGAGGCTGTTCGGGCTGATCTCCTGGGCTTTTAAATCCTCCACCAACTTGGCGCTACCAAAGCGTAATAAGCGGCGACTGATGTCGGCTTCAAAACGTAGAATGCGCGCAGAGCCCCTGGTCAGTTGCTTTTCCAATTTCGGCGCAAACGATTGCGCTTTTTTGACGAAGGCTTGCGGATCGTGCCCGGTTACCAACACACTGGGGGAGGCCGTATGTGCGCTAGCTGACAGGCATTGGGCCACTACAGCAACACGAATGGCTTGCGTGTCAACCATGATGGCGTACAACATGCCCGGCACAAGCTCGGCGAGCTCCGCGGGTAGACCGTCGATCGCCAATACGGGCTTGGCCTTCACTCTAGGGACTCTCGGATCAGGTTCGACGGACATTACGATTCAAATACTCTACTCAAATGACTCTGGTTTAGCTTCTACCTACAAAGGCGAATTGACTTAGTTTGAAGTCTAGGCAGACACAGCTCGGGCAGGGCTACTGAATCGATGAACGAGGCGCGAAGCCGATAATCGGCACCTTTTCAGAGCAAAAATTACAACACCAAAGACCAGTCCTGTAGCAACGGCTAAAATGCGCCGCATGATTGCTTCACTCAAAAACGAACTCACACAACGACTCACTGAGCTTTTGGCCGAATCAGTACAAGGCCTCGCTCCTGGTGCAAAACTGCCGCCAAGCTTCGAACTCACTTTGGAACAGCCCAAACAGGCTAGCCACGGGGACCTTGCCTGCAATGCCGCCCTGCAAGTTGCAAAACCACTGGGTCAGAACCCGCGCGCAATCGCGACTCGCTTGCAAGCCGCGATTGCGGGCGACCCAACCTGTCAGAGAATCATTGCAAAAAGCGATATCGCAGGCCCAGGCTTCATTAACCTCACCTTGACGGCCCATGCCAGGCAGTCGGTCGTGGGCGAGATTCTGCGAGCAACCAATGCCTTTGGTCGAAACCAAAGTGGGCAGGGTCAGCCGGTCTTGCTTGAGTTTGTGTCTGCGAATCCTACTGGACCATTACATGTTGGTCACGCTCGCCAAGCCGCCCTGGGCGATGCACTCGCCGAGCTTTTTAGCGCCAATGGCTGGAAAGTCCAGCGCGAGTTCTATTACAACGACGCAGGCCAACAAATTGAGAATCTTGCTCTCTCCGTCCAGGCTCGCGCCAAAGGCCTCGGCGTGGATGACCCTAGCTTCCCGGCTGACGGCTATCGCGGTGAATATATATCTGACATTGCGGCGGACTATCTTGCCAAAAAAACTGTCAGTGGGGCGAAAGTCACCCCGCTCACGGCCAACGGCAATGTCGCGGACCGAGATGCCATCCGCCGCTTTGCGGTGGCTTATCTGCGTAACGAACAAGACATGGATTTGAACACCTTTGGGCTTAAGTTCGACGTTTATTACCTAGAGTCTTCGCTGTATACCGAGGGGCGTGTTGACAAAACAGTCGCTGCATTAACGGCAGCCGGCCACACCTACGAGAAAGACGGCGCGCTCTGGTTTGCATCCACTACATTTGGAGATGACAAAGATCGGGTCATGCGTAAGTCTGAAGGGGGCTACACCTACTTTGTGCCAGACATTGCGTATCACGTGACAAAATGGGAGCGCGGCTTTACCAACGTCACGAATATTCAAGGTTCGGACCATCACGGCACGATTGCACGAGTACGGGCCGGTCTTCAAGCACTTCATATCGGCATTCCGGTGGGCTACCCGAGCTACGTTTTGCACAAGATGGTGAAAGTCATCAAAGGCGGCGAAGAAGTAAAAATGTCCAAGCGCTCCGGTAATACGGTCAGTCTGAGAGATTTGATTGATTGGAGCGGGAGCGGCGACAGCCCCGAGGAGAAATTAGTGCGCGGGCGCGATGCCGTCCGCTTTTTCCTCATTTCACGCAAAGCGGATACGGAGTACACCTTCGATGTTGATTTGGCGCAGTCCAGAAGCGATGAAAATCCGGTGTATTACGTGCAGTACGCGCATGCGCGAATTTGCTCGGTGCAGGCTCAAGCTGGGGTTCTGGCAGGGCAGGAAGCGAAGCTCGCCTTGAATAGCGATCTGAGCCCATTGACCGCCCAGAAGGAAATCGCCTTAATGAACCGGCTCGCCGCCTATCCAGAGGTTATTGAGATCGCCTGCCGCGAACTTACACCGCATTCAATTGCTTTTTATCTCAAAGACTTAGCCGCGGATCTTCATTCTTACTATAATGCTGAAAGATTCCTTGTGGATGATTCAATTTTGCGCGCTGCGCGCTTGGCTTTGTTAGCCGCGACTCAGCAAGTGTTGCGCAATGGCTTAGGCCTGATTGGCGTCTCCGCTCCGGAAAAAATGTAATCAAGGATGAGCCATGGCTAAGGAATTAAATCTGAACACAATGCGCCGCAAGGCTGCCCATAAAAGGACGCTGTGTCCGAAACACGGGCAAAAAGCCTCGGGCGCGCAGGCAGGTGGCACTATTCTTGGCTTTTTGGCTGGCCTTGTGATCGGGCTTGTGGTCGCCGTCGTAGTCGCCATTTTTATCACTCGTGCACCGGTGCCGTTCGTGAACAAAGCCGGACACAAGAGCTCGGATAGAGTTATTGAGCCCAAGGCGGGCGTCGCCTTGCCTGATCCGAACCAAAGCTTAAACTCGAAATCGAAACCCAATCCTAGCGCTGACAAGGCGGGTTCAGATAAGTCCAGCGATGGCGCAGCCAAGCCCGCGGATAGCGGGGGCTCCGTACTCGGCAATGTTTTTAATAATGGACAACAGGCTGGTCAAGCGGCACCTCCGCCCGCGTCGGCCCCTCCAGCGCCAGCCAACTCCACGGTGCCTGGTGCGTTACCCGCCAAGCCGACTAATCCAAGCGCTCCAGTACCAGCAAGCACGCCGGCGGGCACCACGCCGTCGACCTCAGATAACCCCGAGGACAAGACGACCTACATCATTCAAGCGGGTGCCTTCCGGGTTCAGGAAGACGCGGAAGCGATGAAGGCAAAGCTTGCGCTGGCGGGATATGAGGCGAGAATACTAACCGCAGACGTAAGTGGGCAA
Organism: Betaproteobacteria bacterium; assembly: GCA_031421635.1. GTDB lineage: Bacteria > Pseudomonadota > Gammaproteobacteria > Burkholderiales > Burkholderiaceae_E > JAPOKJ01. The sequence goes on along the minus strand of JANOPA010000131.1, from coordinate 47,717 downwards.
CCACTCTATAGAGTTCGCCTGACGCCTTATAAAGTGCTGGAAGATGTCAATAAGGCCAAAGCCAAGCTCGCTGAAAACGGTATCGAATCCACCGTGATTCGAATGAAATAAACGAATCCGACCAAATGCTTGCAGGTTCGAATTGCGCCGATTGCGGCGTACCTGGACCTCGACCAAGTAAACCAAGAACCTCGGCTAACCGTTTCAGACGAAGTTCATAAGTTAAAGAATTCGCAACAAAGGAAGTTTGATGGCCCACCCCCTGACTCGCCGTAAATTCAATGCGCTGACTGTAGCCCTCAGTTCGGTATGGCTAGCCTCCAGCCTTGGCTTGGTCGTGACTGCAAATGTGGCTCAGGCACAGGCTCCCAAGGGGCCCGAATTTAAGTTGATTAAGCCTGAGCAAACACCCGATGTTGAAAAGGGCAAGATCGAAGTGATCGAGTTCTTTTGGTTTGGCTGCCCCCATTGCAACGGCCTTGAGCCGAGCGTGCGCGAATGGAAAAAGAAATTGGCTCCCGACGTGGTCTTCAAGCGAGTCCATGTGCCTTTTCGCGAAGAAAAGCATCAACAACTCTTTTACACGCTTGAGTCTATGGGTAAAGTTGAAGACATGGTCGACAAAGTTTTTTACGCCATGCACGTCGAACACAACCCGCTCGACAACAATAAGAAAATGGTGGAATGGGCCACTAAACAAGGTTTGGATGCAAAGCTATTTGAACAGACCTTGGAATCCTTTGGTGTCAAAACCAAAATGAAAAAGGCCTCTAATTTAGCTGCAGCACACCAAGTGGATGGCGTGCCGGCCTTAACCGTTAACGGCAAGTTCTATACTGCCCCGTCGATGGCAGGCTCCAATGGTCACGCCTTAAGACTCGTTGACCAGTTTGTTGAACAAGAGCGCAAAGCCAAAAAATAATCAGGAGGCCGCCACAGGCGGACGCCGTGAGAATCGTTAGCCTTGTCCCCAGCTTGACCGAACTGGTCTGTGCGCTGGGCCTCGGCGAGTTCTTGGTGGGGCGCACCGGGTTTTGTATCCACCCTGCCAACGCCCTAAGCCGCGTGCCGAAGCTTGGCGGAACCAAGCATGTCAATGAAGCGGAACTGCTTGCGCTTCACCCAACCCATCTTATTGTCAATAAAGATGAAAACGAACTCCCTCTGGTGGAGCGTGTTTCTAAACTAATCCCCAATATTTTGGTGACCCATCCTATTCATGTGGAAGACAACTTCGATCTATTTAGGCAGTTTGCGCAAAGCTTTGAAGAAGTTCCCGGTGTGGTCGACGCTGCCACCAATCTCTCGCAAGGTTTGCAGCGAGCGCTCGACGAAAATCAACGTGCGATGTCTGGTTTTCAAATAGAAGCGGTGCTGTACTTAATCTGGAAAAAACCATGGATGAGTATCGCCACAAACACCTATATCTCGAGCATGCTACGTACAGTGGCTTGGCAAAGCCACACCAGTACGCGACAAGCTAAATCAGCGTTGGCTGAGGTTGGCGCAACCCGCTATCCAACTTTGAGCGACGACGAGGTTTTCAGTGCTCCGGTTGATCGAATTTTATTATCCTCTGAGCCCTATCGCTTTCAGGACCGGCATGCGCAAGCCATGAAGGCAGAGCTTCCCCTGGATTCGAGAACCTCGGTGCATGTCATCGATGGAGAAATGTGCTCCTGGTATGGCCCGCGTGCGATTCAGGGCTTGAAATATTTACTTCAATTTAGGCAGTCTCTGCAATGACCAAGGTATCTCCCCTCCCCCTGTTATTCCTGATGGCCTGCCTCATGCTACAAGCCTGCTCAAGCTCGCCCAAACGGAGCACCAGCTCTCGCCCGTACCCGCCCGTGCTAGGGGAGGGACCCAGCACGTCCGGCAGCACTCCAAGCTCTGGTCGGCCAAGTACGCCAAGTCAAGCACCGCTGCCAAGTAAACGTGCGGGCGGCTATTACCTCGATGATGGGCCGGGCGCGAATCCACCCGACATCGAGGCCATTCCTGACGCAACTCCCAAGCTAGAGCCTTTGGCCACTCGTGCCAATCGGCCCTACAGCATATTTGGAATTCAATACATTCCGCTGACACAGCTCAAGCCTTACCGTGAGCGCGGCTTTGCGTCTTGGTATGGCAAGAAGTTTCACGGCCAGGCTACTTCAAACGGCGAGCGTTACGATATGTACGCCATGACCGCTGCGCACCCGACCTTCCCGCTACCGAGCTATGCCAAGGTTACCAATCCCAAAACCGGGAAAAGCGTGGTGGTGCGAGTCAATGATCGTGGGCCTTTCTTAAACAATCGCATTATCGATCTGTCGTATACCGCGGCTGCAAAATTGGGCTATGTGAATAGCGGCAGCGCCGAGGTAGAAATCAGCCTGATCGATGAACCCGAGAAATTTGCGTTGCTGAGCAAGGGCGTGCTGGCCACAGCTTTGCCCCCCACCTCTTCAACCCCAATTTCACCAGCCCCTTCTACCGTTCCTATCGGAAACCAAACGACCGAACCAACGACAGTAACAACAAGCGCGACGACGGCTGGAACGCCCACACCTTCAACAAGTACCGCAACGCCTACTGCGCCTACAACACCGACAGCACCTACAACCACTGCACCGCCTGCGTCAGCATCGGAACCAGGCCTGGTCCTCACTCGCGAGACGGTGATCGCCCAGCAAGTCAACGCCCCCCTTCCGGGCCTCTACCTGCAACTAGGTGCCTTCGGTGCGAAGGAGACCGCCGAGGCTACCAAGCAGAGATTGACGCAACAATTCCCTTGGCTAAGTTCGGATCCACAGTCAAAAGTCGACTACCTCTTGCGCCCCGAAGCAGGGTTGTTCAAACTTCATGTCGGTCCGTTCAAAACCCGGGCGGATGCTCTCGCCAATATTGAACGTCTTCGTGGCGAGAGCGGCTTACAGGCGTTTGTAGTCGCCCGCTAGGGAATACCAATCCACGTCCTTGCGACCACTCAGTTTGGCGGCCCATTTGGCCGCCTTACTCGCCGGCAAGCCTTCGCACAGTGCTGTTAACAGCTGCTTCGGGTCAATGCTGAGCGGGCCGATATCGTCCAAACCAGGCTCAAGCAACTGACCTTCAACAGGCATCGGTGCTTGATAGGGCTGCAATGCAATTACAAACTCGCCGCGCAGACGATTATCGTCCTCAGCCAACCAGGCACTGAACTCCGACACCCGTATACGCGCGATTTGCTCGAACCGTTTGGTGAGTTCGCGCCCCACCACGAGTGCTCGATCAGCTTCAACGACGGTCGCGAGATCGCTTGCAAATTCAGTAATCCGATGTGGCGATTCAAAAAATACCAAAGTCACGTCCGACCGAGCCAGTGACTTCATGCGTTCAATACGTCCCTTGGAGCGGGCGGGCAGAAACCCTTCGAAACGAAAGCGCCCATCACCAAGCCCAGCGACCGACATCAACGTAGTCACCGCACATGGGCCCGGAATGGGAATGGCCTGGATACCCATTGCCGCGAGGCCCGCGATCAAGCGACTTCCGGGATCGCTAATGGACGGCGTACCAGCATCGCAAATTAACGCAACATCATCATGCTTTAAGATATTTGCGAGATGCTCAACGGCGGCAGCTTCGTTATGTTCATGCACGGAAATCAAGCGCGCTTGCGTGCCAATGCGCTCTAAAAGCGGACGACTCACTCGGGTGTCCTCAGCGGCAATCACGCCCACTTGCCTGAGGGTTTCCTGTGCGCGTAAAGAAAGATCGTCCAGATGCCCTATAGGCGTTGCCACAACATAGATTTTATGAAACGATGCGAGATCAGGCTCCATTGACAAGGCCCCTGGGGGAAAATTGGTCCGCGTGGTTGCGAATTTTCATGACCTGCTTTGCATAAAATACTGAAACACCTTGAAAATACCGACCCCTCTCAGATCATTGCTGCCAAAGATTTGGCCGCAAATTCAATTAAGATAAGTAGACGAGGCCCTTTAATTTGAGAGCGAAAAACATCATGCGACGTCGCCAAGCGATCACCCGAGTGACTATGCTCGCTTCTGCGATCTTAGCCTCTCCGGGCTTGCTTGCCCAAAACGCACTTTCTGGCAAAAGGATTGCCCTGCTTTTGCCACCGCCCAACGGAGAATATCGGCGCGCCACCTCCGCCATTGTGTTGGGCCTGAAAAACGCACAGAACCGCGATGGATCGGGTCTGAGCATGGATATGTTTCCCGTTGACGAGCGCTTTGACAGTCTTGCCAACGCCTTTCAGGAAGTTACCGCAAAAGGTTACTCGTTCGCGATTGGCCCGCTTGTCAAGAGTAGCGTCACCCAATTGGCAGATTTGCCGAGCTTGGCAGTTCCTACGCTCGCTCTCAATTGGCCAGAAACCGATCATGCGCCAAGCGCTGGCAGTACCGTTTTTTTCGGACTTCCGATTGAAAGCGACGCTGTATTTTTAGCACGGGTTGCTTTTGAAGATGCCTCAGCTCAAAGCTCTCGCCGTCCTTTAAGAGGCTGTATTGTGACGAATACAACCCCACTTGCGCGACGCGCGGCCTCGGCATTTGCGGAAACCTGGAAAGAGCAAGGCGCACAACTCATCGACCAAATCGAGACGGACTCCAAACTCAGTGGAGAGATGCGTTCACTCGTTGGCGGTATCGATGCAGACGTGTACTTTGTCGCCAGCACCCTTGAAACGGCCCGCGCCGTAAAAAGCAGCCTACCGAAAGACACCTTGCTGTACGGTCCATCCATGCTGAGCACCGGTGTGACCGCCAGCAATATGAATCAATCCGCACAAAACCGAACGCCTGAACTCGATGGCTACAAAGTCACTGACCTACCCTGGCTGATTCAAACCGACCATCCCGCAGTCATGGGCTATCCAAGGCCGACAACCTTGAGCCATCAAGAGTTGCAAAGGCTTTATGCCTTGGGCATCGATGCCTTCCGGATAGCCAAGGAGCTTATTTCGGGTAGTAATAGTTTTGACCTGGATGGCGTCACCGGCCGACTAAAGTTTGATCGCACGCTGGACGCTCGCATACAGCGTTCTCCCGTTCTCGCCGAGTATCGGGGCGGCGTGCTCGTCCCTTTGGACCGACGCTAGGCATGCGTTCCGCTCTCCAGCAACAAGGCGCTGCCGGTGAGAAGGTGGCGTTAGAATTTCTCATCCAAAAGGGGCTCAAGCCACTTGCTCAAAATGTAGCCAGCCCTTTAGGCGAAATCGATTTGCTGATGCAAGATGCGGATCAATGGGTATTTATCGAAGTGCGTCAACGCAAAAGCATGCACTTCGGCGGCGCTGCTGCAAGTATTTCTAGTGCCAAACAACTAAAGCTTAGGCGGCAAGCGCAGAAGATTTTGCAGGACCATTTTGGCAGGCGCGCCTGGCCCTCAGTTCGCTTTGACGTCATTGCCATTGAAGGCAGCGTAGAAGACGGTAAAATCAATTGGATACCCAGTGCTTTTTGAAGGACGACCAGCATGCAAAATAATTTCTCACTCAAAACTACAGGCTCAAGACTTCTACTTGCGTCCGCACTATTTTCAGGACTATCTTCACTCAGCGCATGCTTTCCTCTCGTCGCTACCGGTGTTGCCGTAGGCGCCCTTGCCACGGCAGACCGGCGCACCTACGGGGCTCAAACGGACGACCAGGCCATCGAACTTAAAGGCTCCGGGCGCCTCAACGAATCTGACAAACGATTGGGCGGCGCCAGTATCACGAGCTATAACCGCAAAGTGCTGCTCACCGGCCAAGTCTTGAGTGAAGACGATAAAAAGCTCGCTGAACAGATTGTCGCTAGAGTGGACAACGTGCGCAGCTTGCACAATGAATTATCGGTTTCTGGCCGAACCGGATTTGGCGCCGCCGCCAGCGACTCGACAATCACGGCCAAAGTGAAGGCGGCGCTTTTTGACACCAAGGACGTCCATGCCAACACCGTAAAGGTTGTCACCGAAGGCAGTATTGTTTATTTGATGGGTATCCTCACCCAGAAAGAAGCCGCGAAGGCCTCGCAGGTGGCAGCGGGCGTTTCTGGGGTATCGAAGGTCGTTACCGTTATTGAAACCCTCAGTGAAGCAGATCTTGAGCGTATCCAGACTCGCCCCAAGGAAGAACAGAAGAAGTAACATCGAGACCAGGCAGTTGGCCGACATGCGGCCCCACCTAAACCGATAAACGTCCCCCCGCAAGGAGCGATTTACGCAGACAATTTGGTTTTGAAAAATTGTTTCGTTTGGATGCTCCTGTTTTGATTTTTGACAAGTTACGTCTAGCCTGTGAAGAGGCGGCTCTAAGCCACGGTCTGAATGTGCCGATGATCAAAATCATTGATCGTCAAGACATTCAAATCAGCTCGAATGGCCACACTCTGTTTTTGGCCTCCGAACTGGCAGAGATGCCTGCGGTACCCTTACAGGCGCTTATTAGTTTCTCGCTGTACTTTCATACCTACTTGGCGGCTCGCCTACGCATGCAGCACCCAGCTCCGCGCAGCTTCGGCAAGCGCCTCGCCGCCTTGCTTATCGGACTCCGTAGCGCGCCTCGCAAACTTGAGCGCCCCCCTGGCCCGCTGGCCCGGGAGGAGGCGAAGGCGTCGTACAGAGGGAGCCACGTGGCGCTCTTGCAGGCGTTACTGATGAGCCGCACTGGCCTGCAGACCAGCGACGAGTCCTTCGCGGGAGAATCTCTTTTCGAGGACACGGAGCAAATCAATGAGTTCGCTCAGCATCTCGAAAGCTTGATCGATAGCGATTACTCCGATAGTCAAGACTATCCATTGATACCACCGAACAAGCTACTGACACTTGCTCACAAGACCAGTAAATTACTCGACGTCGGCGATCGCAATGCAACCCACCAGGTGGCGAATTTAAATCGGCTTTACCAGTCAATCGGTCCGGTGGGATCCGTTGCCCAAGTGATCAGTCGAATCTCGAATAAAGCCCTGAGCGATGCCGAGAGAAACCAGGTCTTAGTGGAGCTATTGGCAAACGTCCAACCCGTGCAGGCACGTTTACAGTTGGTAGACTTTGCGGCAAGCCAGTTAATGGCACTTTCCCCAATGCAAAAACTGAGTGTGATGGCCCAGCTTAGAGAAACCCTAAGCAGCTTGACTAACCCTGATGGCAGCAGCGTTGCTGCGGGTCCTTTGCTACCTCAAGATACAGCGCGAACTCACCTAGCGCTCGGTGAATCATCTATTCTGACCTGGACTTTGTTGAGTGTTCTACGCTCTAAGCTGAATCTCGTCGATGTCGATGTCACGAAACAAAAGCCACTTTCGGATAAAGAAAAACGCCGTTGCATTGGTGAACTGTTCTTCCTCGCCGCCGAGCTAGGCGGCGAGGAGAACTCAATCTCTGCTCGCGCGCTGCGCAACCAAGTGGACGCGGTTTGTGAGTCATTAGATATTGATCGACCGGTGAGTAGTCCAGACGAGTTCCAGGCCGCCGCGTGGCTCGAAGCCCTAGACGATCTTAGTAGATTCTCCCTCCATGAAACGCTCTCGATCCTCGATGCATTGAGTCTTTGGGGCCAGGAAAACATCATTTACCAAGCCTGGTTCGACGCCATTTGCGAGCGCTTGAAGGTTCAACGCCACTTGGCGTCATCTGCCAAACTCAGGTCTGGCCAAACCGATCAAGCATCGACCACACAGGCTCTTGGTCAGCAAGCACTGGGTCAGTAGGGCGAAGGCCAACCCAAGGCGTTACATGCCGAGAAGTAGCGCTCCCGCAAATCGTTCTCGTTGCGGCCATGCAGGTTAAGCGTACCGAAGCGATGACTGCCCAACCATTTGAGCTCGCGCTTCAGACCCGGCTTACTCTTCAAAAATGACATTAATATCGCCTGAGGTTCAGCCGTTGCAAGCCAAGCCTTGCCGCTAGTTCTGGGAGGGGCTGGCACGCGCTCATCAAAACAACGAAATACAAAGCTAGCCGCATTCTTTCCGAGGGGCTCGAATCTCGGTACTTTGTCTGGATCTTCGCCGAGCGCCAGTGCGAGGTTGACTCCGTACACATCAACACCGTCTACCTTGCGATAGATGTCCGCCAGTTGCGAAGCCAGGCGAGGATTGAATTCGATCACTTTCAACTCATCGCGCTTTTCGCAATAGAAAAATTCCATGTTGAACATGCCACGAGTAAACCCAGCGACCCGCAACACCTTACGCGCTACCTCAAGCGCTCGCTGCTGCACAGACACTGGCAACTGTGAAGGATAAGCAAAGCGCAAAAATGCCTGAGTGCCCGGATACATTATCTCGTCGACTACTCCGAGCAGACGTACCTCACCATCCACCACATAGCCGTCGAGGTTGAACTGCGGCGCGCGATACACCTCCTCCGCCACCATATTCCAGGCCCCGACCTTGGACGGCAAATAATCAAACGCGACATCATCGAAAGGTTTGATCAAGCGGCGAATAATGAGCTCCTCGAACCAACCAAAGCTCAAATGCTTCTGAAGCGCAGGCAAGTCGGCGATCTCGCGAGCGAGCACGGAGAAGGCCGCCTTGATCGGCTTAGTGAACAGTGGAAACTCCAACTCCGTTTCCGATAATTTACTTTGCTGACTCGGTAGCAAGACCTGCTTGAGGTTCGCCTCAGGAGCGACCTGGTCAATTAATTGTCGACAAAAATATTTATGCTGTAACTTGATGATGGCGCCGGGGGGTGTACCTGGCAAGCCTAAGCTTTCGGCCAGTAACGCGGCCGCCAGCGCACCAAATTGCTCATTGTTCGAGACGACTCCCGCCAATCGCCCCTCAGCAAAGTCGCCACTGTAGCGATTTTTTAGGCTAGCAATGAAGTTACGGATCGAGAAATTCATGAGCCGGGCATTGTTCGGAAAGGAAAACAGGTCGAAACCCAGGGACTCAAATTGAACCCGATCACTATGTGAAGAGAATCCGACCGAATCCCAGTCGTAGTCAAACAAAATCAATACTCTAGGTTTACTCATACACGCGGGCAGCCACAAAATGTCATGCAAAGCGAATGGGGCGATTAAGAAGCCTTGCTTGAGACTATCAAAGACCGCAGAATTATAAGTGCCGTGAGCGGGCCTGATAGCATTCGCCTCATGCCACTCTCAGCCACGCCCATCCTACCCGAGGCAAGGAATTCAAGTTCTCGGCGCCATTTTTTACTGGCAGGCCTCGTCTTCTCCCTTAATGCGTGCACTAAGGACTCCGATCTTCAGAGCTCTGAGCGCAAGGCCTCGGCAATAGTCGTGCCGACCGATCTTTACTTGCAGAATGTTTTGGCGGGAGCTTTTACATTGAAGCAACTTGGCGGTAAAGCTCTTCTTTTGGAGCTTTGGGCAACCACCTGCGCTATTTGCGTGGCAGAAATGCCCATCATTTCGGCCCTCAGTGAACGCTATGAAGCCAAGGGTCTGCGCACTGTGGCCCTGGCCATGCCCTATGACCGACCAGACCTCGTGCTGCACTACGCGCAAAAAGTGCGCCTTCCCTTTCCCATTGCAATCGACCCCGCGGGCCATATGCTCGAGGCCATCACGGAGCAAGCCGCCCAATTTGGTGAGCCGAGCGTCGAAGGTACGCCGACACGCTTGCTTCTCAGCCCCTCTGGGAAGCTCTTGTACCGAGAGGAAGGCACCTTACAAGGCGCAGGGAAAACGCTTGAGAGCCGATTGCTTAAGCTACTTTGACCGCGGCCGTTCAGGCAATGGGTCAAGAAAACTAAGGGCTGATGGATTTGCGCTACGACTGAACTATTGAGCATCAGAAATTTGGGTTCCAGATTGGTTTTCAACCCATCGGACGAGCTCACTCACACTAGCGTCCGGTCCGGCCGCCCGTGATGCGGCCGCCCATAGCTGCTGGCCAAGCGCGGATATAGGCGTCGACAAACCGGACTGCACGCTTAACTCCATGGCGATACCAATATCTTTCAACATCAGCGCGAGCTTGAAGGGATCGTCAAACCTACGGTTGATCACTCGTTGCTTAATATGGGTTTGGCTAATCCATGAGCCGCCAGTCGAGTCGTTGAGTACGTCGACCATGGCGCTCGGATCTAGCCCATGCTGCTTGCCGATCACCAGGCCTTCAGCGGTCGCACTCAGGGTCATTGAGGTAATGGTGTTGTTGATGCTTTTCATTGTGTGGCCAGCACCCAAGCCGCCTAGATGATGAATCTTGTGGCCCATCACTTCTAGCAAGGGGCGCACTCTAGCGAGATCTGCAGCCTCAGCACCGACCATGAACACTAACTTGGCCTCTTGGGCGCCCCACTGCGCCCCCGACACCGCTGCATCGATCATCGCAATGCCTTTCTCGGCGAGGGTTCGAGCCGTCGCCTTGGTGATCCAAGGCTCAGCCGAGGAGGTATCCAGCAACAATGTACCAGGCTTCATGCCATGAATCAGCCCGTTCGTCCCTAAAGCCACATCCTGAACCACTTTCCCATTGGGAAGCATGGTAATTACGATCTCGCTACGTTCCGCGACTTCTGCCGGGGTGTTCAATGCATGAGCCACACCCGCCAATGCGTCGGCATGTTTACGGGTCAGGCCCATGTCGAGGTCGTGTAAAAATAAGGCGTGTCCCGCCTTGCTCAGATGACCGGACATTGGGGTACCCATGACGCCCAAGCCAATAAAACCAATATTCATTATGAACGCCCTAAACGACTAGCCCGACCAAGCGAACCGACGCTCGAAACCGGACTCATTAGTGTAGCGACCTGCGGACTACCCGCGTTGCGCACTTCTTGCGATTGGAACAAGGCCTCTCTTGCAGCTTTGGTATGCTCAGGCCATGACTCTTTCCACTCCCCCTCCCAAAGGCCTGCATACGGATACCCGTTTACTGCATGCCGATCGCCTCTCCCATCCCGAGCACGGCGCAGTGCATAAGCCACTTCATACGTCGTCGACTTTCAATTACGAACGCGCCGAAGACCTAGTGGCGGTGTTCCAGGGCAGCAAGCCTGGCTATATTTACGCGCGCCAGGGCAACCCTACGACCGCTGCCCTTGAGCAGCAGATAACGCTTTTGGAACGGGGTACCGCGAGCGCCAGCTTTGCCACCGGCATGGCCGCGATCACTGCGATTTTCATTTCCTTGCTGAGGTCCGGCGATCACGTGATCAGCAGTCAGTTTCTGTTCGGAAACACCAATAGTTTGTTCCAGACCATGGAAGCCTTTGGCGTGCAGTTTAGTTTTGTAGACGCCACTGACGCCTCGCAGGTTGCGGCGGCGATCAGGCCTAACACCCGTATGGTCTTTGTTGAAACCATCGCCAATCCTCGGACGCAGGTGTCTGATTTAGTGGGAATTGGCGAGATTTGCAATCGACATCATTTGCTTTACGTGGTGGACAGCACGCTGACGACCCCAATCCTTCTGCGTCCCAAATCGATTGGGGCAGGCTTGGTAGTGCACTCCCTCACCAAGTCGATTTCAGGGCATGGCAACGCCATGGGCGGCTCAGTCACAGATACGGGTCGCTACGATTGGTCTCACTATCCACATATTTACGAAAGCTACAAGAAGGGTCCTCCCAGCACTTGGGGCATCTTGCAGATCAGGAAGAAAGGACTGCGCGATATGGGCAGTACCTTACGGGCGGAGGATGCACACCGTATCTCGGTGGGTGCGGAAACGATGCGTCTGAGAGTTCCTGCAGCAAGTCGCAATGCCTTACTTGTCGCCCAGTTCCTGGAGGCGCAGCCTGGAATTGAAAAAGTTTACTACCCGGGATTGCCGAGCCACGAACAATATCAACGTTCGGTCCAGTTGTTCTCTGGCTATTTTGGCACCTTGTTAAGCTTCGAACTTAAGCCTGATCGCAATCCCTTAGAGTTTCTCAACCGTTTGAACGTGGTCATTTTGTCAAGCCACCTCTCCGATACGAGGACCTTGGCGATTCCGGTTGCACAAACTATTTATTGGGAAATGGGCCCGTCAAAGCGCCAAGCAATGGGAATTTCTGACGGGTTGATTCGACTCTCCGTAGGAATTGAAGCCGTCGAAGACTTGCTTGAGGATTTGGCGCAGGCTCTACAGACCGGTTCCTAGTTTGTTGGGGCTAGAAGCGTGCCATTAGACAAGGCATTTCAAAGCCCGCTACGGAGAGCCCCAGCGGCGTCAGCTTGTTGGTCCGCGTGATAACTAGACCTTACCATCGCGCCCACGGCAGCGTGTTTGAACCCTAAAGCTTTGGCTTGCTCGCCGAACCACTGAAAGCGCTCTGGGGTGACATATCTACGTACCGGCAGGTGCGACGAGGAAGGGGCCAGGTACTGTCCGAGGGTAAGCATGTCAATGTCATGTGTACGCATGTCCTTGAGTACTTCAAGGATTTCCTCGTCGGTTTCACCTAAGCCCAACATCAATCCCGACTTAGTGGGCACACCTGGCACTCGTTTTTTGAACTCGCTAAGAAGCTTAAGGGAATGTTGGTAATCAGCGCCAGGTCGGGCCTCTTTGTAAAGCCGAGGCACCGTTTCGAGGTTATGGTTCATGACGTCAGGTGGAGCCGCTTCCAGTATTCCGAGTGCCCTTTCCAATCGCGCGCGAAAGTCTGGGGTGAGTACTTCAATCACCGTGCTTGGAGACAATTCTCGGACCTTTTGAATACAGTCGACAAAATGCTGAGCGCCTCCATCCCTAAGGTCGTCTCGATCCACGCTTGTGATAACGACATAATTTAGCTTCAACGCTGCGATTGTCTTGGCGAGATTTTCAGGTTCGTTCGCGTCCAATGCGTCGGGACGGCCGTGACCAACGTCGCAAAACGGACATCGTCTCGTGCATTTGTCGCCCATGATCATGAAAGTAGCCGTACCTTTTCCGAAGCACTCCCCAATATTGGGACAGCTCGCTTCCTCACAAACTGTGTGAAGTTTGTGGTCACGTAGAATTTCTTTGATCTCATAAAAGCGTGTATTGCGCGATCCCGCTTTGACTCTGATCCAGTCTGGTTTTTTCAGGACCTCGTGGATCGGGACGATCTTGATCGGAATTCGCGAGGTCTTCGCGGCAGCCTTTTGCTTAGCGCTGGGATCATATGGCGTGTCTTGGATTTTGCTTTGTTCCATGCTTAGCTCTGTTGACAATACTGAGGGCGAGTCAAATGTCTGTCTAGTGTCCCGCCAAGGGTTCTGGCCACTTCAGCTAAAAGAAGCTCATTGACTGAATTAAAATTTTGCTCTTCAAAACTCAATTCTGTTATATGTTTGCGCTCGCTTTCATAGTGCGCAGAACAATTAAGTATTTGCCCACTTCCAAGTAGACTAAGACAGCGTTTAATATCCGTAATCTCTAGACCAGGGAATCCGCATGGGTTAATTCGCGAATAGGGCTGAAGATCCATATCTACATTGAGAGATAGTCCGTGGAACGTACAGCCCTTGCTGACCTTTATGCCCAAAGCCGCTATTTTCGCTTGCTTCGTAGGTAAGCGAATACTTTCGTATGACCTAACATCCAACCCCAGTGACGAGGGGAGGTCAACATAAACTCCCGGAGCTCCCTCTTTGCGGACCCCCAATACGCCGTATACAGCCAATGTATCGATGATGGCAGACTCCATTCGGCACACCAAATCACGCACCATTATCCTTGAACGGCGCAGATCAAAAAGAAGATAAGCGAGTACCTGGCCTGGCCCATGATAAGTGACCTGTCCGCCCCGCTCGGTTTGAACGCAAGGAATATTTCCAGTTGAAAGTAAGTGCTCAGGCTTAGTCGCCAATCCCAAAGTAAACACTTGCTCATGTTCCACAAGCCAAATTTCGTCCTCGGTGTCGCATGTTCTTGCAGCCGAAAAACTACGCATTTCCGCAAGACTGACGGCATATTCACGGCGCTCGAATGCGCGGACTTTCATAGCACGATCTTGACCAGGGGATGAGCACTCACTGCTCTGTAAACAGCTTCCAATTGGCCTCTCGAGGACACGTTTAGACTTAACGTGACACTAAGGTAGGTACCTTTTGATGAACTCCGCATTTCTAGGCTCGCCGGATCAAACTCTGGAATGTGAGTCCGCACAACTTCAGCAATCTCTTGCGCAAAATTCTCGACTCGAACACCCATCACTTTTAGTGGGAAAACAGCCGGAAACTCGAGGAGCTTCTCGAGGCGATCAAATGCAGTACTGTCCAGAGATGTAGTCATCCGTTAGCTCCAGAAATGCAGGTCATTACACCAAAGACCAAAAATTCACGGCGCTTTTGCGCGCTGATACGCCTCATATAAGCTTTTGTAGATTGGGCCAGGCCTACCCGCTTCAAGCCCTCGACCGACCAAGTCACCATCCAAGGATTTGACAGCGAGCACTTCCTTCGTCGCAGAGCTAATAAAAATCTCGTCGGCGCTCAAGACTTCCTGGCGGCTGATTCGTCGAATTTCCAAAGGCACTCCGCAAGACTGTGCAAGTTCCGACATCAGCCCAACCCGTATGCCCTCTAGAACGAGGTGGTCCATCGGTGTGCCAAAAATCACGCCTTTCCTTACTATCCAGACATTACTTGCCGACCCTTCTGTCATAAATCCGTCTCGAAACATGATGCACTCAGCAGCATCGGCCTCAACTGAAGCCTGTCGCGCCAATACGTTCCCGAGCAAGGAGGTTGACTTAATGTCGCAGTGCAGCCAGCGCTCGTCAGGCAAACTGATTACAGCGACCCCGTGTTGGCGCGCATCCGCATCGACCGGGCGAAGCTCGCTAGACATCGCGAATACGGTCGGCACCATCACTTTAGGGAAGGCATGATCACGCTTTGCGACGCCACGAGTAATTTGCAAATATACAAATTGGTCCTTCCAGGCATGGCGAGCGACCAACTCGCTCACCAATGAAAACCAGCCGGCATCATCCAAAGGATTTGGAATTCCTATCTTGCTCAGGCTTCGCTTTAAACGCAATAAGTGCTGTGGCCATCGAAATGGCCGACCTGCATATACTGGCACCACCTCGTAAATACCGTCTCCGAAAATAAAACCTCTGTCCAACACGGAGACTTTGGCCTCGTCAATAGGCGACCAAACGCCGTTAAGGGAAACCCATTGTGAAACCCCAACATCGGAAATCGGAGGCATTCTACTTTCCCACCATTAGGCGCAGACTATCCCAAGCACGGCCAAACCAACCGGCTTGCTCCGCTGCGTTAAGCGCCAACAAGGGACGTTCTGCCAAAACCTTGTCGTCTAACTTCACTTTAAGAAGTCCAATTTGCTGACTCTTAGCAATTGGAGCCATCAGCGGCTCAGTCCGGGTGATCTCTGCCTTAACCTTTTCGCCTAAGCCTTTAGGGACCGTCACCGTGACATCTTGATCGAAACCACCAGCAAGCTGCTCCACACTGCTCTTCCAAACTCGGTACTGCCCCGCCACCGCACCCGCCGGAAACACTTTCACGGTTTCAAAATTTTGAAATCCAAAATTAAGGAGTTTCTGCGATTCAATCGCTCGCGAGCCTTCCGATGTCGCACCTAAAAGCACGGACAATAAGCGTCGCGACACGCCAACTCCTTGATCTCGTTTTGCAGAGGCAATAAGACAAAATCCGGCCGCCTCCGTATGACCCGTTTTCAACCCATCTACCGACGGGTCGATAAACAGCAAGCGGTTACGATTGGGCTGCGTTATATCGTTGTAGCGGTACTCTTTACGGGAATACAAGGGGTATCGATCAGGAAAATCACGAATCAGGGCTTGGGCAAGTACAGACAAATCGCGAGCGGTGGAATAGTGCTGAGCATCTGGCAGACCTGTGGAATTACGGAATTGGCTATTAGCCAAGCCCATCTTCTTCGCTTCCTTATTCATCAAGTCGACAAACGTCGTCTCAACACCCGCCACGGCCTCCGCAAGAATAATGGTCGCATCGTTGCCCGACTGAACTATCATGCCACTTAACAATTCCTCAACCGTGGCTGGCTTGGCAGGGTCAACGAACATTCTTGAGCCCTCTGCCTTGTATGCTAGAGAAGACACGCTCGGACGCTGGTCAAGCTTAATGCGACCATCCTTAAGCGCTCCAAAAACGATGTAGGCCGTCATCAATTTAGTGAGAGAGGCCGGGGCGAATTTAGAGTCCGCGTCTTGACTACTCAGAATTTGGCCGCTACTCAGGTCCAATAACAACCAAGATTTCGCCTGGATATTGGGAGGCGGGACTTGACTCAACATCTGCGCCCCTGCCGAGCTAACCCCTAATGTGCTCAGCAAACCCGAAAGAACCAGGGACGAAAGTCGAGCCAATAAGGCAGACTGAAGAAGCTTGAAATGAATCATTGAGGCGCAAACCGTGAAAAACGAAGGCTACTCGACCAGCTCGCCGTCAATGTGAGCCTTAAACAACGGCTTTACTTGGGAACTGGCGGCAACAAAAAACGGCCGAAGGCCGCGACGAGACCTAGATTATAAAGAACACGAGCATGTCGAGGGCAAAGCAAGCTCCCGGCCATTATGGCCATCGGCTTAAGGACGGGCTCTCAAAGAGAAGGCGCAGGATACAGAATCGGGCGTACTGTAGAAATCACTCGTCGAGCGGCGGGCTCACCAGCGCGAGAAAACAAGACGTCGATCGCCTCTCGCAACACGGTACGCACCACATCCAAAGAAACGCTATCGGCCAACCGGACATCCCAAACCTGTCCACCCGTGCCCAGCTCTTTTTCAAAAACACCTTCGAGCGCAGCCTTAATACGCTCGAGCTTCAGGCTTTCCTCGAGTTTGCGCCTGGCGAGCTCTTGCGGGTCGGGCAATTCGTACATGCCGCTAATTTGGATAAGGCCCTTTTGAGAAAGACTCGCGAGAATAGAAACAATCTCACCAGGGCGCGCAAAATCAGGTAACTCAGCGACTGATCTTTTTCCATCAATGATGATCAAAATTCGACGCTCGGCTGGGTTCAGGCTGAGCTTTCTAGCCAAAACCTCCTTACCACCGGCTGCTGTCTTAATGTAGACCACCCGTTGATCAAACCGAACTGGCTCTACCACTAAACCTCCCAACCCAATTGTTTCATTTTTTCGACGAAGCGATCTGCGGCTTTTCGGCCAGACATCAACTCCACAATCGTGAGCGAGGCCACAAATAGCTCAGCCAACTCAGCTCGGCGACTCGCTCGCGCAATTCTGTGACAAAGATCCTCCGCCAGCGGGCCGACAGTTTCTTGCAATAGTCGCGCCATATTCAGTCGATCAACATTGAGACGGGCATTTTCGGACGACTTGGCAGAAACGCTCACGGACACGCTGGGCTGCGGCGCCAACGCCACGGCGCTTTCGATGTCCCGGACACGCAAAATCATTTGATCCGCGTTTGCGCTTCGTGCCGATGCGCTCCGTTCCGATGCAATTGTCTTGGGTTCTAAGTTGGATTTTTCGGGGACAACATTATCGGTATTCGCAAGGCCGAGTGCGTCCTTAGAAGCCTCTGTGCCGTCCACAATTTTCGCGAAGATCAGTCCTTTTAACTCAAGCAGCGCGAGGAAATCCTCGAACTCAACGAGGGCCATCAAGCGACTTAGCTCCGCAATACTTCGCTTACCGTCAACCAAAATCAGAAGCTGCCTGACCCTCGCATTGAGTCCGGTATGACGCCGCAGCACCTCGTCTAGGCCTGCCTCCGTCTTACAGTAAACCCTTGCCTGACTCATCGTTTCCAAAAACCCCGTATTAACTAACGACATACATCACAGCGAGTCAGTATTGTACCGGGCGATAAGGTAGTCTGAAAGTATCCCCTTCAAACCAAGCAAGTGGCCATGAAAAAAATGTCCGGCACCGGGGATGACAATTACCGGCTGAGCCATCGGCCTAGCCCAATTCAAAACATCCACTAAAGGCACAACATCATCAAGCTCGCCATGAATCACTAACGTGCCTTCACGGACTTCGGAGGCGGGAAAGCGTGATACCGCCAATCCAACCAAGATAAGCAAGGGTATATCGCCCGTAATTTTCTGGGCAACGAGCGTCTGCACAAAGGCACCGAAGGAAAATCCTGCGAGCAAGCGATTGGAAGTCTTCGGCCATAAAAACTCGGGGCCCTCTGGCCACCACGCCGGCTGCCTTAAACCGGCGCACATTCGATGGAGATCCAAAAGATCTTGGCTCTCGCCCTGGCCCTCATCGAAGAGCCCCGTACTCCCACCTACCCCTCGAAAATTAGGGCGCAGCACATGAAAGCCTCGACTAGTGAGAGCCCGAGCCAAGGTCATCACCACTTTGTTATCCCGGGCACCCCCAAACAAGGGATGCGGATGGGCTACGATCGCGACGCCGTGCGCGGCATTTAAATTATCGGCCGAACGCCCTTGGCCGCCAAATGCTGGATCAATCGCGACATCGAGATTGACTTCAGTAAGCTCCACCAGGCAGGTCACTCCCACCGGGCTCACAAACACCACTCCATTGCGGAATCCGGAACGGACACGGAACTAGATTTTAAGTCGCTCAACGACAACTCCATCGCCAAGATGTTTTTGAACGATCTCGTCGATATCGGCCTGGTCAAAGTATCGATACCAGACACCCTCCGGGTAGACCACCGCGCAGGGTCCCTCCTCGCAGCGATCCAAACAACCCGATTTATTGACTCGCAACTTACCCTCACCAAGCATCCCAAGTGCCTTGGCCTTCTTTTTGGCGTAATCTTGCAAGCCTTCGGCACCGGCGCCAGCACAACTTGCGCGTCCAGCATCGTCGTCGCGACGATTGGTACAGAAGAAGATATGTCGTTGGTAGTAACTCATTGCAAATCTCAATCAAAGCTTTAAAATTCGCCCTTATGTGTAGCGCGAGCGTTTGTTATACAACTGGCGCAAGCAGTAAAGCAACACCAAGCCTGGCCAAAAAATACCGATCCAGTTTAGCAGCCCCTCAATTGCTCTTAATGGCTTTTGGCCCCAAGCCAACATCAGGGTACGATGATAATCACTCTCTGGGGCAAGATTGAACAACAGCACCAAGCCCATAAGGCAAAGGAGAATGAGCCAAATTCTTCGCGGGCTTGCATAGCGCGTCGCCATCGAGACGACACTCAGAGCGCTCAGCCCAACAAGCAAGCCACCCTGAGCGGCGGCAGAAAACCACCCAAACGCTGCACTCGCGCCCAGAAGCCAGGCGGCGACAGCCGCCTTCGCCAGAGTTGCAAGGGCGAACAAAGCGATGGTCGGCGCTAAAGGGCTGACCATGCTCCCAAGTAAAGGTTGCAACATTAGGCCGATGATCAAGACACTCAAGGCAGTTGCTCCAGCCTCAAGAAGTGGGCCGTAGGCTTGACCCAAGGTTGTTTCAACAATTCGATTCTCGCCCAGGACATCGCCCACAGCAAAGGCAATCGCCTGCGGTGCTAGTTGAGCCAACAACCAAAGCACCAAGAGCGCGAGGTGCCAAAACCTAGCGGCCTGGAACGGTGCGTCCCGGTCGAACAGGAAGCGCAAATGTCCGGAGATCCAATCTTCAACCTTTTCGCGCTCGGCTAGGCCCGCCATGAGCGCGCCAGAGGCGGCCCCTAAACTATTGAGAGTCCAATCTAGGAGCGACGGCACGCGACCTGGCAACAGTACTTGCAGCCATTCAATTTGAATGGACACCAAGCTTAACCCGAAGGTGGCAACCAACCCAGCGATCCAGGCGACATAGCGGATCTGTAGACCCCAGCTCAAGATCAGTCCCAGAGGCACATAGGCCAAGACATTGGCAATCACGTCGAATCCAGTCCAATAGCGTGGCAGACCCGACGCGAAAAGGTCGAGCAGGCCAGGCATCAGTAAACTAGGATCTCTCCATCCTACAAATGGATAAAAGCTCGCGTAGGCGACGCACAAGAAATAGGTTACTAACCAATACCGAAACTTCATGAAAGCCTTGGATCCAGAACGACCCTGTACCCTATAACGAACTAAGTGAACGCCTAAAATAACATTTTCGAGAACCGCTAGCCAGACGCGGACCCAAAACGATCTCAGCGCATTGTGCCCGAATGGACTCATCTCAAAACCAAAAACTCACACCGGAAGATCTGGTCAGGCAACTTCGAGCACGCCTCGGCTTGGCCTGTATTGTCGACATTGATGTACTTGAAAAAACGGCATCGACCAACGCCGTGCTCATGCAACGCCCGTTCCTAGATCAACCCAAGCCCAGTGCAATGCTCTGGGCGCTGACACAAACCTCTGGACGTGGCCGACGTGGTCGCGTCTGGCACAGTCATCCAGAGCACGCACTGACTTTCTCGATGAGTTTTGAGAGCGAGGTGCGGGACCATTCAAGGCTTGCCAGCTTATCGCCTGCGACTGGCCTAAAACTGGCGAAGGAACTTAGTCGAATCGCCCCAGGGATCCGGGTTAAATGGCCCAACGACCTGTGGCGAGAGGGCAAAAAAATCGCCGGCGTGTTGCTCGAAGCCACCCAGAGAGGGCGGATTCAGAGAGTTGTAATCGGAATAGGCATCAACCTATTTTGGCCAAACCAAGAAGCGCTCCACGTGACCGAGCCTGGCGCTGATTCAGCCATGCTCAGGCCGCAGGAGCCCGGTGGCATGTTTGAACAAGCAGCTTCGTTAGAACTGAAGCTAGACGTTTTGAGTGCGTGTGCAAAAGTAATGGGCGAGCTACATCGACAGGCACAGGACGCGACTCATCTTGGTGCTGCCTGGTTTTCAGACTGGCACGCGTTTGACGCCTTGGCCGATCAACAAGTTTTTCTATACCAAGACCAACAGCTCATTGCGCGCGGAATGAATGCTGGAGTGGATAGCGACGGAGCATTTATGTTGCAGCCCACGACCAATGTTTCCGAGCACTCGCGGCAAAGCCCTAAGTCAAAGGCCCTTCAACGCTTTGAAATTGGGGAAATTTCTCTACGAGGTGCAGAGTCGACGGGAAGTGTTTCGAGAAACCCTGTCAAAATAGTGCCTTAACCCTGAAGCGCTCCTTTGAAACTCGTCCTCGTTCTTCTTCTTGCTGTAAACGCTTTGCTCTTCTCTATGGCTTCGGGCTTGCTTAATCTATGGGAAGTCCGTGACCCGGATCGTGTGCGCCGCCAGGTGGATGCGGAACGCATTACGGTGTTGACGCCAATCGGAGCGCAGAGTGCGCCGCAAACCTCCAGTACGCCCCAGGTAGGGGCCACTTCCGCAGCGGCCAATCCTTCTCTTGACACCGGCCGGAACAGCCCAGGCACACCTCTTGGCGTGGCACAGAGTACTTCACCCAACTCGACCCCAAACCCTGAAGGTATTGGAGCACCGGTTGCGCAACTTATTTGCCTGGAGTTTCCCGCCATTGAATCCGAGCGCGCGCAGGCGATTGAGGCAAGCATGAAGCAAGCAGGAATCGCGGTCGATCTTAAAAGCGCAGAAAGCAATCCGAGTTACATCGTTTATCTCGCGCCCTCAGAGTCCCCCAAAGAAGCGCAAAGAAAACTCGCCGAACTGAAACGACTAGGGGTTACCGACGCATTCCTGATGCAAGACGGCCCACTGAAATTAGGGATCTCACTTGGGCTCTTCCGATCCGAGGACGGTGCTAGGGCTCTAGTGCAACAGCTATCCGCCAAAGGTATTAAAAGCGCCAAGGTCTCTCCAGGTAATGCCTTGCGCAGTGGAAAGGTCACTTTAAAAGCGAGTGGTACTGAAAGGCAGTTGGTTCTTGCTCGACAGGCTGCATCGGAAGCCAACTTAGCTCTTCGCCCCTGCGGCGTTTAAAAGCTGAGTCATTTAGCCTCAATGCTTCTCAGGACCGTGGACAAATAAAAAAGCCGGACGACCCGGCTCCTTTCGTTG
Organism: Betaproteobacteria bacterium; assembly: GCA_031421635.1. Taxonomy (GTDB): domain Bacteria; phylum Pseudomonadota; class Gammaproteobacteria; order Burkholderiales; family Burkholderiaceae_E; genus JAPOKJ01. Next base: position 25,946 of record JANOPA010000131.1, on the reverse strand, counting down.
AGCAGTGAAGGACTACTTTTTGGCCTTCGTCTTCTTTACGGGCGCGGGCTTCGTCGTATCGTCGACGTTCGCACTCGCGGCATTCTTCTTGACCGAGGCAATCCCGCTTTCACGAGCTCGCTCAGTTTTGTAAATCTCGCTCTTACCAATAATCAGTCCGTTCGCGGCGCGCAGAGTAAAAAATGGATCACCCTTCGTCGACGCCTTACGTTCGAAACGTTCATCAAGCTCGCCATTTTTGCGGACCGATGCGATGCCGCGGTTCACGCCCGCCATCGCTTTGTACTGTTGACTCGCGAGTATCACTTCACCATTGGTGGCCTTGAGGTTAAAACTAAGCTTACCGTTCGAGGCCTTGGAAACTACAAACTTACCTGGCATATCATCCCCCATCTAATTTAAAATCTAAAGGATTCGCCCGAACCGAAAGCGTTTTTCTAGCGACGCCTTTTCAGCGAACCAATTGCAGTGTAGCCGCACTTTTTGATTTTGCATAGCGTACCTCACTGGCCAGGTTCAGAAACACCGCTCTCATGGATTCGCATGTGGATCACTGATGTTTGCACCGGTGTTCGCCGACATGAAAACGTTTCTAACACCTCGCCCGGTTATCATAAACCGCACCTAGCGCCGTGCTCTTCGCTTAAGAAAGCACATCAACACACCGAGCATCGGAATCTTCAGATTCATTGGCCCGTGATGCGCTTGATCAAGCGGAAATACATGCCGTACGGCAGCACTCGGGCCAACTTCAACCAGCGCGTAAAACGCTTTGGAAAGTGCAGCTCAAAACGACCACTAGCCAGTCCCTCCACCAGAGCATAAGCAGCATCCTGGGGCTGCATCAAGGCTGGCATGCGAAACGGGTTGTCGGCAGTAAGTGGCGTTGCTACAAACCCCGGATTAATCAACCAAACGCCAATGCCGCGCTCGTGCAAGTCGAGGTAGAGCACTTCAGCCAAGTTAATGATCGCCGCCTTGCTCGGGCCGTAGACCAAGGCTTTGGGCAAGCCTCTAAATCCGGCAACACTAGACACGAGAACCAGCCCCCCAGATCCCTGCTGAAGCAACTGCGGCAATAAACTACTCATCCCTTTCAACAAACCCAGATAGTTCACTTCGGTGATGGAGAGAGCGCGCGCTAGATCAAAGGTCTCACTGCTCATGGGCGAGTAATCGCCCGCCAGCCAGATCACCAGATCGATTTTCTTCCAGGCTCGAACTAGAGTGGATATCGCTGCTTGCAGAGTCTCGGACACGGTAACATCCAGCGGCAAGCAAAGATGTTGCGTCACATCCGAACCCAAGGAGGCAAGCAGCGCCTCTAACTTCTCAACCCGTCGAGCACTAAGTGCGAGTATCGCCCCGCGACTGGCAAGTTCAACGGCCAGCGCTGCGCCTATCCCGCTCGAGGCGCCTACCACCCAAACGCGAAGGCCCTGCCACTGCGTAATTTTTGGATTCAACAAGGCTTGGCTTTCAGAGTCTGTGGAGTGAGGTCGCTTCGGAATCGCCATAGACATGCAAGCGCAATCATTTTAAGAAAGCACGGCAGTACAGCGTATGCGATCAGCAAACTAGGAATGCGCGACCCTCCCGGCACCGCCAAGGTGGGTGCATTGGCCAGCTCTTCGCTTGATGCCTGGTATCCAAACAACGCAAGTAAGGGCAGCCCAAGGCCCGCCGCTAATGCCAAATTGGCTTTGCTAGCCAGGCTCCAAAGGCCAAAATAGGAGGCTTCTAGTCGGTGGTCGGTTGGAACCTCCAGGTGCTTCTTTTCATCTTCGATCAGCACCGCAAGAAGCGCCGAAGGGAGGGCAAGATCGGCACCGAGAGTCAACCCCGTAAGCCCGCAAATAACAAGAAAAGGCCATAGATCCTGGGCGCCTAAAGTCGATGCTCCGGCGAATCCAAGAATGGCGCACAACATGCCTATCATCCAGGCCTGCGCCAAGCCCAGTCGCTTACCCAAAAACAGCCAGAGCGACATGCCCAAGGCGGCGGCAGCGAAGTACGTACTCAAAAACCACGGAAGCTGGTCACTCAGCAAAAGAATATCGTTCACATAGAAGACCAACAACATGGCCGGAATCGCACTTGCGACGCCATTGAAGACAAATACCAGTAATAGCTTGCCAAATGCAACATGCCGCCATGGCAGCGCCCAAATCTGTCTTAGAGTCAGGTTCTGAGACGCTAGGGCGTTGCTAGATCGGCTTTCGACCAGGCCATGCAGCAATAGTGCTGCAATGAGCGCCATACAGAAAAAAACCATCGTCAAAGTAGCGATGAGTTCGGGTTTTAATAACGTCGAGGCGCACAGCACTCCTCCCAGACCAAGGCCTTCGCGCCAAGTAACAAGGCGAGCCTTCTCACTGGCCCCTACGCCAAGTCTTGCCGTCCAGGCCTGATACGCGATGCTCAGCAAGGAGTAACTGAAATAGGTAAGGATTGAACTTACCAAAAGCCAGAGGAGTAATAGGTCACCCTGCACCATCGGATGAAAGCTCAGGAAAAACCCCAGGCAAGCCAGGGGTAGCCCAGCAAAGACGAAATGGCGATAGGGCCTTACTGACCGATCAATGAGCTGGCCTAGATAGGGATCAAGGAATGCGTCCAAAGCGCGCACCAAAAACAAAACAGCACCGATTGCCGTCAACGAAAGGCCGAGGCGGCTATAGAAGCTGGGCAAAAGTACAAAGGTAGGCAACTCCAACATCGCTAAGGGAATTCGTAAAAATCCGAATCTAAAGAGAAACAATCGTGTCAATTGGGCGCGCTAGGAATTGGCTGGATGGCGAAGAGTAAATTGCACAACACTTGTATTGCCGCGATCAAAGGCTGCTTCGCAATAGGAGAGATAGAACTCCCAGGTGCGAATAAAGGCCTGATCGAAGCCCAAATCTCGGACTTGATCAAGCTTGCCCATAAACTTGTCGCGCCATTGACGTAGGGTCTCGGCGTAATCCGGGCCGAAAGAAAAGGTTTCGGCGATGTCCAAGCCCTGCTTCGCCGCAAGGGCCTTGAAAACCTGGACTGAGGGGAGCATGCCCCCCGGAAAGATATATTGCTGAATGAAGTCCGAGCCAACGCGATAGCGGTCGAATAAATCGTCTCGGATCGTGATGGTTTGTACCAGTGCAAGACCGCCAGGCTTGAGGCATCGCTTGAGGGTTTGAAAAAACAAGGGCCAGTACTCTTCTCCGACGGCCTCAAACATTTCAATTGAAGCGATGCCGTCATATCGGCCCACTTCGTCACGGTAGTCCTGCAAGGCGAACGCTGCACGGTCGGCCTGATCACTCGCAAGCACGCGATGTTGTGCATAGAGTAATTGCTCTTTAGAAAGGGTTATACCCTTAACATGAAAGCCTTGCAGCGCCGCTAGCTCTGCAAACCCACCCCACCCGCTACCGATTTCCAGCACCTTTGCATGTGGTTTCAAGGCCAAGGCATCAATCATTCTTTGATACTTACGCACTTGCCCTTGCACTAGGTCCTTGCTGGGGCTATTCGCTCCGTCAAAGAGCGCGCTGGAGTAAGTCATCGTTGGATCCAACCAGAGGCCATAGAACTCATTGCCGAGGTCATAGTGGGCATGGATATTTCGTGCGGCGCCTCGTTTGGTGTTGCGATGCAGCAAGTGTTTCAAGCGTGAAAACAAGCGCCCCTGCCAGCTTCCATAGACCGCCTGATCGATCACATCTCGATTGGCAATGGCCAAGCTCAGGACGTTTGTGAGGTCTGGACTGTCCCAATCGCCGTCAATCCATGATTGGGCTAAACCAACATCTCCATTCTTGATGCTGGCTTCGAGCGCGGTCCAGTTGTTGAGATAGATGCGTGCTTCGGGTTGATCGACCGCCAATACTCCGAATTGCAAAGGCTCATCACTTGGCAAGCGGCCCGGTGGATAAATTGACAAGTGGCCGACCTTGATGCCTTTCAAGAGCCGCAACAACAGACGTGCTCGTTTGGGTATCGGCTGCTTTTGACTTGCACGCGGCGCGTGCGCCGGGAAGGCCTTAAAGTCAAGACTTGTCATTTTTGGCGGTGAAGTCGATGGCATGTGTTAAAGCGTTTAGAGGTGGAACGGGCTTGGGAAACCAGGGCACTTTTTTCATCCATAGCCGTAACGCTTGCCAATGGATTCGTGCAATAACGCTAAAACTAAACATGGGGTAGCCAGTCAGGGCTTGTACGGAAGAACTAAGCGAAACGGGGACAAGCCTTCCGCTGATTCGGGTTCTAATCAGGGCTGGAGAATTGTCTGGATCGTAATAGTCGATTCCGGCTGAAAACCGATCTGGCGAAGTTCGAAGGTCAAACTCATATCGACCCTTAACATCGCAGAAAGGGGAGACATGAAAACACTTCTCTGCGCTCAAAGGCTGATCTCTGCGCAAGACGTAGGCATGTCGTTCCCCAAAGGTGTTGTGAACCTCAGCCAATACTTTTTTGTCGGAAATCCAGAAGCTGACGGGTTTGAACTGATATCCAAGCACTTTCGCGAAGGTGTACAACATAACGTCATGAGAGCCAAAGATCTTCGCAAGGGTGTCTGACAACGTCTCGTCGGCAACAAGGTCATGGTCATTACGTGAGAGCGAGATAAGAGCCGGGCGATTGATTCCAAAGAGCCAATTACCGCTCGCGGGACCCAAAAGGTCTCGGGCGGACACTGCAACAAAAAAGGCGCGATAGCGGAACTCGTGAACACTCGGTCGTGACCGAGAATGCCAGACCTGTCCGAAGCCGAACCTGGGCTTTGGGGAAAGAGAACTTCCCTTTAGGAGTGTTGAGGCGGAAGACTCTTGAGGTGCGTTCATCAAGCCGCCAAAGCCTGGGTTGCGGGTGCGGCGCTGAGCGCATAGATTTGTGCCTGTACTCTACGAGCCGCATCAATGCCGGACTTCAACCCATCCTCGTGAAAACCATATCCGCACCAGGCACCGGCGTACCATGTATTTTGTCGGCCCTGCAGGGAGGGGATCTTTGCTTGAGCGAGGGTAGCCTCGGCATCAAAGACTGGATGTGCGTAAGTGATTTTCTTGAGAATGCTGTCTTCACTCGGCAGCGAAATAGGATTTAGCGATACAAAGACGTCGGTCTGACAGGGTAGTGGCTGGAGGCGGTTAAGCCAATAAGTGACCGACACGCGTGCATCTGCGCTCTCATCGGGACTTTGGTCGCAAATATAGTTCCAGGCAGCCCAGGCTTTCGAGCGTTTAGGCATTAAGGAACGGTCGCAATGCAAATAGGCGAGATTCTCCTGGTAGCCAATCGCAGAGAGGACTTCTTGCTCCAGAGCACTGGGCTGCTGCAAGAGTTTTAGGGCTTGATCACTGTGACAGGCCATCACTACCCCATCAAATCTTTCTACCCCGGTACGGGTGCGAACATTGATTTGGCCCGCACTGCGCTCCACTTGCAAGACCGGGGTGTTAGTCCTCACGTAGTGCCCAAGGGCTGTCAAGGCGTTCGTCAAGGCTCGAACATAGTGCCTCGAGCCTCCTTCGCAGGTAAACCACTGTGGACGGTTAGTAACTTGAAGAAGGCCGTGATTGTGAAAAAAGCGCACGAAGCTGCCCATCGGGAAACTCGCCATCGTGGAAATTGGGCATGACCAAATTGCGGCTGCCATGGGCAGAAGGTAATCTTGGGAAAACGCCTTCCCGTAATGCATGCGTTTGAGATATTGGCTGAGAGGTTCGTTGAATGCCGCTTGGCGGGAATCGGTTACATCTCCGGTTTGCTCGAGGTGGGCGAGAGCCGTTGCTTCCTTATTGAAGCGCAAAATATCCTTCACCATCGACCAAAACCGTGGTGAGAGGGCGTTAGAGGGCTGAGCCAGCAGAGAGAATAGTGAAGAACCACACCACTCCCTGTCCACATCCCGGCGCGATATCGAAAACGACATTTCCGACGCGACTACCTTTACTTTAAGCTCTTCAAAGAGCCGAATTAAATGGGGGTAAGTTCTTTCGTTGTAGACCAGAAATCCAGTGTCCACGCCGAAGTTTTTATGATCCAACCGGACGTCGACTGTGTTGGCGTGTCCACCAAGGCTCCCGCTCGCCTCGAAAACAGTCAGATGGCACTGATGACGCAGAGCGTAAGCACATCCCAGGCCTGAAACTCCGGATCCGATAATCGCAATTTTCTTCATCTCTCCGACCAATCAACTTACGCTGGGAAGCGGTTCAAGAGTCCAGGCCGAAACGACCCGGATACAAACTACCACCTTGATGATAACAAATATGACTGATTAGTCAAACTTTGACCATTGATTTCTATTCATTTGCGTCCGACAAACGGACGATCAAATCCTGTTTTGTCCTATACAACGCCGGACAAGACCTTATAATAAAAAAATGCTCAAGGTTTGGCAATCCCGCGCGTCAACAAATTGCAGAAGAACAAACGACTGATGACACTATGATGGCTCGGAACTCATTGAACCATCCAGAGACGCCGTCTCCAACCATCAGCATTTCGGCGATGGAAAGAGAGACCGGTCTGTCCAAAGACACTTTGCGGGTATGGGAGCGTCGTTACGGCTTTCCCTTGCCCGAGCGAGACCCCTTTGGTGAGCGCCTTTATACGATTGATCAGTTAACCAAGCTAAGGGTCATGGGTCGCCTTATTAATTCCGGGTATCGACCTGGAAAAATCGTCAATATGCCTGTCGAGCATTTGGAGTCGCTGGCCCAACAAACTGTTGCCTCCACGGCCACTGCCCCTCAGCCTGCCCACCACGGGGATTTGACAAGGCTTCTGATGCTCTGTAGGACTCATCAAATCGATGAGCTGCGACGCCTGCTCACTCAGTCCTCCTTACGCATAGGCCTCGAAAGTTTTGTTATTGAAATAGTTGCGCCTTTAACGGCCAAGGTTGGCGAAGCATGGGCAAGTGGTTCACTCGAAGTCTTTGAAGAGCATCTTTATACCGAGTCAATCCAAGTAGTGCTGCGCAACGCCATTGGCAATATTCCAAGCGTTAGTGATGGTCCTAAAGTTCTACTGACGACTTTTCCGATTGAGCCCCACGGATTGGGACTGCTCATGGCAGAGGCCATTTTGGCACTTCACGGCGCGAAATGCATTTCGCTCGGCATCCAAACACCTATTCGGGATATTGTTCGCGCTACACAAGTCCAAAATATTAATGCAGTGGCACTCTCTTTCTCAAGCTACTTAAATCCCAATCATGTGATCGAAGGCCTCTCCGAACTCCGTCAACTATTGCCGCCCGAAGTTGAAGTCTGGGCAGGTGGATTGGCTTCCATCTTGCAACGCAAACCTCCAGAGGGCGTCCGCGTCGTCACCTCATTGAAGGACATTCCATTTGCACTCGGAACCTGGAAGTCTTCGCAGCGAGCGCCGTTCTATCCAACAAACAAACTGAGTACACCGGTATAGCCGTATAACTTATCACCGGCTATTTCACCGTTTGCATAAAAACCGACCAAAGGAACGTCACCTAGGTTATGACGAATCACCGCGAGCTCGGCCCCATGGGAGCCAAACAGGTGTGCGCCTCGCCCAGTACATGATACGTAGTGGGCGCCAAGCATTTGCAGCCCTTGCTCTTCCACTTCGTCTCGAAGTTCGGCGCAGATACGAATCAGATCGGCATGTGCGGCATCAAAATCGCGCGTACAAAACACAATTTGATCGCCACGATTTACCTGCGCACCAAGGGCTAAAATTCTCTGCTCTGGATCGATGCCCACCACGTTTCGAACCTGATAGTCGGCCATCCCAAAGCGACGCACCGTGGGACGACTCGGTCCAGAACTTTCTCCAGGTCTGGCCGGGCCGGTTTTGAGATTTTGCGAATCAAGCCCAGGGCTAATTCCAATTAAAAGACCGGAGCGAAGGCGAGCGGTCGGCAGTGCGCGCATCAAAGCTTGACCATCGCGCGAGTAACGCAGCGACTCATCCACCCCGAGATCCGCCAACATGACATCGAGGGCAGGTTCGCCATCGAGCGCTTGTAAATAATTTGCACTGCTCGCTGATACTGTGTGCGCTGGTGCCAGAGGTCGACAGCCCTGGGTGACTCGCGACAAGATGCGGACTCGCGGTCCAAACATCACCCCCGACATACCGCCTTGAACCGTTTGGCTAGCCACATGAGTTTGAGAACCAATAGTATTGCCCGAACTACTCGATACCCCACCGAAAACTAGGGCCTGAATCGCCTTGCCCGCAAGGACTTTGAGACTTTCAATAAGGTCGGCACTACTAGGGTCAACATGCAAGAGGATCGCCGACGCCTCATTAAGAGCAATTCCGCCGCGCTGTGCAGCGCCCTTCAGGCCTGAAAACATAGCCCACTGAGAGGATGGAAGTGAGGTTAGTAAAATGGCCAGCGCGGGCTCATCCACATACTCAGTCGCTCCTGCACAAATCGAATGCCCCACCGAGCCAACCCACTGCACCCGCGGCAGGCAGCGCCTAAGCTCCACCAAAATATGTGCCCAGCGGGGTTCCATAGACGGCGTCACATAGGCTATTCCAAGAAGGTGAGCAGGCGCTTCTTCCTCCGAACTATCCGATTCCGCGACACCGGATACCGGGCCAGGGCTGATCGACGTCATAAGTTCAGTTACGTCACCGAGCTGGGTAATCGCCATTTCGACCAACATTCGAAAATCGGGGTGGGTAGCATGTCCCATCCGAAAAACGGCTTGAGGTATCGACCCGGCGTTCATTTAGAGATTCTCGTTTTTTTGGCGCCCGACTTCGCAGCATTTTTATTAGGGACACTCTTACTCACTGGTTTGAGAGTACCCTTCGCCGATTTTTGAGCAGATTTCAAACTGGCTCCCGACATCGCTGCTTGTGTCACTTGATTAAACTGGCCCTGCAAAAACTCAAGCCAGTTTGCCGGTCCGAGTGCCCCATCGCCGACTTTCAGCTCAAGTGGCTTGGCACGGGACTTAGGTTTCGGTTTAGATGCGGGCGGAGGGTCAGCAATCGCAACGCCTTGATCTGTAGTCGTCTTGGACAAATTGAAATTAGGCGAGTTGAAAAGCGTCGAGGCAATGGCCTCGGGACTCAGTGCAGGGGATTGCGACGCCTCACCGCCCAGGCCCGGTACCAAGCCCTTGGTCACGCCTTTGAGAGTTTCAATAGTGGCCTTTTGCACCTCCAGCGCTTGAATGGAACCTTGGATCATGCCCAGGTTCATCACCAGCCACTGCTCAACCGCTTGCAAATCGACGATGCGCTTTTTAAGCTCCTCGACATCAATGGTTGGCATGAAGGCAGAAGGGGCATTCATTGCGCCCCAGGCTTTTTTCACAAAGCCCATAGTATCCAAGACATTTCCGATATTCAGCGGGCCAATACCTACGCCTTTCATCAAACCCATTCCGGGCATTGTCATTTTATTAGCCATACCCGTGTCTCCCGTTGGATTGCAACTTATCACTTGCCTGAGTGGCTATTTGCAACGATAGCACTATTTGACGGATGACTGGCTGAAATGCGCGCTTACATCGGCGCTCAGCAATTTTTGACCGGGTTTACACTGCATCATAATTTCCAGAGTGAGCGCCCAAAGTGAGGGCCTTTTCCTTGCCACAAATGCCATGATGCGTAGCGCTTAAAAATGAGCGTAATGCGCCTTTGCATCAAAATCCGAGGCGGGATCAAAATGAGCAAGCGGAGAATGAAAGTGGGATTGATCGGAAGCCATGAGTGACATTGAAACCCTAAGAAGAATATTAGCGACCAGCAAAACCATTGCCGTGGTCGGCTTATCGGCGGATTGGTATCGGCCGAGCTATTTTGCAGCCAAGTATATCCAAGAGCACGGATATCGCATCGTTCCGGTCAACCCAAAGTATCCTGAAATTCTAGGCGAGACGTGTTATGCCAGCCTCAATGAAGCTGCTGCGGGATGCGGTGCCAAGATCGATATCGTCGATTGCTTTCGCAAGAGCCTCGACATCGAACCGCTTGCCAAAGACGCCATTGCCATCGGGGCCTCCTGCCTCTGGCAGCAACTCGGCGTGGTCAACCTGCAAGCCGACGCCTTGGTCCGCGCGGCGGGGCTGGACAGCATCACGGATCGCTGCGTAAAGATAGAGCACGGCCGACTCTTTGGTGGCTTGGGCTGGGTCGGCGTCAACACCGGCGTCATCTCCGCGAAGCGCCCGCGCCACCTCCCGTACTAGACAAAAACATTGGAGACACCCATGGCTGAGAAGCCCGCCCCTGATCGCCAGTTTGGCATCGAAACCTTGTGTCTACATGCGGGTCAAATTCCCGATGCCGCCACCGGCTCGCGAGCCCTACCAATTTATCAAACCACCTCGTACGTGTTTGACTCGGCGGAGCACGCTGCCAGCCTGTTTAACTTACAAACCTTTGGTAATGTGTACTCGCGCTTGAGCAACCCTACGGTCGCAGTACTTGAGGAGAGAATAGCAGCGCTTGAAGGCGGACGCGCGGCGATCGCCACCTCGAGCGGCATGGCCGCAGAAATGGTGGCGATGTTCACATTGCTGCGCCAGGGCGACCATATCGTGGCCGCCAATACGCTTTATGGCGGAACATACGCCCAGTTCTCGGTTACTTTCAAGCAGTTCGGTATCACTTGCACCTTTGTCGATCCCGATGAACCGCTCAACTTTAAAGCCGCCTTGCAGCCCAACACCAAGGTTATTTTTGCGGAGACGATTGCTAACCCGAGGCTTAATGTGCTGGATATTGCTGCAGTCGCTGCCATTGCCCACGAGCATGGCATTCCTCTGGTCATCGATAACACCCTAGCCTCACCGTACCTGTGTCGGCCCATGGAACATGGCGCGGATATCGTCGTGCACTCGGTCACCAAGTATCTTGGCGGACACGGCACAACAATGGGTGGTGTGGTTGTGGAGTCTGGGAAATTCCCCTGGGATAACGGCAAGTTCCCTCAGATGACCGAGCCCTCTGAGGGCTATCATGGAGTGCGCTTTTATGAGACTTTCGGTGACTTTGGCTTCACCATGAAAGCACGCATGGAAACCGCGCGCACCCTTGGACCCACCCTGGCACCGATGAGCGCGTGGATGCTGTTGCAAGGCATTGAAACTCTCGCCGTACGCATGGATCGTCACGTCTCCAATGCGCAGCGCGTTGCCGAGTACTTGTTGGCGCATCCCGCCATTGCCTGGGTTAACTATCCCGGGCTTGCAAGCAGCCCCTTCAAAGCGCTTGCTGAGCGCTACATGCCCAAAGGCTGCGGAGGTATCGTTTCCTTTGGCATCAAGCCGGGGCGAGACGCGCAAGGCAATTTATTAAGCGCGCAACGCACCGGTGAAAAGTTCATCGAGGCCGCCACGTTCATGAGCCACTTGGCGAATGTCGGCGACGCCAAAACACTCATTATTCATCCCGGCTCCACCACCCACCGGCAACTTTCGGAACAAGAACAGGTCAAAGCCGGTGTCAGCCCCGATATGATTCGCTTATCGGTTGGGCTCGAGAGTATCGACGATCTACTCTGGGATCTCAGCCAAGCCCTGGACAAGGCTCAACTGTCTTGAAAGACTCAATTGCATCACCTTACGTACGACGATTCTTTATGTGGCAAGAAATAACTTCCTGGGAAGGTAAGTTTTGTAACAGAGGCAACGGGCGGTAAATCCACTGGAAGTTAAGGGCACTTGGAGAGACCATCAGTTCACACACTTAACAAGGAAATGTGATGATTGATGCTTCCAGAACAATCTTGGCCCGAGGCCTCGTTGTTCTCACCACCACCGCAGGGCTTTTTCTTGCGGCCTCAAGTTTCGCCCAAACTAGTCAATCCCCAGCGACCCCCGCTGCGCCTGTACCGCAGGCAGCTCCGGTTGGCCCTACTGGCACTCCTGCAACCGGGCAAGGAATGCGCCATGGACACCGAGGCGAACGCGGTGCACACCACTTCAAGCAAATGGATAGCGATGGCGATGGTGCCATTAGCCGCGCAGAATTTGACGCCGCCGGACAAAAAATGAATGAGCGACGCGCCAAATTTTTTGAAACGGCCGACACCAACAAAGATGGCAAGTTGAGTCGTGAGGAAATGAAAGCCTTCCGGCAAAGTCATCGTCGTGGCCCCCATGGCGGCCAAGCGCAGCCAGGACAGCCCGGCGGCGTTGCCCCTAAATAGCGCGTACTTGGTGCCTAGGTTGGCCCACCTCAATTCGAGTTTAATTTTGAGTTTGGTGATTTAGTTTTTTAGTGTCTCCTCCGGGTCTCTACCCGTTACAACGCCTTAGGTGCGAGCCTGAGGCGTTTTTTTGCGTGTTAGCATCTAATGATGTCGACCGCACCTTCTTTTCTCACCAGTGTTTCCGCTAAACCATCATCGACTGGCACTGCGTCAGTGCTCTCAACAGATGAGCCGCGCATTGCGCTGATTCACGCGACTGCCTTAGCGATCTCACCGATTCAAAACGCCTTCGAGCGTCTTTGGCCTGAGGCAAGCTTGACGAACCTATTGGTCGACAGCCTGTCGCTGGATCATGCCAAAAACAATGGGGTGCTCACGAGTGCAATGGTGCAGCGCTTTGTCGATCTCGCCCAGTATGTCAAAGGTTGTGGCGCTGACGCGATTCTGTTCACTTGTTCGGCTTTTGGCCCCGCCATTGAAGTCGCCGCGCGCGAGGTGAGTATTCCAACTTTAAAGCCTAATCAGGCCATGTTTGAGGAAGCCTTGCGCCTTGCGCCAAGCTATCGCAACAAGTTGGCGCTCATCGCAACATTCGAGCCCTCCCTTGCCCCGATGTGTGCCGAGTTTGCCGCGCACTTGGGGGCCCCTGTTCTAGTGCCACACTTCGTGCCTGAGGCCATGGGTTTCTTGGCAAAAGGACAAGAAGCTGAGCATCACCATCTGATCGCCAAAGAAGTCGCCACCCTCAGCAACGAACCCTTGATCTTGTTGGCTCAGTTCTCGATGGCGGCCGCACACAGTGAAGTGTCTAGACTTACAAAACGAACCGTACTCACTAGCCCGGACTGTGCCGTATCAGCACTCAAGACGATATTCCACCCGCATTAGGGGTGCGCCATCAATAAATCATCAAAGCCGATATGACCACCTTTCAGGACCTCGTCCATTTCATCGATCAAGCTCTGCAAAAGCTAGGTCTCAGCACCGGTGATTCCGGGACCGTGGCCCACTTAATGGCTTCAGCCGATCTACAGGGTTCAGAGGGTCACGGAGTGATGCGTTTGCCGCAATATGCGCGCCGCATTTTGAATGGCGGCATTAACGTTCAAGGTAAACCTAGGATCGTTGAAGAACGTGCAGCCATGGCTCTACTTGACGGCGACAACGCCATGGGACACCTCGTGATGTCGCAAGCGGCGCAGATTGCAGTGGCCAAGGCCAAGCTATGTGGAATGGCCTGGGTGGGGTCGCGCTTCAGCAATCATGCCGGTCCGGCTTCACTCTACGCGCGCATGGCCCTGCCCCACAACATGATCGGCTTGTACTTTGCCGTAGGCAATGCCAATCACCTGCCACCATGGGGCGGGCTTGATATGTTGTTGTCCACCAACCCTATCGCCGTGGCGATCCCCGCATTGAACGAATCTCCCATTGTGCTTGATATGGCGACGACGGTCGCCGCCTACGGCAAGGTGAAGGCTAAGGCACAACGTGGCGAGATGATGCCAGAGGGCTGGATGATAGACCGTCAAGGCCAACCTTTGCTTGACCCCAAGCGCGCGGAGGAAGGCTTTCTAATGCCCATCGGCGGCTATAAAGGCTATGGCCTAGCCCTTATCGTCGGGCTCCTGGCAGGCACTTTAAACGGCGCGGCCATGGGCAAGGCCGTCATTGATTTCAATCACGACGAACAAACCATCACCAATACGGGTCAGGCGATCGCCATGATCGATCTCTCGGCCTTTGGTGCAGTCGATCTTTTCAAGCGGCGGGTTGACGCGCTCGTCGCCGAGTTGCGGGCCAGCGAACGCATGCCGGGAGTAGATCAGATTTGGTTGCCGGGCGGACAGAGTGAACAGAAACGCCAACGCTTTGCCAAAGAGGGCATTCCCATTGCGCCCGCGTTACAAGAGCAACTTGACAAGCTGGCTCACCAGCTCGGTGTCGCGCCGCTTCAGAGGTGAAGGCGAATTGTTCAACAGCCTCAACCTTGCTAATCATCATTAATAATTTGAGAAAGCACTGATTACGTATCGGAGCAACTTTAAACATCCTGCATTCGAGTGCAGATCGATTCCGGAGACACCCAATGACTAAGAGCAGCAATCAAAAAATATTTTCGAAAATCGGCCAAAGGTGGCACCGAGGTTTGGGAGCAAGCCGCCTCTTAACGGCTATCGCCTTGGCGGCAACGCTCGGAGCGACACTGACCTGCCCCGCGCAAGCTCAATCCAACTATCCTTCCAGACCCATCAAGATGATTGTGCCCCTCGCTGCGGGCAGCGCTGTGGACAACGCAGCGCGTATCGTGGCGGCTAAAATGTCGCAAGGCTTGGGACAGAGCGTCGTCATCGAGAACCAGGTAGGGGCCTCAGGGCAAATTGGTGCGGAAAACGTGGCCAAGGCTGCGCCGGACGGCTATACCATCGGCGGTTTCAATGACAGCATCATGACGATGTTGCCGCAGATTAAACCCAATTTGCCGTGGGATATCTTGCGCGATTTTGCCCCCATTTCCCTGGTGGCAACCGTGGAGTGGGGTCTAGTCGCGAACAACGATGTTCCCTACAAAAACGCGGCCGGGCTCATTGCCGCCGCGACGAAGACGCCGGGTCAACTTAACTATGGTTCAGGAGGCAGCGGCAGCCCACAACATATTGCAATGGCCCTGTTCGCGGCCCAGGCAAATCTCACCATGACCCATGTTCCCTACAAAGGTGCGACCCAGGCCGCAGTCGGCGTTGCCGGAGGTGAAGTGCCGGTTGCATTTCAAGGTCTAGCCACCGTCGCCACCTTAGTACGCGGCGGCAAACTAAAATTGCTTGGAGTCACCACTAAAGAAAGGCTCGCTCAGTTTCCTGATGTGCCCACCGTCGGTGAGTCTGGGCTTCCAGGTTTCGAGTTCAACTCTTGGTTTGCCATGCTGGCGCCTACGGGTACGCCGTCCGATATCATCAATCGCCTCAACGCCGAGGTGCGTAAAGCCTTGTCCGATCCTGAGGTGCGCGAAAAACTCATTGGCCTGGGCCTCAGCCCGCGAGGAAGTAGCCCACAAGAGCTCGGCAATGCCACCCGTGACCAGTTAGCGAAATACGCTCGACTGTTCAAGCAGGCGGGCATTAAGGCTGAGTAAGCAAATCAAGCTTTCACCACCCCTCGCTGAATTTGATCAAGCTCAATCGACTCAAACAAGGCCTTGAAATTACCCTCACCAAAGCCCTCGTCACCTTTGCGTTGAATCACTTCAAAAAACACCGGGCCAATCACTGTTTTCGTGAAGATCTGTAGCAGCCGACCGCCGTCGGCCGTAGGTGCGCCGTCCATTAAAATTCCGTTTTTTTGCAATCGGGCCACGTCCTCACCGTGGCCCGGCATGCGCTTGTCGACCAGTTGATAATAGGTAGCAGGCGTTTCTAAAAACTCGACGCCGCGCTGCTTGAGCGCTTCTATGCTCGCGTAAATATCTTTTGAGGCCAAAGCAATATGCTGAATGCCCTCGCCGTGATACTGCACCAGATACTCGTGAATTTGCCCGGCTTTCTCTGTACCTTCTTCGTTGATGGGTATTCGTATTTTTCCGCAAGGGCTGGTCATTGCCTTGCTCTTCACACCGGTCACCTGACCCTCAATGTCGAAGTAGCGCACCTCACGAAAATTGAACAGCCGCTCGTAGAAATCGGCCCACTCAGACATTCGTCCGCGATGCACATTGTGAGTAAGGTGATCCACGGCAATTAAGCCGCAACCTTCGGGTTGAATATCCCCTGCAAAGTCTTTGGAGCTGAAGGCACTCTCGCCTTGATGAATTGGCTCAAAATCGACATCGTAGATGGAGATGTCACCAATGCTGCCGGCCTGCTTATCATCCTTGCCGCGCCAACGGTCGACGAGATACAGCAGGGAGTCACCAATGCCCTTGATGGCGGGTATGTTGAGCTCCATCGGACCACTTCTGGCGTCATAGCCCCAGGCTCCCAACTGAATGGCACGCTGATACGCCGCTGCTGCATCTTTCACGCGAATCGCAATCGCACAAATGGACGGACCATGTAGGCGTGCAAAGCGTTGAGCGAAGGAATCCGGCTCGGCGTTCACAATGAAGTTAATGCCACCCTGCCGATATAAGACCACGTCCTTGTGGCGGTGGCGCGCAATCGCCTGAAAGCCGAGCTGTTCAAAAAGCTTACGCAAGGCAAAGGGATCCGGTGCGGTATATTCGACAAACTCGAAGCCGTCGGTACCCATAGGATTTTCCCAGGTTTGAAACATAACTCACCCCAAATTTTTGAAAGATTGCGGGAACGGCACTGCGGCTTTTAGTGTAGCCGGATTCGCCCGCCGAATTATTGCAAACTTTCTGAAAGTTAGGGGTGGGCTTGTTGGCCTATGTCAATGTCAAGCTCGAAAAGTGGGCCGTCGCGCGGGGCGGTCGATTTGCTTTTGACGACTTTAAAGATGCAGTGCAAAATTGGCCCGGGATCGTCGCGTGCTTTTCAATGACCGGTGATGCGGACTATCTGATGCGCGTACAAGTGAGAGATCTCAATCATTTTTCGCGCTTCGTTATGGATAAGCTTCTGAAGTATCCCGGGGTGCTCGACGTGCGTTCGTGCTTCGCACGCGAAAGGATCAAGGACACCGTTGCGGTGCCGCTCTAAACGTACGGCTCGCCTTTAAGCGACGCTCAGCGACCGCAAAAAAAACGTCGGTTCTAGCGGCTTATGTAGGACCTTTATGCCTTGTTCTCGGAGTTGCTGCCAGGGTAGCAAGCATGTTTCGCCTGTCACGAGCCAGCGTTGGGCGTGGGGCTGAACTTGAAGTAAGGCGTCCAACACTTCTAAACCAGTCTCTGAAGCTTTGAGTCGATAGTCAGAAAGAAAAATATCAAATTGTCGCTCCTTCGCGAGAGCGAGTGCCTCACACGCGTTGGTCGCGACGCTCACTTCACAACCCCACTCTTCGAGAAGTCCGCGCGTACTCTCCCGCACAATCAGCTCGTTATCGATCACCAAAACTCGCATGTCAAGCCGAGCATGAACCGGGCTTTCTTTCGGGACAAGGAAGCGGGCTGAGCGGCTGTGCTGTAATGGCCCCAAGTTCAATCGAAAGAAAGTGCCAGAGCAGCGCTGCGATTCAACGGCTAAATCAATTCTCAATAGGTCGCAAAGCCGTTTGACGATAGCCAGCCCTAGCCCAAGACCCTTACTTCGATCACGCTCAACATTGCCGCATTGGTAAAACTCCTCAAACACCCTGGGCAAGTCCGCGGCATCGATGCCCATTCCGGTATCCCTCACCCCCAGAAAAACGTGGCCGTCTTGCTCATGTACTTGCAAACAAACTGATCCGTCTCCGGTGTATTTCAGAGCATTGTCCAATAGATTGCGGACGATTTGCACCAGGAGACGAGGGTCAGAGGCGACCGTAAAATGCTCAGGAACATCCCAACACAGGGTCAGTTTTTTTTCGTCGCATCTCGCCTGAATTTCGTGTCGAACAGTGCGCAACGTGGCTTCAAGCACAAAGTGCTGAACTACCGGGACGATCAGGTTTGCGTCTAGCTTCGACACATCTAAAAGAGCATCCAGTAGCGGTGCCAGTGACTTTCCAATGCAGTCTTGAATGGCCGCGGCCAACTGTTGGGCGCGATCCGGGAGGGTTTGTAAAGAAAGGCTGGCACTGTACAGCGACAAAGCGTGCAAAGGCTGGCGAAGATCATGGCTAGCCGCGGCAAGAAATCGCGTCTTGGCTTGGTTTGCCGCCAAAGCCGACTCTCGTTGTTGGTTCAGCTCCAAATTGATGGTTTTCAACTGAGCGACCAACTTTTGGTTGATGAGGTTCGCGCCGAATGCGCTTCGGATCCAACGTTCAGAGTCACTGCACGTTGCCAACAGCACCCAGAACAAGGCCGCAATGGCCGCCGCAAAAACCAGATGCAGGCTTGTACGAGCTTGGGGATCAAGCCCCACCACATCAGATAGTGGGTGCACTTGCCCGAACAAAACCCACGCCAATAACAGTTGCAAAAACAGCGGCACGCCATAGGCGACGAAGGCCCACCGACTCGAAGCGCAAGTCGCCACCGCGCCTGCTGCGAGGCCCACCAATAGGGTCGTCACGGCAGCATGCTGCAAAGGCTCAGCACCGGGGAAACCGAGCCAACAAAACGCACCCGTCGACATGCCAATGGCAAAGTTGATCAGCAACATTCTGCGAAAGAGGTGCGACGCGCGAAATGGTGTTGTCGCTTGCTTTGAGTAGCGCTGGCTATACCTCCAGCGACCCAACATCAACGCGGCCACTAAGATCCATAGCATCCAACCAGAGAGCGCAAAGTTGGATTTCGGCAGCAGCCAGGCGATGACTCCCGATACCGCGAGCACCGGGATTAAAACGCGCTGGGCCTGCAAGGCAAGGGATCGCAATTGAAAGTGTTCGAAGTCTTCTTCCATGTGAAATTGCATCGCCTCCGAGCCAGCAGAAAAGAGCTCAGGTGTCATTCGAAGCCCCCTTAGTTTCTGAGTTAAATCAAACATCAAAAGCTCGCCTTAAATCGTTTAGAAGCGTCGAGGATTGCACCGTTTTTTCTACAAAGCCATGCGCCCCTAAAGCTCTGGCGCGCTCGGTCATCTCTTCCCTTCGATTTGCACTCATCAAGATGACCTTCGCTTTGGGAAATCTCGCGATCATGGCTCGCAGGCACGCCCAACCATCGAGTTCGGCTGGCCAGACCGCACCATCGTTGCCCAAAGCGGATACCCTTCCGATCAAATGAAAGTCGAGCAGCACAAAATCAGCAACCTCATCCTGCAAGAGCAGAGCAGGCTCGCAACGGTTGAAGCACAGTATCTTCAAGCTCGGATACATATCGTTCAGCAACCCGGCCAGCGAGTTGCGAACTAATTCATTGTCGTCGATGAGCAAGAGCATCATTTGAAATCAGCTAGGTCCAGGGTGTTACTGGTCTACTGATTCTGAAGGCTCTTGACTCCGAAATAAAGCCTCACTTAGACCGAAAGGATTAGTCCCGTCGATCATCTTCAGGAATGGGGCGACGAGCAAGTCATCGCCCAGGGAAGCGCAAGAAGAAATCTCATCAGGCCGACACTTGATCAGTTCGTCCTTCTACGGCCAGCCTCTTAGTCATTCGGGTGAAACAAATACCCCGTCAAGAGCGTTGCCGCTAAGCGTGACGAACCGGGCAGACGGCTTCCTGGCCAGAACGTTACGTTGCGCACCGCAGGCATGAACCAGCCATCCGCCTGAAACATCGGTGTGAGCCACTTACTGACAAACTGATAAGTGGATAAATGCTTTCGTCGAGCCGCTGTGTAGGCTGCAAAGGCCGACTCAATTTGTGGTCCTTCCATATGCTCCAGGTTTAGGCAACGTGACAGACACCAAGCATCCATCAAGGCCATATTACTGCCCTGCCCAAGCTGTGGGCTCATGGCATGCGCGGCATCGCCGATACAGATCACGCGACCGTTGTAGGGGCGTCGGGTACGCACGTCCGCATAACGCGCCCATGCAAGCTGATCCCAGTCGTGAATTTGATCAAGAAAGAACTTTGCCTGAGGGGTTAAGGAAAGCACCTGCGCCTTCCACAACTCCAGCGACTGAGCACGTAGGGCCTCGACCTGATCGGCGCGCACACTCCAGAACAGACTGATCAAAGGAGTCGCCCCATGAGCGCTCTTGTCTTCAAGGCGATGGAATCCTGTCGGCATCAGGCCCAACATTTGGTGGGCGCCTCGATACCATTGTCTTAACACCGGACCTACTGCTTGCTGGGGATCCTTCAATAGGATCCAGAGCGCCCCCCAAGGATAGGCAGTAAGAGTCGATGGAATACCGGCTTGCTCTCGTAACTGGGTGAAGGAGCCATTGGCAATCACCGTCAGATCAAAACCGTCCACGCCTCGGCCCGGCGCTAACTGAGCAATGTCTTGCGCGCCGCGTAACTGAGCACCCGAGCCAAGCGCCTGGTCGAGCAACGCAGAAATCAAAGCATGACGCGAAAGACCTAGGCCAAAGCTGTCCGAGCGAAAAGCAGCGTAGCGCATGTCCATGACCGGCCAGCCCTGCGTCGGCCCTCGCCGGCCCTGCCATGCACGATCTCCGCCTGAACCCAGTGTCCCATGAAGACGCTCAATTTTGGAGCCAAGCGCTAGCAAAGGATCCTGCAATCCCATGCCCTTGAGCACTGCGAGGCCACTCGGTTGAATCAGCACGCCCGCACCGACCGGGCTTGGCTCAGGTGTTTTCTCCAATACCGTCACTTGGTGGCGCGCGGCCATTAGTGCGGCCAAGGCCAGACCGGCGGTTCCCGCACCAATGATTGCTATCTTCAGAGTCCTCGCTCCCAAATAGCAATGACAATTTCGGCAAACTCTTCATAGCTTACCGGGCCATCCGGTCGTAGCCAAGCGAAGGTGAAGTTAATCGTCCCAAGCAATGCCATCGCCTGGGGCTTGCGGTACTTGGTATCTTTGATGGCTTCGGGTCTAACCTGTTGCAAAACCCTTGCGAATACCTCGACAACGTCGCGTTGCTTGGCCTCAATCGGCGCCTGTCTGGTGACACTGAGAAACTTGAGGTCATGCAATAGCGCCACATGGTGATCATGGGAATGCTGGTATTCGCGCAAAAATTCACGCACCAAGCGGCGCAATCGCTCTGATGCCACAGGCTCCTCTGATTCGATTAGCAAGGCCAGCTTTTGCAGCCTCTCGGTATAGTTTTGCAATGCTTCAAATAGCAAATCTTCTTTGCTGGGAAAGTAGTGATAAAGACCGGCTTTTGAAGTGCTGCACGCTAGGGCCAGCTCCGACATTGAAGCACTTGGAAAGCCGAGGCGGGCGAAGGCATTGACCGCGAGTTCAAGAATGCGATCACGCTGATTCTGATGGTCAGCCGCTCGAGTTCTCGCCACCGCTACCTCTTATGCCAAGTTTGATGGATCAGCGGGATAGAGTGAAGATCGATTCTAGCGATCATCGTAGCTAATCACGACTCGAGGAGACTTTGCAAGCGCCTGGCAGGTGAGGACAAAACCTTTTGCAATCTCGTGTTCCTCCAAGCTGTAGTTCTTCTCCATCACGACCTCGCCTTCAAGGACCTTGGCACGGCAAGTGCAGCAAACACCACCCTTGCAGGCAAAGGGCAGGTCGAGCCCATGATCTAGTGCCACATCTAATACCTTAGCTCCTCCGTAAGGTAAACGCATCTCACTAAGCTTGCCATCAAGCAATACCAGAAGCTGGGCGGCAGGTGCTGAAAGGTCAATTTTTACAGGCTCTTGGCGCTTGGGTCCGGGTACCCCGAACCGCTCTGTGTGGGCCTGCGCCTTGGTCAGGCCTGCATCTAAAAGTGCAGCTTCAACATCGTCAATCATTGAATTTGGGCCACAGATAAAGGCGTGATCAATCAACATCATGGGCATAATTTCGGTGCTCAAAGCCTTGATCTTTGCTCGGTCCAAGCGACCATTGAACAGCTCACTTTCTTGTGGCTGGCGTGACAAAACGTGATAGAGCAATACGCGCTCCATATACTGATTCTTGAGCGCGGCAATATCCTCCAGGAACATTACCGATTCGCTTCGGCGATTGCCATACACCAGACTAAACATTAATGACGGCGAACGCGCCAGCCAAGTGCTCATCATGGCCAAAATCGGAGTGATCCCACTACCCGCCACAAAGGCAACCATATGCGTGCCCCGTGCACCTTCAGAATTTTGTGGCGAGTCATTGACCAGTACTCCCGGCTGCTCGCCAAACTTGCCTTCGGGAGTCATAACGTCCAGTGCATCGCCCGATTTGAGGGACACAAGCCAGTTCGAGAATACGCCACCGTGAACACGTTTGACCCCCACTTGAAGGATGCCGCTGTCCTGAAAGGCTTGCTCCGCGCTGCAAATAGAGTATGAGCGGCGCAAAACTTGGCCATCCACTTCGGCCTTCAAGGTTAAATACTGGCCCGCCTTAAATTGATAGGCTTCGCGCAGCTCAGTCGGCACGGCGAACGTGATTCGAGCGGCGTCGCCATTTTCAGGCCTGACGCTATCGATGAACAGTTTATGAAACTTAGGGGTCATTAAAATATTTTTTAGAGGCTTATATTGACGGGCTAGTCGGGAAATGATTGGCGTGAATTTCCGACATGCAGGTTCGTCAATAGGGTTTAAAATAGTCGAAAGGTTCTCGGCAAATTAGGCAGCGATACAAAGACTTACACGGGGTCGAGCCAAAATTTGAAAGCTGCTCAGTCTGATTCGAATTGCACCTCGGGCAGGACACGGAAATCTTGCGCCGTAGTGCAATCACCTGTTGAGCCTCAGCGGCGCTACAGCTCGGCGGGGTAATGCCATAGGCCTTTAGTTTCTCGCGCCCCTCCACGCTCATCCAGTCGCTGGTCCAGGCCGGGCTTAGTTTTATGTCAACACGGGCCTCGTTGAGACCAGAGTCACTCAGCACCTTTCGGACATCTTGCGCAATGGCTTCTGTCGCCGGGCAGCCACTATAGGTCGGGGTGAGGATCACGCACAGGCCTCCCGGACCGTCTGTGACGTCACGCAAGATACCAAGGTCGAACAAGCTGACGACGGGTATCTCGGGATCGGGGACTTGCGCCACCAAGTCATAGGCTTGCTGGGCGCGAGCGCTGCGCTGCACCGCGTTGGATTGAGTGGAGGTGTTCACCAAAGTGCGCCTGGGTGCTGACGCGCGAGGCTTTGCATTTCGAAGAGCAGGAACCCAAACGCCTCGGTATGTTCACCTTGCTTGCCTCGGCTTAGCATCTTGGATGGGGACGGTCGCTTCAATTGCGCTTCGCTGAGCACCGGATCGACCAATTGATTCCAGGAGGGTTCAATTTCGCTGGGTAATATTCCGGTCAACCCAAGCTTCGCTTTTCGATCAAATTCATCATCATTGAAAAACTCATTACTGTACGGCCAGACTCGCTCAAGGGCTGCTTGGGCACGTCGGTTTGACTCAGGCGTTCCGTCACCCATGCGGCGCATCCACTCGGCAGCATGCTCCCAGTGGTAGCGAGCCTCTTTCACTGACTTTTGTGCGATCTCGGCAAGAGCTTGGTCAGGAGCTCGGCTCAAGGCCGACCAGTACGGAAGAAAGTAAGCCGCGCTGACAAAGAGCTTTACAAGAGTCACCGCATAGTCCTCGCGGGGACCACTGCTCAAGGTCAGTCCATTGGGGAGCTCTACTAGGGAGACATTAAAGAAATCCTTTTCATTGCGCCAATAGGCATACCAGTCCTCATCGCACCCGAGGCTCTCGGGTTGAGTGGCTAGATATTGATAGAGCATGCGGGCCTGGCCAAGCAAGTCCAGGGCGATGTTGCTCAGGGCTAAATCCTCTTCCAGCATAGGGGCATGTCCACACCACTGCGCAAGGCGTTGAGAGTGAATGAGGGCACTATCGGCGATACGCAGCAACGCCCTCTGTTCGGCCGTGAGTGTAGGCATGAGGGGCATAACCACAGGCGAGTCCTTGATCGGCAGCACACTCCGCCCCATCACATGTGCTCAACTTCGTCTGGGAGCTTGTAGAAGGTCGGATGGCGATAGATTTTGTCGGCCATGGGGTCGAAAAAAGACTCTGCATTTTCGGACAGCGATGCGGTAATGGCACTCGAGGGCACCACCCAGATACTCACACCCTCTTGACGGCGGCAATACACATCTCGAGCCATTCTCAATGCCGACGCGGGGTCGCTTGCGTGCAAGCTGCCGCAGTGTTTGTGATCAAGACCTTGTTTGCTTCGGAGAAAAACTTCGTAGAGAGGCATCGCAATTTCGCTCATGCTGCGCTCCGAGTTTGAAGATTTTGGGCACGTGCTCGTGCGGCCTGTTTTGCCGAATAGGCTTGACTGGCCTCACGCAGCCAGGCGCCATCATCATGGGCTTTGACTCGCGCCGAGAGTCGCTCGCGATTGCAGGGTCCGTCGCCCGCGACGACCTTCCAAAATTCATCCCAATGAATGACACCGTAGTCGTGCTGAGAACGCGCTTCGTTCCACTGAAGATCGGGGTCGGGGATCGTCAAGCCCAGCAGTGCGGCCTGCGGCACAGTCGCGTCTATAAATTTTTGCCGTAGATCGTCATTGCTGATGCGCTTGATACCCCAACTGGAAGTTTGTGCGGTGTGCACGGATTCTTTATCGCTAGGCCCGAACATCATTACGACCGGCCACCACCAACGGTTAAAAGCGTCCTGGGCCATTTCTTTTTGTTCAGTCGTACCGCGAGAAAGCGCCAACATCGATTCGAAGCCTTGACGTTGATGAAAGCTCTCTTCCTTGCAAATGCGAATCATGGCCCGCGCGTAAGGGCCGTATGAGCATCGGCACAAGGGGATTTGGTTCATGATGGCCGCGCCATCGACCAACCAGCCAATGCAGCCAATATCGGCCCAAGTGGGGGTGGGATAATTAAAAATTGAGGAGTACTTCGCCTTGCCGGTATGTAAAGCCTCGGACATCTGTTCGCGCGAAGTCCCCAAGGTTTCTGCAGCAGAATAGAGATAGAGGCCGTGCCCTCCTTCGTCCTGCACTTTTGCAAGCAAAATGGCTTTGCGACGCAAACTAGGCGCGCGCGTGATCCAGTTACCCTCGGGCAACATACCGATGATCTCGGAATGCGCATGCTGGCTAATTTGACGTAGCAAGGTCTTGCGGTATGCCTCGGGCATCCAGTCTTGCGGCTCAATCTTTTGGTCTTGGGCAATACGCTGATTAAAAACCGTCTCTTTGGCGAACTGAGCGTCGGACACCGGCGCAACACTTCGCGGGCCCGCTTCGCTAGGTTTGGATGCACCAGGGTCGTCGGCCGAAGCAGTGTCAACAGACGAAGTGTCGAGTGATTGGGTGTACATCGAGGTAGCTCCTGAACAGGTCTCACCAGAATTTTATATCCGACCGGCCGGACGGTCAATGACAATTTAACCATGCGACTCATCAATTAGCCCAACTACCCCCTTACCGGACGCCGGACGCCGCCGCAAAAGCGACTAAAAAACGAGTCACTGAACCCGCACAATAAGAGCAATATGAGAATGATTTGACACCGAGGCCGCCTCGGGCGATAATCCGCGGTTCCCTGTGGATGGGTGCCCGAGTGGCTAAAGGGGGCAGACTGTAAATCTGTTAGCGAAAGCTTACGCTGGTTCGAATCCAGCCTCATCCACCAACAGCTCTACCGAAATTTTCACCAAGTCCTTGATTTGTAAAAGATTTTACCAGAGTTCGGGGTTAATGTTGGTCTAAATGTTGAAGTAAAAATGTTGTAGTTGGCGTTGTTAAGTTAGAAATTTTGAATACGGCTGAGCGGGTGTAGCTCAATGGTAGAGCTGAAGCCTTCCAAGCTTAAGACGAGGGTTCGATTCCCTTCACCCGCTCCAAAAGAGCGTGAAAGAGCGTCACTCTGGCGATTTTGCTGAGGGTTACGTAAATTGTGAGTAGCCTCAGTTGGTGTTTCAAATTTTTTAGTTTCGCAATCGGTTGCGCCCATGTGGCTCAGTGGCAGAGCACTCCCTTGGTAAGGGAGAGGTCGCGGGTCCGATTCCCGCCATGGGCACCAAGTTTTCAGTTGCAATTAAAAATTAATCAGTGTTCTTAGCATTGTTCTGTTGGTTCAGGAGTAAGAAAAAATGGCAAAAGGCAAGTTTGAACGTAACAAGCCCCACGTAAACGTAGGCACGATTGGCCACGTTGACCACGGCAAGACGACCCTCACAGCGGCGATCACTACGGTGCTCTCGAAGTT
>JANOPA010000130.1:0-46752 GCA_031421635.1 Betaproteobacteria bacterium | reverse complement strand
GGCGGTGATGTGCTAGTAGCGCAAAGTGCGATTGCCACGTCTTACTCTTACCATTCTTGCTATTTCCACTTTTGAGCGAAGTCAATTAACTGGCTCAAAAGCGCTCTTTGATGGCGCTGTGGATGGGTCACAATCCATAAGCTACGGCGCAAACTTTTTTCCAGGCTAGGGTCTAGATTTTGAGCCTTGATCTCGATGAGCTTGCCGCTTTCGAGTTCGTTTTCAATGACTCTTTTGCTCAAACATCCTAGGCGATCACTACTCGAGACAATGGCACTCAGGGTTGCGTTGTCACTGGTTTCGACTTCAATATTTAGGGTAGGTATAAGCGGTGCGAGCGCTCTTAAAAAGACCTCGCGTGTGCCTGAGCCAGACTCCCGAAGCGCCCAAGAGGCCGAGTTAAGGCGGCTTAATGAAGGGTTTTTTGAGAGCAGTGGATGGCCGGCACGGCAAAAGATGATCAGTTGGTCGCTTAACCAGGTTTGTTTGTGAAGCGAGGGGTCGAGGACCTCACCCTCGACCAGGGCGATGTCGAGGGTACGTTCGCCCAGGCGACTAAGCACAATTTCGGAGTTTTGAACGAAGAGTTCGTAACATCGCTTTCCCCGGCCTAGCTCTCGAGCGTCCAAATGTTTCTCGAAATCCCCGATGAGCCGGGGCAGTAAATGAGGCCCAATCGAGCGGGTTGCGCCAATGGCCAGAGTTTGAGTTCTATCGGTGTTGCCGATATCCCCAAAATTTTTGGCACGTTCCATCAAGTCTAATGCCTGGGGAAGCAATTCGCGCCCCCGATCTGAGAGCACCAGACGTCGCCCTTGTTTGTTAAAGAGGCTTTCTCCAAGTTGCTTTTCGAGTTCATGGACGGAGACGCTGATGGCGGATTCTGTGAGAGAAAGTCGCTCCGCGGTTAGCGCCAAGGAGCCCTGCCGGGCGAGTTCGCAAAAGGTTTCAATCTGCCTAAGTTTGAGGCCGCGCATGAAGTTTCTTCAAAAGAGTCTAAGTTCATCATTAAGAGTTATTTAAGCATAATTTGAATATTATTCGATTTTATTTGAATTTTATTTTCCTTAAAATCGGAAGATGAAGAGTGTCCCCCTAAAATTCGACGACCGCAGCAAACAAAGCATCCACTACACCACCTGCTACATGTGTGCCTGCCGATGCGGCATCAAGGTGACCCTGGACGAAGGCAAGGTTCGCTTCATTCAAGGCACCGCCGAGCACCCCGTGAATCAAGGGGTTCTGTGCGCAAAAGGCTCCGCCGGGATCATGAAGCAGTACTCCCCCGCCAAGCTGAAGAACCCGATGCGCAGAAAAGCCGGGTCTGAGCGCGGTGCGGGGCAGTTCGAGGCGATTTCCTGGGATGAAGCCTTGACTGAGCTGACCGCTCGATTGCGCCACATCCGCGCCACCGACCCTCGTAAGCTCGCATTCTTTACCGGGCGTGACCAGATGCAGGCGCTCACCGGTTTGTGGGCTCAACAGTTTGGTACACCCAACTGGGCGGCTCATGGTGGATTTTGTTCGGTCAACATGGCAGCAGCCGGGCTTTACAGTATCGGCTACTCTTTCTGGGAGTTTGGAGCGCCGGATTGGGATCGCGCCAAGTACTTCATCTTGTGGGGTGTGGCCGAAGATCATTCCAGCAACCCCATCAAAATTGGCCTCGATAAGCTCAAGCGCAATGGCGCGAAGTTTGTGTCTATCAACCCTGTGCGCACCGGTTACTCGGCCATTGCGGACGAATGGATCGGTATTCGGCCGGGCACGGATGGGTTGATGGCTTTGGCGATTGTCCACGAACTGCTCAGCCGGGAGTTGTTCGATTGGGAGTTTTTGGTTCGCACCACCAATGCAGCCTGGCTCGTGATCCAGGCGCCGGGAACTCCGCGCGACGGTTTGTTTCTACGCAATGATCAAGCTCAACCTTTGGTTTTTGATCAAGGTACGCAAGCGCCTGGCACTTTTACCAAGGGTGTGAAGCCCGCCTTGTTTGGCGAATACGAGGTCGACGGTCTCAAGGTTCGCACGGTCATGTCTTTGATGGCCGAGCGTTACCTCGAAGAAGCCTACTCTCCGGAGGCCGTCGCCGAGCGTTGTGGCGTACCGGCACAAACCATTCGGCGCCTGGCTCTTGAAATGGGCAAAGTCGCCTTCGAAGCGCCGATTGAGTTGCCGATTGCCTGGACCGACGTCTGGGGCAATCATCACGACAAAGTCGTGGGGCGACCGGTCGCCATGTATGCCATGCGGGGCATCTCCGCTCACAGCAACGGATTTCAAACTTGTCGGGCCTTGCATCTCATTCAAATGCTCTTGGGTGCCTTGGACGGTCCCGGTAATTTTCGATCAAAAGCACCCTTCCCGAGGCCGATTCCTCCAGCGCAGTTACCGGAGAATGATGCGGCCACCATCAATGCACCGAATAAAGCGCTCAGCAAAACACCCTTGGGCTTCCCGGTCCGCCCAGAGGATCTCGCCATTGATGCAGACGGTAAGCCCTTGCGGCTCGATAAAGCCTACTCCTGGGAGAGCCCGATTGCCGCACACGGCATGATGCATATGGTGATCCGCAATGCGGTTGAGGGTGACCCCTATGAAATTGACACCCTGATGCTGTTCATGGCCAATATGGCTTGGAACTCCGCGATGAACACCGCGCAAACTCAAGATATGTTGCGCGCGCGCCATCTTGAAGGTGAGAAAAAGGGGGTGTACAAGATCCCGTACTTAGTAGTGTCAGATGCCTTTGATTCTGAAATGGTGCAGTTCGCCGACTTAGTCCTACCGGATACCACCTACCTTGAGCGCTTCGATGCGATTTCAATTCTTGATCGACCGATCTCAGAACCCGACACGGTCGCCGATGCCATTCGTCATCCGATTCTGAAACCTGATCGTGATGTGCGCGCATGGCAGGAAGTCTTGGTCGACATTGCCGGGCGCTTGGAGTTTCCGGCCTTTGTGAAAGAAGAGCATGCTTTGGTCACGAGTTCGGCGGAACACCCTGCTACCAGAAAAACTGCTCGATACTCGGGCTACGAACAATTTATTACGGAGTATCAAAAGGCACCGGGCATTGGTTTCTTGGCGGGCTTTCGAGGTGCTGATGGAAAGTCTTCTCTCAAGGGAGAACCCAATCCCAATCAGTGGCAGGCTTACATCGATAACAAGAGCTTCTTCTCCTGGCATTGGCCCGAAAGTCAGCAGTGGAATCGCGGCATAAATCAGCCTTACTTGGAGGCTTCGGCGGCGGCCGGCTTCATTCCCAAGGCCGAGCCCATCATCATGCAAATTTATAGCGAGCCTTTACAAAAATTCCGGCTCGCCGGGCAGGGCCTTTACGACGGTGTACGGCCGCCGCTCAAGGTCGATCAGGAGCGATTGAGCCAGTATTTCGATCCTTTGCCGGATTGGTATGCGCCCTTAGATGATGCCAATATCAAGGATGAGCAATACCCGTTTCATGCCATTACTCAGCGCCCGATGATGATGTATCACTCATGGGATTCTCAGAATGCTTGGCTACGTCAAATCCTTGGGCAAAATTTCTTGTACATGCAGGTGCAGCGCGCTGCTGAGATGGGCCTCAGTGATATGGATTGGGTCTGGGTGAGCTCTCCGAATGGACGCATTCGCTGCCAGTTGAAAACCATGGAAGGGGTGGAGCGCAACACCGTTTGGAGTTGGAATGCGATTGGCAAGATGGCCAAGGCCTGGGGGCTTGAGAAAGAAGCCAAGGAAGCCACGCACGGGTTCTTGCTGAACCATCTCATTAGCGAAACCTTGGCTGCACCGGTGGACGGTAGGCGCATTACCAATTCCGATCCCATCACGGGACAGGCCGCCTGGTATGACTTACGTGTCGCAATCACCAAGGCCGCACCGGGTGAAACCGGTGTATGGCCGAAGCTTGAGTTTGGTGAAGAGACTGAATCAAATTCGACAAGTGAAATTGACCCGACCAAGAAGGAGCCGCGCGCATGAAGCTTGGCCTAGTCATTGACTTAGATACCTGCGTGGGTTGCCACGCCTGTGCCGTGGCCTGCAAAGAGTGGAATGGCCAAAGTTTAATGGCTGGCGGTGCACCGGACTACGCGACTCAAGGCGCTGAGCCCTCGGGCTTGTGGTTTAACCGGGTTCGGCATTTTGAAGTGAGCGCCGTTGAATCCAGGTCTAACGTCAGTATGGATCCCGGCGTTGGACCCACCCTGAAGCCTATTGATATTCAGCTCGCTGCGGTACGTGACATAAAAGCCGGAGGATGCTCGAAGACCGTCAATGTGCCGATGTCATGCATGCACTGCGAAGATGCCGATTGCGTTACCGTGTGCCCAACCGGCGCTTCTTACAAACGTGCCGAGGACGGCATTGTCTTGATTGATCCAGACAAGTGCATGGGATGTAATTATTGTTCGTGGGCCTGCCCCTACGGCGCTCGCGAGTTGGATCAAAATGAAGGTGTGATGCGCAAGTGCACTTTGTGCGTGGATCGCATTTACGATCAGGCCTTGCCGGAATCGGAGCGTCAACCCGCTTGCGTTCTGGCTTGCCCGACGCACGCGCGTCATTTCGGCGATTTTGACGATCCGCACTCGAAGGTGTCGATCTTAAGTTTGGCGCGGGAAGGTGAGGGCATGTTGCCGGAGTTGGGCTACAAACCGGTGAATCGTTACCTGCCGCCGCGCGCAATGCCTGCGATTGACACAAGCTCAGTTCAAGCCCTGAGTAAAGTCTCTTTGAACGAGCGCTTGGCCAATACAAAGATTGGTCAATTCATCAATCGTATGGTGTCGCTATGAAGCCGGCGCTTTCCGTGGTGTTTTTTACGGTGAGTTCCGGTGCTGGTTTGGGTCTAATGTTTTTATTGGTGTTGTCTCGCTTTTCGCATTTAGCAGCAGCGTCGTCGCAGTGGTGGGCGGCAGCGCTTGCTTCTGGCGTTTTACTAACCGTGGGGCTGGTTACTTCCACGCTTCATTTAGCGAATCCAAAAAACGCATGGCGGGCCTTCTCCCGCTTTAAAACTTCGTGGTTGTCGCGAGAAGGTGTGTTGGCAGTAGCGATCTATCCCCTGGCCGCATTGTATTTGTGGGCTGTCTACCAACAGCAGCGCAGCCTCATCGTAGGTTTAGGCATCATCTTGACGCTGCTTTGCATCGCCGTGCTCTATAGCACGGCAATGATTTATGCCTGCTTGAAGACTATACCTCGTTGGAATAATTGGCAGACACGTTTAGCCTTTCCGGTGCTCGGCTTAATGTCTGGCTCTATTTTGCTCTTGGCCTTTGTACCCCAGGCGCGCCCCTTTGCGGGACCGATGGCTATGGGCATGCTCGTCCTTGGAGGGCTTTTGAAGCTGAGCTATGTTGTTCGTTTTGCGAGGATGGACGGTCAGCATCTGAATATTAACCAGGCGCTGCAACCGCTTCGTAAACAACAGGCAGGACAAGTGCGCCTGCTGGATGTGGGTCACAGCGCTGGGACTTTTCTTACTAATGAGTTTATGTTTGAGTTGGCCCGCGATCGAGCTTTGCAATTACGCTGGGCAATGTGGATTCTTGGCTTTATTTTGCCGCTCTTGCTTCTTTTGATTTCGGCGAGTTCAGTAACGGTCTGGATTGCAGCACTATTCAACCTCATTGGACTATTGTGCGAACGCTGGTTATTCTTCGCTGAGGCTCAACATGTCGTGAGGCTCTACCACGGGCAGTCCTCAATTTGAGCGGCCCATGTTGAGTTGGATTAAAGAACTCCAGCAACCTGGAGTCGTGCGCGCAGATTTGTTGGCAGGACTCACCGGTGCAGTCGTGGTCTTGCCGCAAGGAGTAGCCTACGCGAGTCTGGCAGGCATGCCCGCCCAGTACGGCTTGTACACGGCGATGGTGCCCTGCTTGGTGGCTGCTTTGTTTGGTTCTAGCCGCCTCATGGTGAGTGGCCCCGCTAATGCCATTTCGCTGACCACTCTCGCGCTGGTCACTCCGCTGGCCGCTGCGGGATCCCATCAATACATTGAGTTGGTGCTGATGCTCACGTTAATGGTTGGTTTATTTCAGTTGGTATTGGCCATTTCAGGTTTGGCACGCTTAGTGGACAAAGTGCCACATAGCGTCATCGTCGGCTTCACCACGGGCGCGGCCGTACTTATTGCAAATAGTCAACTCGGGGCTTTTTTTGGGCTCGAATTTCCACGCGGTCGTGGCGTACTCGAGAATTTGCAAATGCTGGCTGCGCACCTTACTCAGTTTCGGTGGCCTCCAACCTTGATCGCTTTGTTGACACTTTTCTCCTGCGTGCTCGGACGTCGACTCGCATGGCGCGTCCCCTATATGCTGGTCGCGGTCACGGTGGGCGGGTTAAGTTATGCCCTAGGGATTTACTTGATGCCGGAACATTTCATGATGAAGACGGTGGAGGCCTTGCCGAGCGCGGTCCCGCCGGTATCGCTGCCGAGTATTAACCTCCCGGCAATGGTTAGTTTGCTAGTGCCTGCCCTGGTGATGACTTTGTTGGCCCTCACCGAAGCGATGGCCATTGCGCGTGCCTACGCCTTACGCTCCAAGCAAAGTTTAAACACCAAGCAGGAAATTGTGGGTCAAGGGCTTTCAAATTTAGCGGGCGCATTCTTTTCTTCATACCCTTCCTCGGGCTCGTTTAATCGTTCGGGCCTCAATGTGGAAGCAGGGGCGAAGACCCCTTTGGCCGCGATGAGCGCCAGTGTGCTTTTGGTTTTGATCTTGTTGTTTGTTTCGCCGTTGGCGCGCTACCTCCCCATCGTGAGCATCGCCGCGATCCTCATGATGGTCGCCTGGACCTTGGTGGATTTTCAGTATCCTCGACACGCATGGAACTCTGACAAACTCGATTTTTGGGCCTGGCTTTTGACCTTTGTTTTGACGATCAGTGTTTCGCTGGAGTGGGCAATTATTGCGGGTTTGGTCTTTTATTTTGCGGGGGATTATTGGCAGAAGAAAGCAAAGTGTCGCGCGAGCTGAAGTCTAATTTCTGACTCGGCTCATTAAGCTAGTAACACACATCAGTGTCCGCCAAGAAATCATCAATAAGCCGAAAATTTCAAAATTCCGACATTAGCTAGTCAGTGAGGCCAATGCCGACCAGGAGCGCATGACTGCACAGCTCGGTGGGCATCTTCGCGCTTAGGATCCACATAATGCGGATACCCATCACCGGTGCGTCAGGGTCGGGCTCGGTTCACTTTAAATTTTTCAAAAAATCCGATAAGAGTTGATTCACCTCAATGGCGCGCTCCTGTTGAATCCAATGACCAGCGCCTTCAAGAATATGAGTGCCACGAATACCGGGCAAGGACTTTGGGAACACCTCAATCTGGGCCTTCGACGCTGGAAATTTCAACACGCCGTCTCGGCTTCCAGCAACGAACATGGATGGTTGGCGGATGGGTTGGCTCTGCCAAGCTGAGGTCAGGCGCCAGTTACGCGTGAGGTTACGGTACCAATTTAGCCCGCCGCGAAAACCAGTGCGGGTGAATTCGCTGGTGAACCAGTCGAGGTCAGTTTCCGTCAGCCAGGCAGGAAGCTTGGCTGGCGCCATTTTGTTGTCCAGAAAGCCACCGCTCGGTGGCAGGATGGATAAACTTTGCTCCGAATCGGGCTGATCTCCGCTGGAATTGAAATAGACCACGCTGAGCGAGCGGCGCACGTCGCGTTCGAACTCCGCCTCGGCCAACCCGGGCTCTTGAAAGTACTGCATGTAAAAGCGCGTAATGCCTTGCTTTTCAAGCGAGGAGAGTAAATCAATCTTGCCGCGCTGAGCCCAAGGCACACTCATGCCCACCACCGCTCGGAACAAGTCGGGGCGAAGCAGCGCACAATGCCAGGCGACCGGTGCGCCCCAGTCATGCCCGACCACGACGACGTCTTTTGCATCGAGTTCGCGCAGCAATGCCACCATGTCCCCAACCAGATCTAAAATAGAGTATTGATCAATCTGCTGAGGCGCATCGGTACCACCATAACCTCGCATATCTGGCGCGATACAGCGATAACCTTCAGCGGCTAGGGCTAGCATTTGATGCCGCCAGGAATACCAGCTCTCCGGCCAGCCGTGGCAGAACAAAACGACTGGGCCCGCGCCGCATTCCGCGTAGCGCTGAGCAATGCCGTTCGCGGATACGGTTTTGAGTGTGATGCCGTCTACCGGGGAATTGGTCATGGCTGGCTTTCATCGTGATGTAGGTCGAACACTTTCCGGAACAAGCCGGGAGAGAGCATTTCTGGCTCCTGGGAGATTGTGTCATGTTTGCTTACGCTGGGATTGAGTTGGGTCAGTAGGAAGCAGTCTTCGCGTTTTTATTGTAAGGTGCTGTAGCAATTCATGTGGCGCATCTTGGCTTCTACCATACGGCGCACCGCTGCTATTACCACGACATTAAAAAGGATTGAGTGATGGATCGCCTCAAGAACAAAATCTGCATTATCACTGGCGCAACGAGCGGGATCGGTAAGCGAAGCGCGGAAGTCTTTGCCCAAGAGGGTGCGCTCCTGGTCATCGCGGGGCGACGCAAAGCAGAGGGCGATGCAGTTGCCGCAGCCATCGGTAGTCAGTGCGCCTTCGTTCAAACGGATGTCACCAGTGAAGCCCAGATGCAGGCCTTGGTCCACTTTACAATGCAGCGCTACGGGCGTGTCGATTGCCTTTTCAATAATGCGGGCGGACCGGCTCCGGTGGGCGGTATTGAAACCATTCCCGTCGAGGGCTTCGATGCAGCGATGGCTGTGCTACTGCGCTCGGTTGTCATTGGCATGAAACTGGTAGCGCCGATCATGGTGAAGCAAGGCTCGGGAAGCATTATTAATAACGGGTCCATTGCCGGGACGCGTGCAGGGTATTCATCCTCGCTTATTTATTCTGCTGCCAAAGCCGCTGTCGTGCATTTAACTAAGTGTGTGGCCATGCAACTTGGAGAGAAAAATGTGCGCGTCAATTCGGTGTCGCCTGGGGGTATTGCGACCGGAATTTTTGGCAAGGCATTGGGGTTGTCGATAGAGCAAGCCGATAAAACGGCCGCGGCTTTGGCGACCGGGCTGGCCAAGATGCAACCGATACCTCGCGCCGGGCTGCCCGAAGACATCGCCAATGCGGCGCTTTTCCTTGCCAGCGACGAATCATCCTTTGTCAACGGCTTGGATATGGTCGTGGATGGGGGCGTGACCGGAGGACGTCAGTGGACACCCCAGCAAGAGGCCTTGAATGGCATGCGACGATCGTTTGGAATCGAGGTTTGACCTTAATCCCTTAAATTATTAGGCTGCTTTAGTCTTTCTTGGCTGCCAAAAAGCGCTCGTACATTTTCTGCATGCCGCCTAGCCAACGATCATAATTACTGGTCTTCATGCGCGCATATTCGAGCACTTGTGGATGCGGCAAGATCAAGAAGCTTTCTTCGCCCATGACTCGAATGATGTCTTCAGCAACCTGTTCGGCCGAGAGAATCCCGTCACCACCGGCTGACCCTCCGTCGCCAGGTACCATGCCCGTACGTACTGCCTGCGGACACAGGCATGACACCTTCACGCCCCGTCGACCGTAAGCGATGGATAGCCATTCTGCGAAGGCCACTGCGGCATGTTTGGTCACGGCGTATGGCGCAGACTCCACGATGTTCAAGAGCCCCGCCGCCGAGGCCGTGATCAGAAAATAACCACTTCCACGCTCCATCATTTGCGGTATTGTGGCGCGCGCTGCCCAGACATGGGCCATGCCATGAATCTTCCAACTGGCCTCCCAAACTGCGTCTTCAAGCTCGAACCCGCCCCAGCCGCCAATAATGCCTGCGTTGGAGAAAAAGACATCCACCTGGCCATAGCGCTTTTCAGCGGCTGCAACCAATGCCTTGATGTCTTCCTCCTTGCTGACATCGCAACGCACGGCCAGCCCTTTGACGGCTTCGGCCACCGGGGCCAGCGCGTCGGCGTTGATATCCGCTACGACTACTCCGCGGGCGCCGCCTGCCGCAAACCGAATGGCGGCAGCTCGTCCGATGCCACTTGCTCCACCGGTCACGACGACGACTTTATCTTTGATATCCATGAACTACTCCTCACTGAAGGACTGATTAGGTTTTGAACTGCGCTGCGCCATTGGTTTTGAAGTGTTTAGATCAGCCTAAGCGATCTCGCGGCACGTTCCTTCGGCTTGGGTAAATCCAGGCCGTTGCTTGGGGTTGATCTGGGCCACGCTCATTAAGGACTCTACGCAGTCGCGTAGCGACTCGTCCAGCGGACGAAACTTAATGCCGATGAGTGCGCGAATCCTCTCGTTGCGCAGGTCGCATCCCGCCCAAATGGCGCGTAGCTCGGACTCTCGTGCTTTAACTCGATCCGGGAAGTCGTCGCTCACGGCCGGAGTGTGATGACCCAATTCAGGCAGGAGACGGTCAATGTCGGCGCAAATGTCTTCCACATTGCGCATTTCGGTGGACCAGGCAATATAGCGCTCGCCGTTCTTGACGTTGACACTTTCAAGAAGTCCAATATGGCATTGAGCAGTATCGCGAACATCCACGGTCATCCACGGACGATAGGCACCGTTCTGTTCGCACTGGCCAAGTAGCATGGATTCGATGTGATGCTGCCAGGGGCCTTTGTCCTTCTGGTGTGCCGATTGAATGGGCCCGACATTGTCGCCGGGGCAACACGTAATCGCATCCCAGCAACCGCTTATTTCGGCAGCGTCCGCAAAGGCACGTTCGGCAAGCACCTTGCCCATGGAATACCCTTGACCCCGCTCCGGCGTGCGCTTGGGATTGCTCTCGTCTGGATAGCGGTCTTCGTAAAACACTGGACGACGCGCCACCTCTTGCATATCGGACTCAGAAATGACCGCAGCGATACTCGAGGTGACTACGACCCGGTTCACGGTGCCAGACTTACTGACACTCTGAATAACGTGCTCGCAGACCCCCTTGACATAGTCCTGATTGTTGTAATTACTAACGTGCGAAAGGTGGAGCACGCCGTGGCAGCCCGTGAAAACTTCATCAAAGCAGCCAGGATGATCAAGATCAGCAGCATACAGTTTGAGCCGACCCGAGGCATACCCAGGCATGGCCTTTAGAAATGCGGTGCGGGCGTGATCGTCGATGCTGCGCACACAGGCGCGGACTCGGTAGCCTTTATCGAGAAGCGCGCGCACAACCCAGCCACCTATAAAACCTGCCGCGCCTGTTACGGCGACGGTGCCGCCCTTGGGTACCGGGGACATAGCAGTTCTCCAATGAGGAATTTATTTCAACACTTGCTGTGAGTCTATGATGATTGGCAAAATTTCGCTGATCGAACCCTTGAGTAGCGCATCCGCCAGATCGTCCATTGCCGTTGCTTGCGCATTGACAATCACCACACGGGCGCCAGATTGCTTGGCGAGTGGCACAACACCGGCGACCGGAAAAACTTGCAAGGTCGAACCGACTGCGATGAAAAGATCCGCCTCACTCGCGACCCGCATGGCCTGGTCTATGACTTCTGGGACAAGCGGCTGGCCAAACGATATCGTATCGCTCTTGAGAATGCCACCGCAAGCCTCACAATGCGGATCGGCCTCGCCAGCGCGCACTCGCGCGAGCGCTTTTTCCATGGGCGCACGATGACCGCAGCTCCAACACATCACCCGGCGAATGGTGCCGTGAACCTCAATCACCTTCGCTCCGGAATTGCCAGCTTGCTGATGAAGCTCGTCGATATTTTGGGTGATCAGGGCGTGCAGTTTGCCGCGACGCTCCAATGCGGCGATCGCCTCGTGGCCGGCATTTGGCTTGGCACTCCAGGCCGGGTTTGCGAGGCGCGATTGCCAGGCGGCCTTTCGAACGTCTTCATCGGCCAAATAATTTTGAATGGTGGACTGCTTCTCGGCCGCAGGGTTTCGTGTCCACACCCCCTGAGGGCCCCGAAAATCAGGGATGCCCGAGTCGGTGGAGATGCCAGCGCCGGTCAGCACTACAATTCGCTGGGCACTGCGAACCCACTGCTTCACCTCTTGGATCAGTGCCATATTCGATGCTTCGAAGAAAAACGATAGTTTAGCCCCGAGATCAAGTCGGCCACTTTCGTCGCCTCAGGACGACTCGGGCGCAGGGGCTCGCTTCACCGCAGTTCTTAGCCACAGTGGAAAGGCACACCCGTGGCCGCTCGACCTTTCACTATAATTCGGGGCTACAGCCCTCTGGACAAACCATGCCGATCATTACTTGTGTTGAAGACTTGCGCTTACTTGCCAAAAAGCGGGTGCCTAGAATGTTTTATGACTATGCCGATTCAGGTGCTTGGACGGAGAGCACTTATCGCGCTAATGAGTCCGACTTTCAAGGCATCAAGTTTCGCCAGAGAGTGGCCGTTAACATGGAAAATCGAACGCTGAAAACTACGATGGTGGGTCGTGAGGTAGCAATGCCTGTGGCGATTGCGCCGACCGGATTAACCGGTATGCAGCATGCGGACGGCGAAATTCTCGGTGCACGGGCTGCCGAAAAATTTGGTATCCCTTTTACACTTTCAACGATGAGCATTTGCTCGATTGAGGATATTGCAGCCCACACCAAGGCGCCGTTCTGGTTCCAACTCTACGTGATGAAAGATCGTGACTTTATCGAACGCCTGATCGATCGGGCGAAGGCGGCGAAATGTGATGCCTTGGTCTTGACCCTCGATCTCCAAATACTCGGGCAACGCCATAAAGATATTCGCAACGGTCTGTCGGCGCCTCCAAAGCTCACCATCAAGAATATTCTCAATATGATGACTAAGCCGCGTTGGTGTATGGGCATGCTCGCAACCAAGCGACATGGTTTTGGAAATATCGTAGGTCATGCCAAGAGCGTCAGCGACATGAGCTCACTCTCGACCTGGACCTCCCAACAGTTCGACCCGGCCTTGAGCTGGGCGGACGTGGAATGGATTAAAAAGCGTTGGGGTGGTAAGTTGATTCTCAAGGGTATCTTGGACGTCGAAGATGCGAATACGGCCATGAATAGCGGCGCTGACGCCATCATCGTTTCTAATCATGGTGGTCGGCAATTGGACGGCGCTCAATCCTCCATCAAGGGCTTGCTTGCGATTGCCGAAGCGGTGGGCAGCAAGATTGAAGTTCATATGGACGGTGGTATCCGCAGCGGGCAGGACGTGATCAAGGCCCTGGCTCTCGGGGCCAAAGGTACCTACATTGGCCGCTCTTTTTTGTACGGTCTGGGAGCGATGGGCGAGGAGGGGGTGACCAAGGCGTTATCAATCATTCGCAACGAACTCGATATCACGATGGCCTTCTGCGGACATCGTGATATTCGCAATGTCGACCAATCGATTCTCCTGCCCGGAACGTTTGAGAAGCTCTGAAGTGAGGAATCTCAGTTTCCCTCACGGCTCGCACCATCGCACCCGAATTGAGCAAGCGCCTCGGGGTGAGCGTGGTGGTGGAGAATGTCGGTGTCGCGGGCGGCTCGCTGGGTGCGCAGCGTGTGGCGAATGCCAAGCCCGATGGTTACACCTTGCTGCTCGGCGCGAACAATGAGTTGGTGATTAAAAAGCAAATCGCTCCAAGTACGAAATACTCCATTTCAGACTTCACGGCGATTGGCTTGGTCACGTCGCAACCCATGGTTCTTGTTGCCGGGAAAAAGGCCGGGCTGAGCACGCTTGATGAGTTCGTGGCCAAGGCTAAGGTCAATCCTGGGAAATACAGTTATGGCAGCTCGGGTGCAAAAAGTGCTCGCCGAGATTTTGCAAGCTCCAGAGATTCGCAAGAAGTTCGAGGAGTCTGGCGCCACCGTGATGGCCAGTAACATCAACGCCGCAGGCTTCATTGCCGAAGAGTCAGCCAAGGTGAAGCGAATTGTTGATTTCGCTAAAATTTCCGAGGAATAATTAACGGGCTTGCTCGATGAATGCGTATATCATCCACGAACTTTGTTTGACTAGTCTATCCTTCCTGGTATGAAGATTAATCAAGAAGACATTGCCCCAATCGCGGCGCGAACCCTTGGGCACTATGAAGCTCGTGCTCAGGAGTTTTGGGAGGGCACCCGCGATCATGATGTCAGCCAGAATATTGATGCCTTATTGACGAATATCGAAGCGACCAAGCCCTTCACTTTGCTCGATTTTGGTTGCGGGCCAGGGCGAGATCTGATCACTTTTCGCGACCTTGGGGCTACAGTCATCGGTCTAGAAGGCGCGGCGGCTCTGGCGGCCATGGCGCGGGCTCATAGTGGCTGTGAGGTCTGGCACCAGAACTTTATACAACTTGAACTACCGGACGAGCATTTTGACGGCATTTTTGCCAATGCTGTGTTGTTTCATATTCCCAATTTGATCTTGCTGCGGGTGCTTAAAGAGCTTCATGCAACCTTGAAACCTGGAGGCGTGTTGTTCTGCTCAAATCCTCGTGGCGAAGGACAAGAGAGTTGGAACGGAGAGCGTTTTGGCGCGTTTCACGACTTGACTTCCTGGCGGGCTTATATGACGGCGGCCGGATTTCTTGAACTCAGTCATTATTATCGTCCAACAGGGTTACCTCGGGAGCAGCAGCCTTGGTTGGCCAGTGTCTGGCGACGACCCCGCCTCCAAGGTTCAAACAAGCTTTAGTGCGGTCGCCTTGGCGGGTAGGCTGCGAGCGCGGAGTTGCCCGCAACCGGCCTCCACGTCTTGACCGGCCGAGCGTCTTAAGGTGGTCAGTATGCCGCGCTTGTTCAGCGCTACGGCCATCGCCTCAGCGCGTTCCCAAGGGGGTCGCGTGAAATCGGCACCTTCAACACTGTTAAAAGGAATCAGATTCATCACCGCATATTTGCCAGCGAGCAATTCAACGATGCCTTCGATTTCCTCCGGGCCGTCATTAATCCCGTCCATGAGCGCCCATTGGTATTGGATCGGATAGCCGGTAACTCTCGCATAGGCTTCTGCCAACGAGACCAATTCGCTTGGTTCTAGCCTTGGTGCGCGTGGCAGTAGTTTGGCGCGCAGCGCCGGCTTGGTCGAGTGCAAGGAGAGCGCCAGCGCCGGCTTCACTTTTTGTGTTGGCAAGCGCTCAAAAACGCGAGCATCACCAACGGTTGAGAAAACGATGTTCTTGTGCGCAATGCCACCTAAGGTGCCGAGGGCTTGAATCACATCGCCTACATTATCAAGATTGTGGGCGGGTTCTCCCATGCCCATAAAAACCACCTTGCGGACCGTTCGAATTTGTCGGGCGAGGGCCACTTGAGCGAGCATCTCTGCGCTCCCCACTTGGCGCAGTAAACCAGAGCGCCCGGTCATGCAAAAAACGCAACCCACCGCGCAGCCGACTTGACTAGAGATGCACACACCGTCGCGCGGTAGTAATACGGTCTCCACGGTTTGTGCATCGCTCAGCTTTAAGAGCAAGCGCACCGACTGATCTTGGGCGACATGTTTCGACTCAATCATCGCAATGGTGCTCAGTTTCTCTTCAAGAGCGTTTATCTGCTCAGCGAGTCGCTTTGGAAAAACATGCTGAGGTCGACATCCCGGCGTCGATAGCGATAGGCCTTGCAGCCACAGACGGAGCACGCGCTCCTCGTGGCAAGGTTTGGCATCCAAGCTTTTGAGATAATCGCGCAAGGTTTGAAGTTGATTGAACATTGGGGTGATCGTACCAAACCTGCGGTGGAGTCTGGCCACGCTCGATTTTTGCCTATTTCGCTTACCCGCTTTCTGGCGCTAACGCCATTTGCGCTCAAAGGCATCATTCCTGAGCGCTTCAGTCCGGTCAATGCCGCTCTCATGGATATACTGTCGCCGACCGTTAGAAAAGGCAGACCCATGGCTCAACCTACTTTTGACTACATTATCGTTGGCGCGGGCACAGCCGGTTGCTTGCTTGCCAATCGCCTGTCCGCCGATTCAAAAAAGCGAGTATTGCTCATTGAAGCGGGACGCACGGACAACTACCACTGGATTCATATCCCGGTCGGATATTTGTATTGCATCGGTAACCCGCGCACCGACTGGCTTTACAAGACAGAGGCTGACCAAGGTTTGAACGGGCGCCAGCTTGGCTATCCGCGCGGTAAGGTAGTGGGTGGTTGCAGCAGCATCAACGGCATGATTTATATGCGAGGTCAGGCGCGTGACTATGATCAGTGGGCCAAGACGACCGGCGACGACGCCTGGGGCTGGGAGCAAAGTTTGCCCGACTTCATTGCGCATGAAGATCACTACCTTTTAGATGGTCGTGCGGATCCGCAAGATCGCGACTTGGCGCATTTTCACGGCAATCGCAGCCTGAGGCACAATAAAGAAGCGCAAGAGGGAGGATCCGAAGTTCAAGCTGGGCGTGGGTTTGGCGGTGAATGGCGAGTCGAAAAGCAGCGCCTTCGCTGGGATGTTTTGGATGCATTCGCCAAGGCGGCCAACCAGGCGGGTATTCCTTCCATCACCGACTTTAATCGTGGTAGCAACGAAGGGGTTGGTTATTTTGAGGTGAATCAAAAGAGTGGCTTCCGCTGGAACGCTGCCAAGGCTTTTTTGCGACCTCAGTGTGCGGATCGACCTAACTTCGAGCTCTGGACATCCTCGCAAGTTGTGAAGCTTTTAATGGAAAAAGATGCGGAGGGCCGCCCGCGCTGCGTCGGTGTCCGGCTTTGGAGAGGCGGAGAAATGGTGAACGCCATGCTGGGCGAATCGCCAAGTGCAGAAGTGATTTTGAGTGCAGGAAGTATCGGCAGCCCACAAATCTTGCAGCTCTCAGGCATCGGTTGCGCCGAGTTACTCAAGGAACGTGGCATTCCTTTAATGATTGATGCACCTGGGGTCGGCGCGAACTTGCAGGATCACTTACAGATTCGCGCTGTGTACAAGGTGCAAGATGTCAAGACGCTCAATACCCTCGCGAATTCTTGGCTGGGTAAGCTGCTCATTGGAGTGGAGTACGCCTTGAAACGTAGCGGCCCGATGAGCATGTCCCCAAGCCAGCTCGGAGCCTTTACCAAGAGCAGCCCGGATCAGCCCTATCCAAACATTCAATACCATGTGCAGCCTTTGAGCTTGGAGGCTTTTGGTCAGCCCTTGCATAGCTTCCCGGCGTTTACAGCCAGTGTATGCAATCTCAATCCGAGTAGTCGCGGCACGGTCAATATCAAGACCAACAACTTTCAGGATGCTCCGGCCATTGCGCCCAATTATTTGAGTACTCCAGAAGACCGGAAAGTGGCGGCAGACAGCCTGCGCGTGACCCGTAAGATCGTCTCGCAACCAGCCTTGGCGGTGTATCAACCTCTCGAGCATAAGCCGGGGATTGAGTTTCAAACTGATGAAGCGTTAGCCAAGCTCGCGGGCGATATTGCCACGACCATTTTTCATCCCATCGGCACGGCAAAAATGGGTATGAAGAGTGACCCTATGGCCGTGCTGGATTCGCATTTACGAGTGCGCGATGGCCAGCGTGGCTTGGTGCGAGGACTAAGAGTCGTTGATGCCAGTGCTATGCCGTTTATTACCAGCGGCAATACCAATAGCCCGACCTTAATGATGGCCGAGAAGGCGGCGCGCTGGATTATTAAGGGTGAATGACGCTAAACACTAAACAGTCCGCGCACCATCAACAGGAAACTCCACGCCACTGATGAATTCCGCATCGTCGCTGGCCAAATAGACCGCTGCTCTTGCAATATCGCGCGGTTCAGAGAGTCGACCCAAAGGAATGGTCGCGATAAATTTCTTGCGATTTTCCGGTGTATCAGGCATTCCCATGAATGACTCGAGTAGGCCGGTTGCGCCCATCACTGGGCAGATCGCGTTGACTCGAATGCGATCAGGCCCGAGTTCAACAGCCATCGACTTCGACATCAGGTTCACGGCACCTTTGCTACTGTTGTACCAGGTTAATCCGGGCCGTGGACGAATACCCGCGGTTGAGCCGATATTGAGAATCACCCCGCCACCTTGCTTACGCATTTGTGGCACGACCGCATGGGTCATCAAAAAAATTGATTTGACGTTGATGCTGTAGACCTTGTCGAAGGTCGCTTCGTCTACTTCAAGCATGGGTTGGTTGCGGTGAGTCCAACCGGCGTTGTTAACAACGATATCGATTCTTCCAAAGCTCGCCAGCGTTTGCGCCGCGAGTGCGTTGATCGCGGCGGCATTCGTTACATCGCAGGTGACGGCAACGGCAGAAGCGCCCAAGCTGGCTGCAACTTCTTTTGCACCTTCACCGTTGATGTCGGCGACCATAACTTTGGCGCCTTCAGCGACGTATTGACGAGCGATCTCGGCGCCAAAGCCACTGGCTGCTCCAGTGACAATGGCTACTTTATCTTTAAGTCTCATGAAAGTTTTTCCTTAGAGGATGCATCCTGAAGTTGCTCGCAGTTTTACCAATGCTTTAAAGGGGTATGGAGGTGGGCGCAGCGGGCAGAGGCGTACCACCAGGACCGGCTTTGTAAGTCTGCGGAGATACCGGATCTTGTTGTCCCACACCAGGCTTGCTCCAATCACAGACTCCAGTGCCGAACACCGCACTGAGGCGTGACTGCTGAGCGGCATTAAAAATAATGATGCCGTAATCAGAGAATGCCAGGGGTTTCAGTGGGCATTTGAGAATGTTTTCAGAGAGGGCTCCGCCCGCTACCTGGCGCGGAGAGGCGTGTTTCGCCAAGCGCGCATCTGCATCACATTGAGCGATGTCGGTCACCTTGGTCGCGAAGGCTGTGTCCCCGGTGAGATAGCACAAATCGACCGCCGCAGCGGGCTTAGCGGCAATCACTTGGGCTTGGGTTCGCTCGGCATTCATCGAAGCTTTCGGGGCACTTGTCATCAAGCTCGACAACCATGTATCCATGGTCAGAAGAGATTGCACAGTAACTGCGCTCACTTGCGCTGCAGTACCGGGCAATAGTCCAGTGCCATAACGCCACATCACATGATTGCCGTGATTGTTAGCGTTCGCATCGTCGATCCGGGCGCGTTCCGAAAAGCTGCGCCAAATATAGTGGATTCCCGCTTCGTCGTACCCGCGCGAGTCGA
Source organism: Betaproteobacteria bacterium (assembly GCA_031421635.1). Taxonomy (GTDB): domain Bacteria; phylum Pseudomonadota; class Gammaproteobacteria; order Burkholderiales; family Burkholderiaceae_E; genus JAPOKJ01. The sequence continues at coordinate 27,739 of JANOPA010000130.1, read as the reverse complement.
TGATTGGCAGCTTGGCAAGGTTTTTCCCGCTAGCGACGATGCCGGACTTGTAGGCGATGGGCAGGGCCGCTGCGTCAGCAACGGTTCGGGCTGCTTGTCGGTTTGAATCGGCATCGAAGCCACCGATCTTCTCATTAAGCGTCACAAACTCTTCGGCAGTAATTGCGCCCCCCAGAAGCGCCCCCAGCCCATACTGAATGCCCACATTGTCCAGGGTGGTCAGTGCTCGGGTACTCCCGGCTGCGATTCCCGCAGTCGTACCCCAAACGGCAGTAGAGAGATCGGCATCGCCACAGCGTGTGCCGGTTGGATTGCTGACCGGGTCATAGACGAGGGCTGCGGGCAGCAGGCAATTATTGCGAGGTACTTCAGTCGCAGGAATACTCATCGCGCCAGTAACGGCATCGGTGACCAAGGTTCGAACATAGTTTCCGGGCTTGCCATTGAAACCAAAGGCGTTGTTCCAAGACTGGCAGCCGAGTTGGTCAAGATGACCGTTAATCGCGGTTTTCTTGGTGTTGATTTGAGCCTGGGAGAGTGTGTTGGTCAAGGCTGCCCAATCCGCGCTGGCGTAGTAATTGACCAGCAAGACGCAGTCTGTCACTTCCATGCCGGTGGTGATCGAATCTGGATAGTCGCAGCTTGGCTGGATGCCGTCGAGCAGACCAGGGAAGGTCGATGCAACTGTGTTTTGTTGAATTGAGCCACCAGAACAACCATTACCCAAGGTGTATTTAATCTCGCCGTAGCTTGTGACGATGCGCTCCTTCATCATCATGAGAGTCTCGGCGACCAGCATGCGGTTGGAGTTGTAAAGCGAGTCGGTCAAACTATTGTCAACCACCATGAAGCCACGGGAAAGTGCAGCGTCATCCGCCCAGTTTTGCTCGGACCGAAACTGCAGACGGGGTTGGCCGGTGGACGCGCCAAATGAATACACGACTTTGCCATTCCACTGTGCTTGTGGGGCCAGTGGCGTCCATGGTGCGGCGTTAGCAGGATCGAAAAGCACAGCAATGTCGTAAATTCCACGGTTCACCGTGCCTCTCTCGACTCGAACGATATACGGGACATTTAAACCAGCCGTAGTGGTGGTTGTCGCCAAATCTGGCGGTGTGATGCCCACGGTATAAGGCTTGAAACAGTTATTGGTCGGGGCCAGGGTAGGCGGGCTGGGATCGGGCAAGGCGGGTGAGCAACCCACCGTTGTGGTGCGATAAAACAACTTATATTCAGTCGCGATATTGCACTGCGCGTCAGTCGCATTAGTGGACAGTCCGCTGGCATTTGAGGCCGGCGTATTTCCGCTTGCTGCTACCGGAGAAGGGGTAGCGCATATCCAGGGTGAAGGCTGGGAACTTAGTATCACGGGCCCACCAACCGGTGCATTCGTGATCACCAATTGCGCTCCCGCGAATGAGCCGTTGGTGCTCTTGACGGTCACCGCATTGGCACCGTTTTTTAGACCCTTGACGACACCTAAAGTTCGACCGTCAGCAAGCGTACTGAACGCCGCAGTGACGTCGATCCCATCGACATCCACCTTGAGCAGCGACGCGACAGCTTTCGCTGGAAGTTTGACCTCTATCAGAGCCGCTCCGCCACTGACAAGATCAGCCCGATTTGAAAGAGTTTGCAGGCTTGTTCCGGTCAGCACCGAATCGCTCCCACACCCGCCCAGCACAACGGACGCCCCTAGAGCAGTTGTTACAAGATAGGTTCGCAAGTTCATTCTCATCCCCCAGTAGTCCAAAGGACTATCCCTTTGGCATCTCGAATTACGCCTGAGGCCTGTCCTCTTCGCGCGGTGCGTAGACAATAGCAGCGCTTTGAGACCAGTGGTGTAGAAAATGCGGTTTCGTGGAATCGTCGCGCTTAGAAGCTAATCGAGCGAAATTTCGATGCTTCCTTTAACGCTAAACCCGCCTGAATTGCGGTTTAAGCCGTGCCCGAGTCCGAGGCTCATCCAAAACGGCTTTTTGCGCTCGAAGATCCAATACAAAGTATGGGACTGTTCCGCACTGGCGGAAAATTTACGGGCGGAGCCCCATTCTCCGTGGTACTCCAAGCCGGTCGCAAAGCGATCGCTGAAGGTGCGAAGTACTTTGACGGCAGGCGCGAACTCCGGGCGGGCGACTGATGCGGCTGTATTACGCAAGCCCATCGGCCATTCGAGAATTAAGTTGCCGGCAAACAGCCAGGTGCTCGTTCTATAACCGAGAAGGGGTCGAACGCTTAAGTAGCTGCTTGCGTCTTCGGTGGTGACACCGCGACGGTAAGGCGACGGTGACCATTCCAAAATGCCTCCCCAAAACCAATCGCCTGTAGTACCCGTTGCATTGGCCTTTTTGGGAATCCACTTGGCACGTGCATGCGGCACGACCTGAAGATTGCTCCCGTCATCAAGTCTTACTCGAGGGAGCAAGAATCCGAACTCAAGCTCCACGGTGTCGCTGAGTCCATAGGACAACTCAGGCGTGACGATCAAGCCGTTAATGGCCCTCGGCTCCCCAGCAGAAAGGACAGAAACCCTCGGCCGGGGTACGGTGTTGAAGTGCATTTCCAGGCCCCATTCCCCTTTTTCTTCGATGCTGTCGGTATAGACGCGTACTTCATCCCGAGGAGCAGCTTTGGCGTGGTTCGAGACAGTGCCACTGAGGCTCAACATCAGGGCGGCAAGGGAGACAAGCTTTTTAGGGGTCAGAAAATATTGATGGTTTCGAATGCGCACGCCTCAATGGTATCAAGAACAGTGTCCTCCAAAATTATCCCTGGGGCCAGAGCCAGTTTTGATCTGGCCCGGGAGCTTTGCCTAGTCCTGGTGTGGCGAGTCACAAATTCGCTGCATTAAGACGAACTCGCAACTACTGTGTAAAATTACAGCATGTCCGATCTTCTTTCCAACCTTAATGAGCCTCAGCTTGCTGCGGTTACCCTACCACCCCAACATGCACTGATCCTCGCGGGCGCCGGTTCTGGCAAGACGCGCGTCTTGACCACACGTATCGCTTGGCTGATCTCCACGGGACAGGTTAGTCCGACGGGCATTTTGGCGGTGACTTTCACAAATAAGGCGGCCAAGGAAATGCTGGCACGTTTATCGGCGATGTTGCCGATTAACGTGCGTAGTATGTGGACGGGCACTTTCCACGGGCTGTGTAATCGTTTGTTGCGCACCCACTACCGTGATGCAGCCCTCCCGCAGACGTTTCAAATATTGGATTCTGCCGACCAACTCAGTGCGGTCAAGCGCTTACTCAAGGGCTTGAATATTGACGACGAGAAGTACCCGCCCAAGAATCTTACCCATTTCATTAATGGTTGTAAGGAGCAGGGCTTGCGCGCTGGTGCTGTTGAAATCAATGACGATTACAACCAAAAGTTTGTCGAGCTCTACCAGGCGTATGACGATCAGTGTCAGCGCGAGGGTGTGGTCGATTTTGCCGAGTTGCTGTTGCGCAGCTATGAGCTTTTGCAACGCAACCAGCCTTTGCGCGAGCACTATCAAGCGCGCTTTCGTCATATTTTGGTGGATGAGTTTCAAGACACCAATATTTTGCAATACAAGTGGCTGAAAATTCTCGCCACGCCCCCTTTGGGTCTGGACGGCAAAATGCTGAGTGCCCCAAGCGCGGTGTTCGCCGTGGGCGATGATGATCAAAGCATTTACGCTTTCCGGGGGGCGAATGTCGCCAATATGGGCGCATTCGAGCGCGAGTTCAATGTTGAGAATCTCATTAAGCTGGAGCAAAATTACCGCTCCCACGGCCATATTCTCAATGCGGCGAATGCCTTAATTAGCCATAACGAAAACCGCTTAGGTAAAGAACTCTGGACCGACGCCGGGCATGGTGAGCCGGTACGCATCTATGAAGCGATGACCGATGGGCAAGAGGCGCAGTGGTTACTGGAGGAGGTCCGCGGGCTGATCCATGAAGACACCTCGCGCAAAGATATCGCGATTTTGTATCGCTCTAATGCTCAGTCACGAGTGTTGGAACATGCCTTATTCTCTGCCGGAATTCCTTACCGTGTCTATGGAGGTTTGCGCTTCTTTGAGCGCGCCGAGGTCAAGCACGCGTTGGCCTATTTACGCTTGATGGACAACCCCAATGACGACGGCGCTTTTCTTCGCGTGGTGAACTTCCCGGCGCGCGGGATCGGGGCGCGCTCCATCGAGCAGTTGCAAGATATTGCGCGCGCTCGAACGACCAGTCTTTATAACGCTGCGGGCGGCTTGAGCGGCGCGGCCGCAGTGAAAATTCAAGGCTTCGTCAAAATGATCGAAAGCCTGCGCTTCGAGACCCAGCCGCTCACGTTACCTGAGATGGTGTCAACGATCAGCGAGCGCAGTGGCTTGATCGATTTTTACGGCAAGGAAAAGGAAGGTCAGGAGCGCATAGAAAACTTGAAAGAGTTGGTGAATGCGGCGGCAGCTTTCTTGGGCGAGGGCGGTATTGGACTCGATGTACCCGCTAATTTTGGTGTGAGTTCTAATGCAGTTGCGGAGCCGCTGCCCAATCAGGGCCCAATAAAGACAGGCCCAACAAATGGTGGCGAAAAAACTGCTGGCGATACGATTGGTGGCGAAACTATCGGTGGCGAAACTAACCCCAGCCCATCAAGTGCCAGCCCGAAAAATTCCAATCGGACGCCACCTCCGCAGGAAGCTGATCTTGTCGCCCCTGGTGCATTGTTGCAAATCACACCTTTGGCGGGTTTTCTCAGCCACGCCTCACTTGAGGCGGGTGACAACATGGCCGCCGAGGGCACAGATGCCCTGCAGATGATGACGATTCATTCGGCCAAGGGTTTGGAGTTTGATGCGGTGTTTCTCACCGGAGTGGAGGAGGGCCTGTTTCCTCATGAAAACTCGGTCTCTGAAATTGATGGGCTTGAGGAAGAGCGACGCCTCATGTACGTGGCGATTACCCGAGCTCGCAAGCGCTTGTACATTTCGTTCTCTAACACCCGCATGTTGCACGGGCAAACTCGCTACAGTTTGAAGTCGCGTTTTGTCGACGAACTGCCGGAGGAGACTCTCAAATGGTTGACACCACGTGACCGCGGTCATGCAGGTGGTGGGTGGAATGGTCGAATGGACGAAAGCGCAAACCCCCTCGGATGGTCTGGCGGCTCTCACTTTGGCGGCTCAAGGTATGGCGGCCAAAGTTTTTCGAGCAGCGCCCAAAATGCCGGTCAACAACCCGCAAGAATTGACCCTGCCAGCAAGAAATTTGATCGTGGCATTGCATTTCGAATTGGTCAAAATGTCGCCCATGCCAAATTTGGTGAGGGCGTAATTATCAATATTGAAGGCCAGGGCAATGATGCCAGGGTGCAGGTTAATTTCGGCAAGTCGGGTGTGAAGTGGTTAGCCTTGTCTCTAGCTAAACTTGAGGCGGCCTAGGCGGGATGCGAGCGCAGACCATGTTCAGTACCGCCGCGACGTCTGCACTAATACCTCCGCGCCAAGCGACATGGTGATCCGGTCGAATTAAAATTCGATCGGCGTTATAGAGCGCGCGTGCTTCAGCTTGATAGCAGTACAAGACAGATAGGGGAACCTTAAGCATAGCCGCTTGTCTTTGCCACTCGTCAACGTCTTCATGCTGTGCGGATTCGCCTTCAGACTGAAAGCACAACAAGGTGTAGTCGCGCCCAAATAGATCCAGAATCGATTTTTCATTGATCCAGCCGTGGGGTGCACGCGCGCCCGGCCGTGCATTGGGCTGATAGAGATTGGCAAGGTCCGGTGGGGGCGGCTCCTTTTCTTTCGCAACGATTGGGCTGTCTTCGTAGCGCAAACCTAATTGCAAGCCTGGAATATTAAATTCGGTTCTGACATGTTGATTGAGCACCGCGCCGAGCTCGCGCCGAGCCCGTTCGCCGCTCGGACTTTCACTCAAAAGGTCTTCAGGAAGTGCGACCTTACCAATACTGTCGGCCATCGTTCGAGCGAAGGCGGTGTTGCGTTGAGCGATGGGTCGCCGTTCCGCCTCGTAACTGTCCAGCAAAACGGGATCGGCCCAACCCTGAATCACTGCGGCGAGTTTCCAGCCCAGGTTGACCGCGTCGTCGACACTGGTGTTGTAACCCATGCCGCCTGTAGGCGTAAATAGATGTGCAGCGTCGCCTGCTATCAAGGCGCGACCTTTCGAAAACTTGTTGGCCACCAGGGTAAAGCCCGCCAACCAAGGTGCGGTGGCATGCAGTTCGTATTGGAAGGCTGCACCAACTGCCGCAAATAACGCCGCTTGGAAGTCGACTGATTCGACCGTTTGACCCGGTTTGAGTTGTAGGCCAAACAAGAACTTTCCGATGCCATCAATGGCAAAAAGCAGGCCACGTTGGGTAGGATTCACCGCCCAGTATTGCCAGGCCTGCTTCTTGCCCAAAATGCCGTACAACTCCTTTGAGCTGAAAAATACTGAAAGCATTTGGCCGCCGAAAAAATCTCGCGCTTCACCGCTTTGGCCGCTGAGTTGAATCTCCAAGGTCTTGCGCACCAGGCTGCGCGGCCCGTCGCATCCCACAATGTAGCGTCCCAAGAGTTTGAGCTCGCCTTGGCCCACGGTGCTGGTTGCGAGAATGTCGACCTGGCTGGCGTCCATTTGGATTGATTCGGCTCGCCAGCCGCACATCAACTCAACGCAAGGATAGCTCTCGGCCTCGCGCCGCAGCACCGGTTCGATCATCATCTGCTGCACGCGATGGGGTAGCTCGGGGGTTGGCCATAGCGACTCGCCATAATCGCCAAAGGCACTCAGTGCCTTTGCCTCGGCCCGTGACGGAATTGAAAACCGGGTCAGCTCGTGGCCTGCTAAGGTGGTGCAATAAACAATGTCCTGAGGATAGTTTTTGGTGAGGCCGAGCGAACGAATTTCCTCAGAGAAGCCGCGCCTTCGGTAATGCTCCATGGTTCTCGACGACGTCGCATTGGCCTTTGGAAAATCGGGTGGATCGAAGTCCTCTTCAAGCACAACACAGGCGACACCTCGACACCCAAGTTCTATGGCGAGCATCAGGCCCGCAGGTCCGCCGCCAATGATGGCGACATCTGTTTCTTTAGTGATCAAGCCTGAACTCGCCCTAGTACACCGGACTGCAGGAGTGCTTCAATGCGCAACTCGTCATAGCCTAACTCCCGTAGCACTTGCGGGCCGTGTTCACCTAGGTGTGGCGCAGCCTTGGGGACGGGTAGATCTTCGGCATCGAAGCGTGCGGCCCCGCGTGCGACACGCACTCTTCCGAGACTGCCTTGATCGATTTCGACCAGTGCTCGATTGTGCATCACTTGCGGGTCAGTCATCACCTCGGGTTTGAGGTTGACCTTCCCCACGGGGGCATCAAACGAAAGCATGCGTGCCAGTAGCTCATCAGTGCTGAATGCGGCAAACAAAGGCTCCAAAATTGCGCGCAGCTCCTTAGGGTGTTTAGCCCTAGACGGTAGTGTGGAAAAACGTGGATCATCGGCGATCTCGGGGGCGCCCAGCCCTTTACAGATGGCGATGAATTCGTCTTGTTGAGGGGCCATTTGCGCAAGATAGCCGTCCTTGGTTTTATAAGGTCGAAGCGTTATGCCCGCCTCTGGCATTGGAGCCGGAGGGTTGTCAAGCCACATATGGTTGTACATAGCGTCCGGCCAGTTAAAGGCAAGAGCGGTGTCCAGCATGGATAGTTCCACCACGCGACCGCGACCATCGCGCTCACGGGCCAGTAGCGCAGCGGTAATGGCCTGCGCGGCGGTCATCGAGGTCAACTTATCGCAGATGGTGGTGGCGACAAGTCCCGGTTCAAGGCCAGGCTTCTCAAGATGCGAGGCGCACATGCCCGAGACCGCTTGAATAATGGCGTCATAAACACGCGCCTCGGTGTACGGTCCATCTTGCCCGAATCCCGTTATAGAAAGATAGATGAGTCTAGGATTGAGCGCCATCAGTGCGGTTCGATTAAAGCCAAGCTTGGCCATCACCCCTGGACGGAAGTTTTCCATTACGACGTCGCTTTGCTGAATCAGGTCGCGTAACACGGCCTTGCCCTCCTCTGCTTTCAGATCAAGCACAATCGAGCGTTTACCGCGATTCATCGCAACGAAGGTCGCAGAGATATCCCCCTTAACAGGCCCGATTCTTCTGCTGATGTCTCCGCCGGGGCTTTCAACCTTGATCACTTCAGCGCCCTGGTCCGAGAGCAGGGCCCCGGCCATAGGACCGGAGTACACCGCTGATAAATCGAGAATTCGAAAACCGGCCAAGGGCAGTGAATGAGGGGCAGCAGTCATGTTTCCTTTCGGGTTTTGTGGCAGGCAAGCTGCTTGCGGCTACCTTATCAGAAGTTGGCTCACAATAGCGCTTCGAAGATCGTAATCCCTTTTGAGTTTTGGACCGCTACAATGAAAAGCTACGCCTTCCGATTGGTCAATGTGTTTGCGGAAACGACGCTGAGCGGAAATCCCTTGTGCGTATTCGAAGCCCGAAGTTCCTTTCCAAATGCTTGCGCGATACTTCTTTACGACGAGCGGCGGTACAGTAAGTGAGGATCCTGGCACGGGATCGGCTTGTGCCAACCTAGGTGGCTGGATATTGCATCGTTTGTTTGTAGCTTGATGCTCACTGAAAGACGGCAGCACAGTTGTGCCATGAGTCGCTCAGGCAACGCTTTTCAGGCGGCAAGGTACATTCATGTTCTGACCCAACCGAAGATTTAGAGTGTGCTGAATGTCTGACACAAGTGAGTTGCAAGAAACCCTCAAGATGGTAGCCGAATCGGCTGCTTCATTTGCCCCCGTGGATGCCAAGCGAGCCCGTCGAATACGCGATCAATTTGAGGGCCATGACCCCGCATTTTGGCGCGGCATGGCCGAGCAAGGGTGGCTCGGTGTTTTACTTTCTGAGGACCTAGGTGGCACCGGGCTGGGCGTGCGTGCAGCAGCGCTTATTGCTGAGCGACTGGGCTACGCCTGTCACTCCGAACCTTTCGTGTCTAGTGGGGTTGTTGTGGCCACTGCCCTTCTTGCCTGTGCACCCAGTTCGCGCCGTGATGCACTGATCGCTGACCTTGCGGCCGGTAGCCGCTTAGTGGCTCTTGCCTGGCAATCGCCGCTGGGCGATTTTTCTTTGAACGCTGGTCAAGTACGCGCAAGCAACGCACCGCTCGGATTCAGTCTGACGGGCTCAGCCCGATTTGTCGCCGCGCCTAACGCCAATTGTTTTTTAGTAGTGGTCCTGAGCGCCATTGGGGCGCGCTCTGACCTCATGCTCTGCGAAGTTCCTGCCGATGCTCAGGGCTTGAGCATTGTTAAAGAAAAACGTAGCGACGGCAGCTTCAGTGCACGCTTGCATTTCGACGATGTACAGGTCGGCCGGGATTCCGTTTTGGCACAGGATTCCGAGCACTCATCGCCGGCAACTCTTGCCGTGCAAAGTGCTCTTGATGCAGGTGTTTTGTGTACTTCTGCCGAGCTATATGGTTTGATCACTCGCTCACTTGAGCTCACCCTAAGCTATCTCGCCGTACGTGAGCAGTTTGGACAGGCCATTGGGGCGTTCCAAGTGCTGCAACACCGTGCGGTGGATATGTGGATGCAAAAAGAATTGACCCGTGCGGCTTTGGGCGCAGCCCTGGACAAATTCGACGACCCGACCAGCTCGGCTTTGCAACGCCAAGCCGCGGCCAGCAGTGCAAAGGCGAGAGCGTCACAAACCGCTCAGTTAATCGCGGCACAATCTGTTCAATTGCATGGCGCCATCGGCACCACCGACGAGTACGAATTAGGGGTATATGTAAATCGAAGTTTGGCCCTGATCTCAGACTTTGGCAATGCTGCTTGGCATCGTCACCGATATAGCCAACTCACACCTGTACAAGAGCGTGAAATCAATGATGATCCTTCCGTTGGCAGTGGCCAACCTTCGGCGAACCTAACGTCCAATCCCAGCGCTGTTGGGCAAGACCTGAACTCATTAAGCGATGAGGTTTTTCGTGACCTTGTCCGTGATGATTTTGAGAGCCATTACCCAAAGCATTTGCGCTACATGCCGTACCGCTTGCGGTGGTTGCAAGTACGTGATTGGTATTTGCGAATGTCTTCAATGGGATGGATTGCCCCCTCCTGGCCAAGGGAGGCGGGCGGCATGGGCTTGGCACCCGCAAAGCTCCTGATCTTTTTGGAAGAGCAAGAGCGCTGTGGAATTGCGCGCTTCCAGGATCACGGCATTCAGATGGTCGGCCCCTTGCTGTTGCGCTATGGCACCCAAGACCAGCGCGAGCGTTTCTTACCTAAAATACTCAGTTGCGAAAATATTTGGAGCCAGGGCTATTCAGAGCCAGGTTCTGGGTCCGATCTGGCGAGTTTGCGCACTAAAGCCGAGAGAATCGAAGGTGCTCATGGGCCTGCGTTTCTGGTCAACGGGCAAAAAATCTGGACCACCTTAGCCCAGGATGCGACCCATCTGTTCGTCTTGGTGCGCACGGACCCGAACGCTAAAAAACAGAAAGGCATCAGCTTTCTGCTTATGGATATTCAATCTCCTGGTATCACGGTGCGTCCAATTAAAGACATTGGAGGGCATGAGGAGTTCTGTGAGGTGTTCTTCGACAATGTACAGGTTCCTCTTGAAAACTTGGTGGGGGAGTTGAACGACGGCTGGACCGTTGCAAAATCCCTGTTGGGCTTTGAGCGCGTATTCCTCGGCAGCCCCAAACTGCCCGAGTACGGCCTACAGATGCTCATGCGCATTGCACGGCTGGCGCGCCTGAACCAAGACCCTGTGTTTCGCGACAAGTTCTCTACCCTGCAACTCGATGTCACCCATTTGGCTGATGCTTACGCGGGCTACGCCAATATGTTGATCCGTGGCGAGACCCTGGGTGCGGACGTGTCCATGCTCAAGATCTGGTCGACTGAAACTTTTCAGCGTATTGCCGATCTATGTATTGAAACTGCGGGTGCTTGCGGTGCCTTGGTGGGCGAGGTAGCAATGGGTGCAGGCAAGGTCAATGCCTTGGGCTCCTGGTATAAGGCGCGGCCCGCAACTATATATGGGGGAAGCAACGAGATTCAGCGTAATATTTTGTCGCGCCAGGTGCTCGGTTTGCCGGCCGCGTAACGCCGATATTTACCAAGAGCGGTTACCTGTGCGATAGAGAGCCTATAAGCTCAGCCTCTTGGTTCGAGACTCGCCACGGCTCAGGTCTTGCTCCACCCTGGTGGGACTCCACAGCCCATTAAGCTGCCTTACGCGCCGAATGCGCGTGCTCAGCGATGAGACCACTAATTTTTTTCCAGAGCGGTTCCGGCAAATCGTGAGCCATATCGGCAATCATTTCCAAGCGCGCGTTGGGGATCGCTTTGGCAGTCGCTTCACCGCACACAGGCCGCACTAAGGGATCCTCCTGACCATGTATTACTAAGGACTTTAGGGAAAGTTTTTTAAGTGCTGAGGTCCGATCCGGGCTACCCAGAATCGCAGCCATTTGCCTTGCCACCCCCCAAGGACGGTAGCTACGTCGAATGTTGCTGCTAATCCGACTTCTAAACACGGAAAGTTCTTGGTCATTTTTCGGCAAAAACTTCTTGGAGCCGATGACGGAAAAAGTTTTCACGTACCCATCGACCAATAGTTCAATGCCCTGCGCTGTTTTGTGGTTAGCCTGCTTTGGGACAGGTTGCAGCAACGCCCGCCGCGCTTCAGCGGAAGGCCCTGGTAGTGAGCGTGCTCCGGTAGTCGACATAATGGATGTAAGACTCAGCACTCGTTCCGGATAATTAATCGCGAGTGCCTGCGCGATCATGCCGCCCATTGAGGCTCCGACAACGTGCGCTTGCTTTATCTTCAATTCATCCAGGAGTCCGACAGCGTCCGTGGCCATTTCCTTCAAGGTGTAGGGCGCCTTTGGCGTGAAACCCAAAAACTTTTGAAGTAAGAGAATTGGGATCGCTGGACGACCGAATTGCTCAAAATGGGTTGACAGCCCTACGTCTCGATTGTCAAATCGGACCACATAGAATCCGTCTTCGGCCAGCATGCGACAAAAGCCCTCATGCCAGGCAGTGAGTTGCATTCCAAGGCCCATAATCAACAGAAGGCAGGGGTCATTGCGATTGCCGAAAGTTTCGGCTTCGATCTGAATGCCGTTGCAAGTGTAAGTAGCCATTGAATCCTAATGAAGCCTAAAAAAAGAAGCCGCGCCGGGTTGGATCTCGAAAGGCAAGTTTGCGCCATCCCTCACGGTCAAACCGCGCCCATTGACCTTCGTTTTGAGAGAGGCGATCGGCAATAGCGTAAAGCACAAGTGGATGAGCGCCCATCCCGAGATGACTTACCTCGACTTCGATGTTTTCAATATCGCTTCGGGCCGCCAACTGTTCTGCGGAATGTGATGAGCCCTTCCAGGGCACGACCCCGTCGCTGCGGCTAAAGATTGCGCTGGTCGGACAAGAAGGTGCCTCGGCAAGAGCAGGCAAATTATCGGTGACTGTTGTATGGTCGGGATTAAAGGCTTTAAACAGCCACCATGCATTGGTTGACTCACCAGGGCTTGCAAAAGGCGAGCCGAGGCTGATGACGCTGCGCACACTCTCGGGCGCCAACTTGGCGAGTTCGCGCGCGTAAATGCCACCCAGGCTCCAGCCGATAATACTGACCTTGCTGCCGGTGTCCCGGTGAAGTGTTCTCACATGTTCGAGTGCGGACTCAAGCACACCAGGTTTCGGTCCAAGATTTCGACCCTGCATCCATCCCGACGTACGATAGCCGCGATCACGTAAAAATTGTCGAAGTAAATAAGTTGACGCATCGCCCGCCACAAACCCTGGCAGTACCAAGACTGGATGGCCGTCACCTTTAGGCGCAAATTTTAGGAACGGCCAAGCCGCGAGGAGCGAGGCGTGCTCCCAGGGTCCACGCGCTTCCAAGGCCAATCTAAGGAGGCCGGGAGCTTGCACTGGTGTGAATGGGCTTGACGAGAATGGTTTGACCATTTCAAAAAGTCGTTTCGGAAACGCTTGATTGAACGGGTTGATCAACAGTTCCTCCAAAGGATCTTGGTCGGGGGTTCGGGTAATTTTTCAGGCATGGGCAAGCGTTGCTGGTTTCTTGGGTGGCGCTTTGCGCTTGACCCTCGGTTTAGGCGTCAAGATAGGGGTTTCTGGTTCGCTGCTCATTTCGTTTTCGAAGTGTACTTTTAATTCCTGGAAAGCAGACTCTAGAAAAATCGCCAGTTTTGCGACATCAGGTACTGCTTTGGCGCAGGCAATGAGGCCAAAATAGAGCTGACCGTGATAACTTTGCAAGGTGATGTTCAATGCGATGCCGTGGACAACAATAGAAACTGGGTAGTAAGAACTAAGCTGCGCACCTGCCATGAACAATGCAATCGGCGGTCCCGGGACGTTAGAGACCACGACGTTCGCTATAGGTGGCAGGTGATTAGCAATTTTAGTGGCGGTGTAGAGCTTGGTCAGACCAGTCATCAGCCAGGGGATGCCGAGTGAGGGGATATCGGTGGGCATGCCGGACTTCATGGCCGACGACAGTTGCTTGGCGCGTTGAGTGCCTTCGATGATGGCCTGAAGCCGCTTAAGTGGATTGGCGATATCGCTGGCCAAGGTCGTGAGCACCATGGAGGACTGATTTTCTATTTCGCCAGGCCCCTGGTGAGGCTCACTTCGAAGGCTCACTGGCATGGCGCAGATCAACGATTTTTTGGGTAACTCTCCGTGGCTTTCAAGAAAGCTTCGCAAACCGCCACTAACGATGGCTAGCACAGCGTCGTTCAAAGAGCCACCAGCGGCCTTGCCGATTCGCTTGACCTCATGAAGTGGAAGACTCAGTGTGGCAAATGCGCGTTTGTCGCTGATCGCGACATTCATTCTAGTTTTAGGGCCCACCAAGCCTTTGACGGTGCCCAAATAGCCGCCCTTGAGTCCAGTGATGAGACCATCCAGGGTGCTCGCCACAGTTTTTGGGTCGCCGCCTTTTAAGCGCTGGCTGATGACATCACTCACACTGTTTGTAATTTTCGGAGCGGCACGAACCAGGGCAGCATATTGGCCCAAAAGACCCCGAAACGAAGCCGCGAGCATCGCTCCGGTGGACGGCTTGCCTTGCGGCTTTTTGCTCGTTGCCCGAGAGGCGATGCGGTTCGAACTTTGGCTTACCCCTCGAGCCGAATCGCTCGCTGTTCCACGCAAGGGCTTGGCTTCCAAATCGAGAATGGCTTTTGCAAGAGCTACGCCTCCCTGACCATCAAGTGCGGCATGATGAAACTTTGCATAAAATGCGGCCTGGCCATCGGCTAAGCCTTCAATGACATAAGCGCGCCAAAGTGGCCGGTCACGAGTCAAAAGTTCGGCATGGGCTTTGGCAACGAAAGCGTTGAGCTGTTTCATGCCGCCGGGTTTTGGAAGCTTTACTTTTTGAATATGCCAAGCAAGATCTAAATCCTTGTCAATCGTCCACGCCGGGTTGCTGACTCCCAAGGGCATTGTAGCCAGCTTGCGCCTGAATAGTGGGGCAAAATGCAGGCGAGAGGCAAAGTGTTCAACAACGTCTTTGTAGAAGTCACCCTTATAGCGATCAGGAAGTTTTAAGGTGTTGAGACCGCCGACGTGCATCGGCTGTTCGGGTGTTTCTAGGTGAAGGAAAAGGGCATCAAGAGCGCTCAGAAATTTCATCGATACAGTCCTTGTAACTAAACCAGAACGAACAGAAGAACACGGCAAAGAGAATAATCGGGACGGGAGCGACTAAATACTGGGCAATAAGGTTGCCACGCCCGAGGAGCAAATTGGCGCTCAACATAAATGCCGCGGACGCGAGCACGAGTCCAAGCCACGCGAAGCCATAGCCAAGGAAGGCCATCTTGTTGTGAAGGGCCGCTGTAAAGCTATAAAACAGTCCCTGCATCACGCTCTGACCCTTCCAGGCGACGAATATCGGTGCGAACCAGAGGGCGAGCTGAACGGGCGTGTAGACCGCCAAAAAGGCCGCCATGGGAAGCAGAAGTGACATGCTTTGCACGCTCGGATCATCGGGCTTCAATGCTCCGGTTGCGAGCTTGAGCAAAGTGCCGTCATCAAACAGCCCTGCGATGGCGAGTGCCAAGTAAGTTGCTGCGGTATTGAGCACACCGAGCAACATAAGATTTCTAAAGCCCAGAGACTTATAGTTTTTAAAGGGTTCAAAAAGATGGAAAAGTTGCGGTGACTTGCCCTCGTCGCCCATTTTGGCAATTTGGGTCAAGCCCAGTGACAGTACCGGTGCGAGTACCGTGGGAATGACCACGCCCAGCAACGGCACTAGCGACGAAAAGATCAGTACGAACAAATAGGTGAGGCCGCTCATCAAGAGCACTAAGGGATAGCGTTTCAAGAGGCCAAGGCCTTGAATCATCCAGCGAAAGCCGTCATTGAATTTTAGGGTTCGGATATGCATCAAAGGTTTAGTAGTTGGGGCTGAATACGGCGCAGTCGAAGGATTTTCTCGAAATGATTCGGATCTTTCGGGGTCACCATTTCGGCCGGGCGAGGTAGATGGAAATCATAGAGTCTGGAAATCCAAAATCGGAGCGCAGCGGCTCGTTGCATTAGGGGCCATGCCTTCTGCTCGGCCGCGCTCGGCATTCGAACCGCGCAATAGGCCTGGATAAAGGCAGCGAGATGTTCAGGCACAAAGGCGCCGGTGCCATCTTCAATGCACCAGTCATTGACGGTCACAGCCATATCAAAGATCAGGTGATCCACCCCAGCAAAATAAAAGTCGATGGCGCCGCCCAATTTTATTTGTCCGCCGTGCTCTTCGAAAAGAACATTGTCGCGGAATAGGTCGGCATGGACTGCTGCTTTGGGCAGCTCGGCATAAACCGAACCCAAGGAAAACTCGTTCTGGATGATGAGTTCAGTGCTCAGCAAATCGGCTTGAGAGCGATTTAAAAATGGTAGAACCTTTGGGCCGCTCTCGTTCCACCAACTTAATCCGCGCAGATTTGGAAGGCCTCCCTGAAAGTTTTCGACCGCCAAATGCATTTGGGCGAGTAAGGTGCCCACCTGCCTGCAGTGCTCCGCTCTTGGTGCCATGTTGGCCTTGCCGGCCAAACAGGTGAATAGCGCAGCGGGCTTGTCATTTAGTGTTTGAAGTGCTTCACCTTGCTTGTCTTCCAGGGTATCCGGGCAGGCCACTTTGCGTTTGGCAAGGTGATGCATCATGCTCAAATAAAACGGCAGTTGCGCATGGCTGAGGCGTTCAAACAACGTCAAGATATAGCGAGTTTTGATGTCTTCCAATTGTGTCGTCACGAAAAAATTACTGTTTTCTATGCCGCTCGCAATACCTTCAAGCGCGACCAGTTCGCCAAGCGAATAGGCTTTGAGAAATTGGCGCAGTTGCGCTGAGGTGACGGGTGTGAAAACGGCCATTCTAATGTGGTCTTGAGCAGGTGGGAAAGGGCTTAAAGATACATGATGGTCTCACGCTCTTCCTTGGCCGGGGTAAAACCACGTCCGTCATAGAAGTCGAAAATGGCGTCAACGATGGCTTGTGGGTCGTCAATAATTTGAATGAGGTTCATGTCTTCCGGCGACACCATACCGCCACCGACTAACTGTTCTTCAATCCAGTCGATCATGCCTTTCCAGAACGAAGCACCGACTAAAATGACCGGAATGCGACGGCCTACTCTGGTTTGAATCAGCGTCAATACCTCGGTCAGTTCGTCCAAGGTGCCAAAACCACCTGGCATGCCGATAAAAGCGGCGGCATACTTGGCAAAGGCCACCTTGCGCGGGAAGAAATGCCGGAAGGTCAGCGAAATGTCCTGGTAGGCATTGCCAACTTGTTCGTGAGGTAACTGAATGTTGAGGCCCACTGAGGGCGATTTTCCGGCGTGTGCTCCTTTGTTGGCGGCCTCCATGATGCCAGGACCGCCGCCGGAGATCACTGAAAACCCACAATCGGAGAGTTGTCGGGAGAGATTCACTGTAAATTCGTACCAATGCGAGCCTGGTTTTAGGCGAGCGCTGCCAAAGATTGACACTGCCGGACGGATCGAGGCAAGCTTCTCCGTCGACTCGACGAACTCTGAGATAATCCCCAGGATATGCCAAGACTCACGGGCCTTCATAGGCCCAGATCGCTCGCCACTGATTGAGCGCAATTGCGGCACTCTTTTTTTACTGGTCTTGTCCATGACGGTTAAAACACTCCTGTTGGTTGACGGGTCAAGCTATCTGTTCCGCGCTTTTCATGCTTTGCCTGATCTTCGCAATAAGGCGGGCGATCCTACGGGTGCAATTTACGGCATGGTGGGTATGTTACGGCGCTTACGGCAGGACGCTAAGTTGCATGATCATGCCACGTTAGGGGCGGTAGTGTTTGATGCCCCCGGAAAAACCTTCCGTGACGATATTTTCCCAGAATACAAGGCGAACCGTTCGGAGACTCCTTCCGATCTGGTCAAGCAGATACCGGCGATACACGAAATCACCCGTGCCCTGGGCTGGCCGTTAATCATGATCTCGGGCATTGAAGCCGATGATGTGATTGGTACATTGGCGGTCGAAGCCAGTAAACGAGGCATCAAAACCCGTGTGTCCACTGGCGATAAAGACTTGGCGCAATTGGTCAATGACGACGTCATGTTGTTTAACACCATGACCCGAGACAATGGCCCGATTGAAATGATGGACCGCGCCGGTGTGATCAACAAGTTTAACGTTCCACCCGAGCGCATCATTGATTATTTGAGTTTGATGGGTGATGCCGTGGACGGCGTGCCTGGGGTGGACAAGGTTGGGCCAAAAACAGCCGCCAAATGGATCGGCGAGTATGGTTCCCTGGAAGCGGTGATGGCGCAGGCCGAGCAAGTCAAAGGCGTGGTGGGCGAGAATTTACGCAAGGCGCTCGATTGGTTGCCTACGGCCCGTACATTGGTGACGATTAAAACCGACTGTGATCTCTCTGCGCACATGACGGATGTGGAAGGGTTGACGCTTAACGTTGAAGATAAACCCGCCTTGCGCGATTTCTTCGCGAAGGCGGGTATGCGTACCTGGTTGAATGAAATGGAGCGAGAGCTGGGCGGGGTCGCGGGCGGTACCTTGAACTCCGAAGGGGCCCCCAAAGTTGATGCTCCAGGTACACAGGGCACGATGAGCTTTGATACCCCCACTCAAGTGACAAGTGTGTCTCCCAGGCCCGCGAATCCCATGGCTGCCATAGATGGTGATCGTCATGGTCCAACCCCGGATACTCTTAAACCTTTGCTTGGCCCGGTCGAATATGAATCTGTATTGACCGAAGAGGCTCTTGCACGATGGCTGGCCGTCATTGATATTGCGCCGCTCACTGCGTTTGATACTGAGACGACCTCGCTCGACGAAATGCTGGCGCAATTGGTCGGCATTTCTTTGTCGGTGGAGCCTGGAAAAGCCTGTTACATCCCTTTAGGTCACGTTTATCCCGATGCACCTGAACAATTAAACCGTGAGGCGGTGCTGGCCCGGATCAAGCCCTGGCTGGAAAACCCGAATAAAAAAAAGGTCGGCCAGAACCTGAAGTACGATTGGCATGTTCTGATGAACCAGGGTATTCATCTGCGCGGCATTGAGCATGACACGATGCTGCAAAGCTATGTGATTGAAGCCCATCGCAGTCATGATATGGGGTCGCTGGCTACCCGACACTTAAACCGCAAAACGATTGCCTATGCCGATGTCGCTGGCAAGGGCGCTTCGCAGATTCGGTTCGATCAAGTGGCTGTCGATAAGGCGACGGAGTATTCCTCCGAAGACGCCGACGTCACTCTGCACTTGCATCAAACTCTGTATCCGCAAATTGAAGCTGACCCCAAGCTTCTCCGGATTTACCGTGATATCGAAATGCCGAGCGCTATTGCGCTGCAAACCATGGAGAGGAACGGCATTCATATTGATGCCGCCGAGCTCGCCCAGCAATCCAATGATTTGGGAAAGCGCCTGCTTGAGCTTGAGCGCAAGGCCTACGAAGCGGCCGGTCAGCCCTTTAATTTGAATTCACCCAAGCAATTGGGTGAGATCATGTTTGAGCGCTTAAAATTGCCGATCGTGAAGAAGACCGCGACTGGCGCACCTTCGACCGATGAAGAGGTTTTGGAGAAATTGGCCGAGGACTATCCTTTGCCCAAGGTATTGTTGGAGTACCGTGGCTTAGCCAAGCTCAAGAGTACGTACACC
Source organism: Betaproteobacteria bacterium (assembly GCA_031421635.1). GTDB lineage: Bacteria > Pseudomonadota > Gammaproteobacteria > Burkholderiales > Burkholderiaceae_E > JAPOKJ01. The sequence continues at coordinate 8,526 of JANOPA010000130.1, read as the reverse complement.
GATAAATTGCCGCACATGATTAATCCCAATACGGGACGGGTGCATACGCACTACGCACAGGCTGTTGCGGTGACGGGCCGTTTAAGCTCTAACGATCCTAACCTTCAAAATATCCCTGTGCGCACCGTGGAGGGTAGGCGAGTTCGCCGGGCTTTTGTCGCCGCTAAGGGCAGCAAGATTGTTTCTTGTGACTACTCTCAAATCGAGCTGCGCATCATGGCGCACATCTCGGAAGACGCGAGCCTCTTGAGTGCCTTTGCCAATAACCTTGACGTGCATCGCGCGACCGCTAGCGAAATCTTTGGCACACCGGTCGACCAGATCGACAACGAACAACGCCGCTATGCGAAGGTGATTAATTTTGGTTTGATCTACGGCATGAGTGCTTTCGGTTTAGCCAAGGCCCTGGGCATTGATCGCGACGCTGCCAAGAATTACATTGAGCGTTACTTTGCGCGCTATCCCGGTGTTGATCGCTACATGAAAGAAACTCGGGTGAAAGCCAAGGAACAAGGGTATGTTGAAACCGTGTTTGGCCGTAGGCTTTGGCTGGCGGAGATCAATAGCCCAAATGGCCCCCGCCGCCAAGCGGCTGAGCGTGCCGCAATTAATGCGCCAATGCAGGGTACGGCCGCCGATTTAGTAAAGCTTGCCATGATTCAGGTGCAAGACTGGTTGGAGAAAGAAAAACTTGGAAGCAAATTGGTGCTTCAGGTGCATGACGAGTTGGTGCTCGAGGTGCCCGAAGAGGAACTTGAATTAATTAAGCGTGAAGTTCCTCAGCGAATGGGGGCAGTGGCTGAGCTTAAAGTGCCACTCTTAGTTGAGGCGGGAGCAGGGGACAATTGGGAGGAAGCGCACTAGTGCGTGGGATAATGGCGCACCAGTGTTTGATGAACAAGACACACCAGTGCTTGCTAAACATAGTGCACAAGTACTTCAGTAAAACGAAATCAAAATGGCGACAATCCATTGAATATTCGACCGATAGAGAGTAAAGACGAGGCCGCCTGGCGTGAGCTTTGGAAGGGTTACTGTCGTTTTTATGAAGTGGCCCTGGATCAAGAGGTGGAGGACTACACTTGGCTGCGCATCATGAACACACAGTCGTCGGTGAGTGCCTTCGTGGCTGAGGTAGAGGGTCGGGTTGATGGCATTTGCAACTACATCTTGCATGAAAATACATGGGAGATCACGCCGGTGTGTTATCTCGAAGACTTGTTCGTTCGCCCCGACTCTCGCGCGAAGGGCTTGGGGCAGGCCATGATTGATTGGCTCGTGGTCAAGATGAAAAAGCACGGTTGGTCGCGCATTTATTGGAATACCAAGGAAAACAACTATCGCGCTCGCGGCCTTTACGACAAGTACAATCCGCGCGATGCGTTTGTACGCTATGTCATTAAAAATCCGAAGTGAAATTGCGATGTTAGAAAGTCAGTTTAACGAGCTCAAGAGTTTGCATAGCGGGCCGGTGCTTAAGCGTCGTGGCTTTATGTTGGGTTCCCTAAGCGCGGGGTTTGCCGTGTCCGTGACCCCGACAGGCGCCTTATTGGCGCAAACCATCACGACCGATAGCAGTGGACTTGAGGTTGGCGAGATCAAGATTAAAACGTCGGACGGAGATATGCCTGGCTACTACGCCAAGCCCGCCGGTAAGAGCAATTGCGCCACCGTAGTGGTGGTGCACGAAATTTTCGGCGTGCATGAGCATATCCGTGACGTATGTCGGCGCTTCGCAAAAGCGGGCTTGATGGCGGTTGCTCCCGAGCTGTTCGCACGTCAGGGCGACGTCAGTAAAATGACCAGTGTGCCCGAAATTCTCAGTACCGTGGTCATGAAGGTTCCTGACGCACAAGTGATGAGTGACTTGGATGCCACCTTAAAGTGGGCTACGGCTCAAGGCGGTAGCGTAGAAAAAATCGGTATCACGGGTTTTTGTTGGGGTGGTCGTATTACCTGGATGTATAGCGCTTACAACTCAAACATAAAGTCGGGTGTGGCTTGGTACGGCCGCCTAACGGACCCACAGACTGCAATGACGCCAAGTCATCCTCAGCTCATCGCTCATGAGCTGAATTGTCCGGTATTGGGGCTTTACGGTGGGGCGGATGCTGGCATTTCTCAAAATTCCATTGAGGAAATGCAGACGCGTCTTACCCTGGCTGACAAAGCCGGACAGGCCTCCGCGTTTGTAGTTTATCCAGACACTCCTCATGCCTTCCACGCGGACTATCGACCAAGCTATCGGAAGGGTCCTGCGGAAGACGCTTGGTTACGATGTCTCGCTTGGTTTAAGAAGAACGGATTGGTCTAGTTTGATTCTTGCGCACATTGTGGCCGCCGCACTGATTGGTGGCCTGTTTAGTTTATTGGCGGCGGCATGGCTTTCCATGACCTTGCTGTCGAGCATCGTGAACCGCTTGGTAAGTTTGTCGGTAGGTTTGCTTCTGGGTACGGCCGTGTTGCATCTCATACCCGAGGCGATTGAAAGTAAGACCAGTATTCACTCAATGTCTTGGGTATTGCTGGGTGGCATCGTCGGGTTTTTTCTTCTCGAAAAATTCGCGATTTTGCGTCATAACCATCACCATGAGGGAGATGGTCACGAGCATCATCACGGCCACGATCATGACGAAGCGGGGCCCGGTGGCCTACTGATTTTAGTGGGTGATTCGATCCATAACTTCGCCGACGGCATTTTGATTGCGGCCGCGTTTCTCGCCGATGTTCGGCTGGGTTGGCTCACCACGTTCGCCATAGCAGCCCACGAGATCCCTCAGGAAATCGGCGACTTTATTATCTTGCTGAACGCAGGATTCACCAAACGCAAGGCCTTGCTCTTTAATGCTTTAGCGAGTTTGGCATCAGTGCTTGGCGGTGTAATTGGGTATTTTGCTTTGCAGGCCACTGAGAATTTGTTGCCCTACGTGTTGATGTTGGCGGTAGCAAGCTTTATCTATATTGCCCTGGCCGATCTAGTGCCGGATATGCACAAGCAATCTGCGAAGGGACGACATGGTTGGCGGGACGGCAACACTTTGCAGCAGATTGGTTTGATGGGGCTGGGCGTGCTGATCGTCGCACTGTTGACCGGGATGATGCATCAACACTAAAAATTATGGACTTCTCTCACACGGGCGCTGGTTTATGTTGACATATAGCGCCGTGGGATTTTCAGTCATTTGGTTTGCGACCTGGTTCGGTACTGAAACCGTTTCGCCGACATCGCAAAACCGTCTTTTTCGATCAGCGATTAAGCGTTGACCGACTGCGGCGCAGTAAGCCCAGAGCACCGAGCCCGATCAGCGCAAACGTTGCGGGGACCGGCACCTCGCCTGTGGTATTCACGTTAAGGACTACTTGGGAATTGGGGTTAAACGCTAAGTTAACCCAGTTAACGGCAATTTGGTTTGAATTGAAGGAGAGATTACCTGCTCCGAATCCGACTAAGTTCGTCGCTGGGTCAAGCGTTACAGTATTAATGGCATCGGCGCCACTAAAACTGAGTAAGTTGCCATTTTCGATGAAAAGGCCAGCACTATTGAGCGACACAGCAGAATCACTCCAGCTTGTACTGGCTCCGTTGTAATCGAAAATTATTTGGTTATTCGTCACAGTAATGTTGAAGTAATTAAAGAACTGAGCGTGCGCCCCGCCATCCACAGTGAATGTCGTCGGTGAGCCGCTGCCGTTATAGGTCGATCCGTACGCATAGTACTGAGAAGTGGCTGTGCTTCCCATGAGCCCTGCATGCGCGCTTGCAAAAGGCAGTGCGACTGAAATTAGGGCTGCGAGTAATGACTTGCGAATGGTGAGCATTTTTTATCCTTAGTATCGGGTGAGGGTGTACTAAGGATGTGAGCAATTGTTATGCCATTCCTGAAAGCGGTTGATTTCTATATGTTTTTCCTAATTTGTCCGCGAAAAAACTGTGAAAATGTAAGTCATGCCGACCTACGCCGCGACTTTTGTCACGGTTTTATTGGTGAATAAATCCGCTATGAGCTCTGGGCGGAGGAATGCGATCAGGGGCTGCACTTTGACGCTGAGACCGGTGGTCGGCGTGGCATCTCCGTTCAAAGTGTTAGGAATTGCAAAAGCTTGCGCCTGGATCTATTTTAAATTTATCCAAATTAAGCCGCTCATGCCAAAACCTGAAGTTCAAGACGCCCTTGCCGTCACTGATCCCATCGCCCACTGCAGGGTTGAGGAACGACACCTGGCTCTTACCGGTGCGGGTTGTGAGATTGCAGGCGCTGCGAAATGGCACTGCTTCACTTCGTCAAACAGGCTTCTGACGGCTGCCGCAATGCTCGAGTCTGGCAACGTTTTATTGCCTTACGGAGGCGACGGTTTCAGGCCACTGGCTATGTTGGTGGGTGACTTGAGAGCATTGGGCAATGATGGCCTGAGAATCATCATTCAGGAGGAAGGTAAATCTTTGCGCCTTGCCCAGGCAAGCGCCTTGGTTAAGTTGGGTGTTTCCCTCATCCTTCCAAAGGTTTTAGAGCCAGCGAAGATGGAGCAAAAAATTCTCAGCCTTGCAGGCACTCGACACCGGGGTAATTTTCGGCGTGATGTCGAAGCAGTTATTCGACAAGTGCGCCTCGTGCCAACCCATCAGCGCATGGTGAGCGAAAATTTTCGTACACTCGCGCACAGTGTTCTTGATTGCGAAAGCGATTCACAGCCGAGTACCTTAGTTGTTCTTCATCCGCTTACGACTATCGAAGCCCGTAAAATTGACGAATCATTGGCCCTAGGGATGCGCGACGGTGTATACACGGTCAACCCGGAAGGTATTTGGATCTTGCTTGGGGCCTGTAAGCCTTTTGACTGTCAGTTGGTGCTCGAGCGTGTCATTGGTGCACAATTTGAAAGTCTCTTGGTGGGCTGGAGAAAAATTGGCAAGAGCAGCGATATTTTGAGCGCTATTGACACCATGCATGAAAGCTTGGATGACATCGAAATGCTGACGGCCTAAAACGTACCCGCTGCACTCCGCATGCCAAATCTCCGAGCATTGACGAATCCTGCGAGCTTTAACGAATCGCCGCAGGTGCTACAGTAGACCCCGAAGCGCCTTGCATTTTCAGAGGCTGCATCGTGAAGGCGAACTCATAGACCTTCTTGGCCGCCATCTCGTCAAGCTTGAGGTTCTCAAGGATGTGTACACCATTGATCACCAGAAAGATTTGATGGCCTGGTAAGCTCAAGTCTTTGTCCGGGTTCGGCGAAACTTCGACGGGCCAGTTATCCGAGCCGACCAATAAAGGGTCCTGTTTGACTAACCATTCGGCCGCTGCCGTCCCCACACCTGGTGTAGATTTCACGAAGCGCGCGTTGTCCTTGCCATAGAGCTTGCCCCAGCCTGTATTGATAATGATGGCATCTCCTGCATTGATTTTCACCCCTTGCTTGACCAATGCGCCTTCGAGATCGGCCACGGTGATTTCATAAGTGTCACCCAGCATTTCAACGCCCTTGAAAGCCGCGATGTCGAGCATTACGCCGCGGGCGAAGAGCATGCCTACTTTCTCCACACCTAGTTTGGTGAAGCCGGAACGCGTCGAAATGTCGTCGAGTTTGAAGCAGTTGTAGAGAGAGTTGCCCAGCGTTTGATGGGCAAAACCATCGAACTGCGTGCCGATCTGTCCGAATTCGCCGGTCATAATTTCTTCGTTGCTGCCCCGGGTGTTGGCACCAGGATTCATGAAGGTGCGCTTGGTTTGCATATTCAGGATACGCGGACCAAAAAACGGCATCGTGGGGCCGAGCACATGACCCATTTCGATGACCTCACCGGTTTTGATCAGTCGCGCACCACGCAGCACCGTCTCGGGATTCTTCATGTGATTGCCAGACCCGCGCTCATCGCCCATCCCCCATTTCGAAGGACAACGCTGCGCTTCGGTCGGTGGGCGCCATTGAGCGCTCGCGATTAGCGGAACCGTTAGAAGTGCGGCGGCGATAACGAGTACAGCATGTCTCATGATTTTCCTTTTGAAGAGTTTATTCTCTTACGGTCTGATCATCTTACTCATCATTCGCAGGCAGATTTGCTTGGCGGTCCAGTTTCGCCAACCCCTAAGATCCTAGCGCAGCAACGCGCGTAGAGTCTGCTACCCACTCACTCCAAGAGCCTGGGTAAAGCTGGCTTCCCTTCAAACCCGCATGCTCCATCGCCAAGAGGTTGTGACAGGCGGTTACCCCTGATCCGCACTGATGTACAAACTTACTCGGATCACGCCCATTTAAGAGCGCCCGAAACTCTGCATGAAGGACTTCAGCAGGTTTAAAAATACCGTCAGGCCGAAGATTGGTTTGAAAGGGGCGATTGATCGCTCCGGGAATATGTCCCGCACGCGGATCTATTGGTTCCACCTCGCCACGAAAGCGTTCCGCGGCGCGAGCGTCCAAAACCTGAAACTCATGGGTTTTAAGGTTGGCCTCTACCTGGGAGACGGTGACCGAGGGCATTAGCGAAGGCGTTTGCGTGAAGTTACCTTTGTGAGGGTGGTCCGGCGAATGTTTCGATTGAGGAAACCCCATTTTGATCCAGGCCGCAATGCCCCCATCGAGCACCGCCACGTGCTCATGGCCTAGCCATTTCGCCATCCACCAAAGCCGCCCGGCGTACATCCCGCCTTGACCATCATAAGTCACGAGTTGCTGGCCGTTTTTGAGCCCAATGCGCTGCAATACCCCCTCGAGTTCGTCCCGGGTCGGGAGCGGGTGACGCCCGTTGCTACCGGTTTTTTCACCGGCTATGTCGTCGTCTTGATGTAGAAAGAACGCACCGGGAATGTGGCCCTCTTCGTAGGCCGCAAAGCCTGCGTCATGAATTAAAAGGTCATGCCGACAGTCAACGACTACACATCGGTCTATCGCGACGGCCAGTTGTTCGGCCGAAATTAGGGTGGTGTAGAAATTTTCTTGAAGCATGACCTACCTTGCAAAATCAACAAGGTAAGTGTACCTCTGCTAGCGCATTTCGCGGCGGTAAAACTCATGAAAATGCTGCATTCCATCTTCCATCGGACTTTGGTAGGGACCGACCTGATTTTCTCCGCGATTCATCAGGGCCTCACGCCCTGCATCCATGCGTAAGGCAATCTCGTCGTCCTCGACGCAGGTTTCCATGTAGGCTGCTTGGTGGGCTTCAACGAATTCACGCTCAAATAATGCGATTTCTTCTGGATAGTAAAACTCAACGATGTTTTTGGTTTTACGTGGTCCATCGGGAATGAGGGTGGAAATCACCAGAACATTGGGGTAGGCCTCAATCATCACCCCAGGGAAGTAGGTGAGCCAAATCGCCCCAAACTTAGGCAATTCGCCACCGTTATAGCCCAGCACCTGCTCGTGCCAGCGCTTATACACTGTGGAACCGGGGGCCGCCAAGGCATCGTGAATTCCAACGGTTTGTACGGAAAACCAATCACCGTAGTTCCATTGGAGATCTCGGCACGTCACAAACTGTCCCAAGCCAGGGTGGAAAGGGGCGACGTGATAATCCTCAAGATAAACTTCAATGAAGCTTTTCCAGTTGTAGGCGCAGTCGTGGTGAATGGTGCGGTCTAGCCGGTAGTTAGAAAAGTTCAGTACATCTGCGAGCCCTACCGAGGCCAGATCTGCTGCGATGTCGCGTGGACCTTCGAACAGCAGGCCGCGCCAATTTTGGGTCGGATAGTTCTGAAGATTGAGGCAAGGGGATTGCTCAAAATGCGGGGCACCCAAGAGCTTCCCGTCCATACCGTAAGTCCAGCGATGTAGTGGGCAAACGATGTTGGGAGTGTTGCCCTGACCTTTGAGCATGATGGCCTGACGATGCCGGCAGACATTCGATAGCAACTCGATGCCTTTTTCGCTTCTAACCAGGACCCTGCCTTCTTTTTCGGCAGACAAGGCGTGGTAATCACCCATTTCGGGCACGCAGACTTCATGGCCCAGATAGCTCGGGCCGCGTTTAAACAGGCGTTGCAGCTCGCGCTGAAACACCGCCTGATCGAAATAACTGGTAACTGGAAGTTGCGCAGAAGACGGCGCTAAGAACTCCCGACGACCCAGATCCGACATCCCGTACACCTCCCGACAAAGAGAAATCACAGCAATAAAGCTGAAGGATTAAACCTCGTTGTCGTGCGAAAGTTGAATCACACGACGCGAGGCCGGGAGGATACCCTAAAATGTCGGTTTAGCGACGGCGCGATGCGCTCTTAAGGGCCAAAATTGGTTAAAAAAACCTCGAATGCATCCTCTAATGCCGAGGCTTTAGCGAATCTGCAAGGAGCGGGTTTGCCCGAGGCTGAGGCCGCGATTCCGGCTGTGCCATTTGAGCAGGCCCTGTCAGAGTTAGAGCGAATTGTTCACCAAATGGAGAACGGCAGTCTGAGCCTGGAGCAATCTTTAGCGTCTTATAAGCGAGGCGTGGCGCTAGTGGCGTCCTGTCGAGACAGCCTAAATTCGGCCCGTCAGCAGGTCAATGAAATCGGAACCTTAGAAATTCTCGAAACCAGTGTTGGT
>JANOPA010000129.1:0-3896 GCA_031421635.1 Betaproteobacteria bacterium | reverse complement strand
CCGCCTGACGGAGGTCGAAACACTATTGGGCGACCCGACCAAAGCCAAGGAAAAGCTGGGCTGGGTGCCTCAAACGACCTTTGAACAACTCGTCACTGAGATGGTGCGAGAAGATCTTCGGAGCGCTGAACGCGATGAACTGGTCAAGAAACACGGGTTCGCCGCCTACGATTATCACGAGTAAGCAGATGGCGAACAGCCCTAAAATTTTTGTTGCCGGCCACAAAGGTATGGTGGGCTCGGCTATCGTCAGAAAGCTCGAATCCACTGGCTATAGCAACCTACTGACCATGTCAAGATCAGAGTTGGATTTGTCCAATCAGGAATCGGTCAGAGTTTTTTTCGAGAAGCAAAGACCGGATTACGTGATTGTAGCGGCCGCGAAAGTCGGTGGTATTCATGCTAACAATACCTTCAGAGCAGACTTCATATATGAAAATCTGATGATCGAGGCCAACATCATTCACTCTGCGTATTTGGCTGGCGTACAGCGACTTTTGTTTTTAGGTTCTAGTTGTATTTATCCACGTGATTGTGCGCAGCCAATCAAGGAGGAGTACCTTTTGACGGGCCCACTTGAACAAACGAATGAGCCCTACGCTATTGCAAAAATCGCGGGCGTAAAGCTTTGCGAGAACTACAATCGTCAGTACGGAACAGAATATGTTTCTGCTATGCCAACGAATCTTTACGGCCCGAATGACAATTATGATCTCAACAATAGCCATGTGCTGCCGGCACTGATTCGTAAGGCGCACGAAGCAAAGGAGCGAGGTGATCGCGAGCTTGTAGTCTGGGGCTCTGGCAAGCCAATGCGCGAGTTTTTATATGTTGACGATATGGCTGACGCTTGTGTTTTCCTTATGGAAAGTAAGGTCAAAGACGGACTTTTTAATATTGGAACTGGCACAGACGTCACGATTCAAAAATTAGCCCTGATCGTTTCTAAAATCGTCGGTCTTGATGCGGAAATTCGTTTTGATGCGAGCAAACCAGATGGAACCCCCCGGAAGTTATTAAGCGTAGATCGCATGCGCGCATTAGGCTGGCAAGCAAAGACCACTTTGGAAACGGGTGTTGCTTTGGCCTATAAAAGCTATCTCAGTAAGCACGTAGGTTAAGGTGACTACCCCCTTAGTGACGGTTGCCGTGCCGTCATTCAACCAGGGTGAATTTCTAGATCAAGCGCTAAAGTCTATTTTTAGCCAGGGCGTTCCTGTTGAGGTCTTCGTACTTGATGCGGGCTCCACGGATGGGACCTTATCAGTCATTGAGCGCTGGCGGGACAAGCTCGCTGGCTTTCGCAGCCATCGGGATGGTGGTCAGGCGAGCGCAATCAATGAAGGAATCTCTAATGGTAGTGCGCCCTATGTATGCTGGGTAAACAGCGACGACTGGCTGTTGCCCGGTGGTTTGAAGACATTAGTTGATGCAATTGCATCGGACCTAAACACACCAGCCGTATATGGTCGATGTATGAATTTCGTGGAAAAATCTGGCAAACAATACCCAGTATGGGTTGAGCCGTTTAATGAACGTAGACTTGCCCTGCGCTGTATCGTTTCGCAACCCGGAACCCTTATTCGCAGAAGCAACTGGGAATCTGTCGGAGGGGTAGACCCGAGTCTTCACATGGCCATGGATTACGATCTTTGGTGGAAGCTATTTAAGGATGCCGGCCCCTTGAAATTCGTAGACGCCATAGTCGCCATCAATCGGGAGCACGCCGACACAAAAACGAATACGCAAAGGCGTCTTCATTATCATGAAGCGATGAAGGTAGTGAAGAGACATTATGGCAGGCGCCCTCTGAAATGGTGGTTGGCTCAACCTTACGCCGTTTGGTTCAAATCTCTATCCCGCTAAGCGGTACACAAGCAAAATCACTTGGGCTTAGTTTTCGCCGAAGATTCCGACGATCAAAGACTACTCATACCCAAATAAGTCTAAGTTCTGAATTTCTATGCTCTCGCCCACCCATCAACCATGACACCGATCAATCTACACGCGCCGAAGTGTTACGTCGTCATTCCAGTCCTCAAGGCACCTTGCCTGCCGCTGCCGCATGGGAGCAATGCGCTGCTAAATTACCTTGAACAGCGCGCAACAGTGTTCGCGCTTCAGCGGACCGAGGTGTGGTTAGTTTGCAGAGCGACCCGAGAAATTGTGAGGTTTCCTGACGGCAAGCGGATTGACTTCGTCAAATTACTGGTCGCGGCAAAGCGCTTTCCAGCCGTGATGGTGAATGGAAGTTTTCTATTACAAGATCTTCCACCTTTTTTCGAACTCTTTCAGCATCCTACCGCCAAGATCGTAGCCTGCGCTAACCTAAATAGCGATGACGCGTGGGCTTTTGCGTGGCGCCATTCCTTATCGGTACGACGGCTTTGGGATGCAATGCTCGCCCTCCTAAACACTGAGCCGACTCGTTGCGATATCGTGGCAAGCCTTGGACAGGGAGCAGCATTTATTGATCGCGGCGCCGCGTCACCTTCGAATTCGCCTGTGTTCGAGGGCATACAACCTCGGCGTGGGCGAAAAGCATCTGACGCCCCTTCGTACATCAATATTGCGCTCCAAGAATTGCTGGCGCTACCGTCGTCCTCAGCCAAGTGCACCGTGGACAACAATTTAGATGACATGAACACTGAGCAGGCAATAGACTCCCTGCTATTGGCCCGTGATAACTCAAGAGCTCCCTGGGTATTTAATGCCTTATTAAACGCAATTGACCATCGTGAAGGCTCCCCTGAGCCCAGGAGCTTACCGCCCGAGATGCATCTGTCGTTGACAGGAGTCTGTAATCTCGAGTGTCGTTTTTGCGCTTATACGAATAGCAATGCTTTGTATCAGTACATTGATTTAGAGAAAATTCAAAAGCTTGATTTCCTTCGTCACGTGCAGGTATTGCGGTTGTCGAGCGGACTCGGGGAGCCAAGCCTTAACAAGCACCTTCCAACTATCATCAATTATCTCGCACGCACCTTCCCTCACCTCAGTCTGAACTTTTTTACGAATGCGGTCGCCTTACATCGCGTTGGCCGAATCGACTCTCTCCTCGATCAAGTGAAATGGATCAACGTCTCGTTAAACGCAGCAAATGCGCAGTCGTGGCAAATTCAGCATCAGGAAGATCAATTCGACCGTGTCTGCGCCAATCTTCAAACACTGCGCAAAGCAAAAATTGAGCGGCACACGGTGTTTCCTTTGGTGTTCGGCTCAATGGTTCTGAATGGGAAAAATCTGCAAGATTTACCCCGCATGCCAGCGCTGTGCCGCAGTTTGGGAATAGACCGCTTCAGCGCATTCCCTTACTCGGCGCTCGGATACCACACGACCGAACATACCTTTGGCCCCGAAGAAACCCTTGGCAATTTCCGTGCTGAATATGATGCGCTGTATGAAGAAACGATCAGGGAAGCAGCACATCACCGCGTGTCATTAGAAATCCCCGCACCAACCGATCGTAAGAAAGTAAGCTACGGGCTTGAAATACGTAGATTTTATGACTTCGCTGGCATTGAAACCAATGAGTGGCAACTTGGAAAGTTGGCAGCGGCCTGGCCAGCGTCTGAACCACAAGAGACCTACTGTAGCTTTTTGTGGCGCATTGCCTGTGTTGGCAGCACGCACAAAGGCAGTCGAGCGACCGGGGAAACTAACTACCTTTACCCCTGTATAGGCCCACTTTCGAGTGCGGAACTCTCGCCCCATACACCGTTTCGTTTTCCGACTGAAGCGGGTTTCAATGCTCTATGGCGAAGCCCAGTACTACGTCACCTGCGCACAGCTCAAAGAACTCCCGGTCTAAGTAAGGTATGCGACAAATGTCGCCATAATGATGCCCGTGATTCTAAGAACTTCCCCGACTTCGAGCGACTAGTTGCCGAATTCAC
>JANOPA010000128.1:0-1525 GCA_031421635.1 Betaproteobacteria bacterium | reverse complement strand
GAAGGCTCGACTGACACTGGATGGCCCACAGGCTGCTGCAGGCCCAGGCCCAGCATGTGCTGTAGCTGTCTCAAGTACGTTGCATGTAGCAGCCTCCCTCCCCCACCCCCCTGCTGCTCACCGGCCACAGCCTGGGCGCGGCGGTGGTTTGATTTCGGCCAAGCAAAGAAGCGCCGATCCCTTACAAAGAACCCGAAGCCAAACAAAGTACGCGACGTCAAGTCCTAGGGCCTAGGCCGTTTGGACTATTAGAGGCTTGCCGTTCCTTCGCTGATGCGCGAGGCTTACCAGCTCAGATTCACCGACGAAACGGAAAGTGGCGTGACCCAGGACATACCGACATCTGACGCTTTGGCTTCCTTGGTCCTCTTTGTCCGGACCGAAAAGGTCATCATGGATGCCGATCTCGCAGAGCTATCTGGCGTCTCTACAAAGGCTCTTAACCAGGCCGTAAAGCGCAACCCTGGCAGGTTCCCCGCAGACTTTATGTTTCAGATCACGGCAGAGGAGCTGGCTCGGATGCGGTCACAATTTGTGACCGCATCCCGACGCAATGTGACGGCATTGCCGTACGCCTTTACAGAACAGGGCGTTGCCATGTTGTCCAGTGTTCTGCGCTCGGCAAGGGCAATCGAGGTCAATATCGCAATCATGCGTACTGTCGTTCAACTACGACGACTGATGGACTCCAATCGAAATCTTGCTCGTAAAATCGAGGCTATGGAAATGAAATACGACGAGCAGTTTGCTACCGTGTTTGGAGCGATTAAGGAGTTAGTCGCCGATGATCAAGCTCAGAAAGCAATTCCTAAGAGAAGAATAGGCTTTCTCTGAGTACAGCATCTCGGCGCGCAAAGCTCTCGTGGTTCAACAAGGCTATAGATGAACACCCGCATGACCAAGAAAGCAGCTTACGCTGAGTTCAAAGTGATTCACGAGGCCTTGAACCGCGCTGCCATCAAGACCAGAGAAATCGCGTATCAAACCCAAACACCACTCGTTTATGTGAAAGACGGAAAACTGATTTCGGAGGTACCCTTGACACCGAGGCACGTTGATGCAAAATGACCTTGCATTTTCAGGTATGACTTCCGCATTTGTTGCTTGGCGCAATCCCAATCTGTCGCATCAGGCGCTTAGTGCCCGTCGTCACCATCGTTAGAACTACCAAACCGCTCACGAAAACCTTCCCGTGCATCCCCAATAAAAATCAGTAGCTGATCCTCCGGTACACGAATCACTTGAATACCTTGCCGCTCAGCTTCGGTCGTCAAAAAATTCGCCGCCTGTAAGGTAGGAATGAAGAGCGTGATGGGCAAGCGGTTCTTAGTGGCCTGGGCATCCTTAAGCAAGCGTCGCGATTCAAGCCTCGAAGGCTCGGCCGCCTTGGCCGACACGGTGGTTGTACTCATCAGGTAGCAACTTGCTGCATCCATCAGCGCGAAGAGATTGAAGTCTCCATCCATCTCGGTGTGAATGACCGATTCATTGAGCTTGAAAGCGATCCAGGCTTCGCTTACTTGAA
>JANOPA010000127.1:0-6673 GCA_031421635.1 Betaproteobacteria bacterium | reverse complement strand
TGCAGGTCCGATGCGCTGTTCTCGATGGCCGCTTGTCAAGACTATTTGGGCAGTGGTATCCGAGATTTCAGATGGCCACCGAAATTAATGAAGAACACTATATGTAGGGACCGACCCCCATGTTAGATCCACGCCCCGACAGGAAGCCGTTAAAAAGGGCGGGACGAGATCGTAAAATTCTGGTAATTTTCAACTTACTGGATGGTGAACTGGAATCGCGCGCTAAGCGTAGACATCTGTGGGTCGGCAAACGACGAACTTCCTGGCCTTAAAGGATTCTGAAGTCCCACCCTTTTTAACGGCTTCAACTGACATTGGTCCCTCTCTGCGGATACGGCCACGACAGCTCTGCTCAAATTTATCACCACCATCACGAACAGCGCGCACAATGGAACGACAACCGAAACACTTCGGATCAATCCTGCGGGTGTAGTTACGCGGGTCCAAATCGATGGCCTGATCAATGGCTTACAGGTACTTTACGATTTTCCATGAATTAGCGGGATGTCGTTTGCGTTCAAGACAGGCTCTCCGTGAAAGCCGATACTCAGGAATGAAAGTCCAGAAATGCAATCCCGAACCAGTCCTCGAATGCAAGTTTCCACTTGAGAGCGAGTTGACGCAAGCATCCTTGCCGTCCGCTTTTTTTCATGACTCCTATCGAGTGCGTTTAAATCAGACAAACAATTCAAGCTCCCACATGATCGAACTCTTTTTCGCGGTCTTCGGGCATCATCCATGGTGGATAAAACTTGTGCTTCTCTCGCGAAACTTCGTGGCAAAACAATTCGGCCTAGAAACCACAAGTGTTTCTGATATTTTGCATTCAGCCGTCAAGCCGACCTATAGTATCGGCGACACCATTGGTCCTTGGCCTATTTTTTCAAAGACCACTCGCGAACTTATCGTGGGCCGCGACAATCGACATCTAGATTTCAGACTTTCCCTACTCAAAAGAACGATTGATCAATGCGAGGAACTTGTCATATCCACGACTTGCAAAGTGCACAATCGATTTGGAAAGGTCTACTTGTTTTTCGTCGTACCTTTTCACAAGTGGGGTGTGAAAACACTGATCCGAAGAGCGGTACAACAACAACGGCTCTAAGAATTGAAATGAATCCGTATCTCCTCAGCGCGGGTGTCCTCGCAATTTTGGTCGGTCTTGTCCACTCCATACTTGGTGAAAAATTAATCTTCAAGCGCTTACGCCAAGGTCGCCTGATACCCACCAACGGCGGCAACATACTCCACGAAAAGCACATCCGTATCCTTTGGGCGAGCTGGCATGCGCTCTCCATTTTCGGATGGTGTTTGGCGGCGCTTTTGTTTTTTCTTGCTCAGGCCAAATCCACAGCCGAACTTAAGACGTTTTTCGGCGGCGCGATCATTGCCGCAACGCTCGCGGGTTCATTGTTTGTCTTCGTCGGCACAAAGGCTCGGCATCCCGGATGGATAGCCCTACTAGCGGTCGCTGTTTTGGTTTGGCTAGGTGTTTTTTCAAACCCATAAGCGATGGAGCCAGTATATCTAATCAGGAGTCGTATTTTATCAGTGATGTCCGGTTTAAATGATAGTCAAAGGCTCTAAAGCCAATGCTGGCGCGGGTTTCGAGACATTTATGGGTGTCCACGATTTGAATTCAGTTTTCGACATTTGCGATCCTCTCGGGTTTAAGCGACCTGGGGTTGGTTATGAATGTAGGCAAGACGCTGTTTGCTCAGTTGATGGAGTTCGTGCCTTGGAAGACGTTTGGCAGAATTATCGACCGACAGGGCGGCGACGTTGGCGTACGAACTCTCGGTTGCGCCGATTTGTTCAGGGTCATGGCCTTTTCTCAACTGACGTGGCGCGAGTCTTTGCGCGACATCGAAGTATGCTTGTCGGCCAACCACGGCAAGCTCTTTCATATGGGCCTCAAAGCGGTACCGGCTTGCTCGACTCTGGCCGACGCGTTGAACTCGCGAGACTGGCGGATTTATCATGCACTGGCCACTCGATTGATGGCTCGTGCACGAGTGCTTTATGCCAGCGACGCTTTGGAAGTCGGCTTGGATGCAACCGTCTACGCGCTCGACGCAACCACCATCGATTTGTGTTTGAGCCTGTTCGATTGGGCACCTTTTCGTCAGGCCAAAGCTGCGATCAAACTGCACACCTTGCTCGACCTTCGTGGGCCTATTCCGGCCTTCATCCACATCAGCGACGGCAAGACACACGAAGTCAATGTGCTCGACTTTCTGCCCGTCGAAGCAGGTGCTTTTTACATCATGGATCGAGGCTACTTGGACTTTGCGCGCCTCTACACTATGCATCAGCGCGGAGCCTTCTTTGTAACCCGCGCCAAGAGCAACATGAACGCTCGGCGCATTTATTCGGCCAACGTCGACAGAGCGACCGGAATCGTTTGCGATCAGACGATCAGCCTGCAAGGTTTCTACATCAAAACGGATTACCCAGAACATCTGCGAAGGGTTCGATTCAAAGACCCCGAAACCGGCAAAACTCTGATCTTTCTCACAAACAATACGACGTTGCCGCCGCTGACCATCGCCGCACTCTACAAGAGCCGCTGGCAAGTCGAGTTGTTCTTCAAATGGATCAAGCAACAGCTCAGAATCAAGAAGTTCTTGGGCACCACCGAAAACGCCGACAAGACACAAGTCTGGTGCGCCATATCGATTTATGTGCTCATCGCCATCGTCAAAAAGGAGCTTCAACTCAATGCCTCACTCTACACTTTGCTACAGATTATTTCAGTCTCAGTTTTCGAGAAAATCGAGCTGTTGGTCAATATTCGATGAGCGCCAACATTCCTACTGATCAATTACTTGAGAAATTAAATGCACGCAACACTAGTTATCTCGGGCTGCTCTGTTTTTATCATTCTCGGGATGGGACATGCCGTGTTATTGCTCTTTACAGCGAAATTCGAACCGAAAGACGCTGCACTTCTTGTGCAGCTAAAAACCAGTAAAACTGGAATGTCCAATACCGGAAACATTTGGAGAGGAATCAAGGGGTTTCATCTGAGCCACAGTCTGGGTATCGTGATCTATGGCGCCTTTTATACAATCCTAGCGATTGAGAATATTAACTACTTGAAGTCCTCAACAGCCCTCAGCGTTGGTTTATTTGTCGTCCCGGTAATCTATATTTACCTTGCGCAAAATTATTGGTTTAATTTGCCACGAAATTGTTTTATCCTCGCAACCTGTTTGTTGACTGCCTCTGTCTTTGTCAGGTGATCTTGCTTTCTAAGCTAGGTGACAATAGTGAAGTTGTATCTCATCATCGCTGGAGTGCTCGCAATATTAGTTGGTCTTATCCACTCTACCCTCCGGGACAGCAAGTCTTGGCCTGTATTCAAACCCATAGCCGATAAAGCCAGAAGGATTCGTCCTCAACATAACGCTGGGCAAACTCTGTCGGCGAAAAGCCTGTGACTCGTTTTGTTGCGCGACTCAAATGGGCTTGATCGGCGAAGCCCTCATCCAAGGCTAACTCCGCCAAGTTTATAGACTCGCCCGACTCAAATCGTCCGCGACTGGCAAAAAATACACTCTCCGTTTTGATGAGTGTTTGCCATTCCCGAATTGAACGTCCACTCTGCGCCTTGATCCTGCGCTCAACCTGACGCAAGCTTAATGTACCCCGTAATTCGTGGGCCTGACGGGCAAGTCGTTCAACCCAATGGCGGCCAACTTGCCGCAGAGACGGGGCTGAAGTTGGCCGTGCTTGAATCGCTTGCCAGCGCGGTGCCAAATGCTCCTCGATCACCTTCATCGTCGCGGAATCATCAAGGGCCTCAAGCAGGGCACTCAAGAACGGCCAATATTCGGAGTGTAGCACCTCATACGCAGGTACGAAGCGATCTTGCACGGCTGCTACATCGAGCTTAAAAAGCATCCGTGCAACCTCGGCGGTGAAGGACATCATGCAGCCACGGCCCGTTGTCGGTGCCCAGCTCACAGTCGAATGGGAATGACTCCCTGACACTAACACCGATGCGTTAAAAGGACGCCAATTACGATCCCCTTCGCAAACTTCGAAAAGACCCAAGTCGATGCCTTGAAACCATGAAAGCGAGACGAGCGGTGATGACGGAAAATGTGACAATCGCTGAGCAGGGGTTAAAAACATTTCCCGTGTATCGCGTGAAATGATCGACACAATTGCACCTTGCAATGAAGGCGGCGCGAGTAGCAACCGATCCGATGCGACACCTTGACTTTGTGGCACACGTGGAGCTCGTTGATAAGGGTCTGGACACTCGACGCAATCAGGTGGTGGTGAAGAATAAGACATTCGATAAGTATAGCCAAACGGAAGCTATCTTGATAACTTGTGCCTGTCGTCTTGTACCTGTCGTTTGCGTTCAAGACAAAGTCTTGACTATCATCAAGAATTTAGGGATGAACACACCCACTTCGTCACAATGCCCTTTTTATGTCAATCAACTACCCAATGCGCCACCACTTCAGCCCTTGGGGGCCTGGCCTCCAGGACCAGTAAGTGGGGTGACGGGATGGGGCATACTTAGGGCCATGTCGGAGGATATTCTAGGCTCTGCGGCAAGGTGGCAAGAAGTGCACGGCGATGTCGTCCATTTACGCATCTGGCCAGAACACCAGATCAGCGTGACCGACCCGACTCTGGCTCGCGAATTACTGGTGTCCCACCATGATGCAATCATTCGCTGGGAGCGCGGCATGCGGGTATTTTCTGACTTACATGGGCACAGTGTATTTATCGCAGAAGGGCAAGCGTGGCGAAACAAACGCCATGGTTTACAAAAGAGCTTTTCTCCCAAGTCCGTGAACGCCATGTTGCCTGCGATTACGGCCAGCGCTGAGCGCGCATTTGATCAATGGCCAACCATAAACAAAGCATGGCCTATCGAAGAGGCCCTTACCACCTTGACGATGAATGTGATCATGAGAGTCATATTTTCAAGCGACATCGGAGACGATGCCCGCAGTGCGGAGCGGGCTGTACGCACAGTGATCGGCGAAGCCAACTCTGAGCTATTTTGGCCCGTGAGTTCGCCGAATTCTATGCCTTGGAAACGCCCAAAACGCAAGGCCCTAGCGACCTTGAACAGCCTGATAAACCGCAACATCAAAAGCCGTTTAAAGGATCATTGCTCCACCTGGTCTGATGACTTACTGTCCACACTCTTACGACTCCATCAAGAAGACACGGTGGCCTGGCCGCTTGATGCAGTCCGCGACGAATGCATGACCGCTTTTCTGGCAGGACATGAAACCGTGGCAGCAACGCTCACTTGGTGGTCTTGGTGTATGGCATCAAACCCAGCCGCGCAGGAGGCCGCGAGACGCGAAGTCAAAGAGGTGTTAGGTGATCATACGCCTACGGAAAGCGATCTTGCTCGTCTAAGTTACCTGAAGCAAGCCCTAGAAGAAACCCTGCGTTTGTACCCCAGCGCTCCCGTGCTTAACTCCAGGCGCTCCACTCTCCCTATAACTCTTGGAGGTTGGCAACTACCAGCGGGAACAATGTTCATGGTGCCTGTGCAATTGATGCACCATGACCCGCGCTGGTTCCACGATCCGCTGAACTTCAAACCCGAGCGCTTTGCTACAGATGCTAATGAAATTCCACGCGGTGCCTATATTCCGTTTGGCGTTGGTCCCAGGGTTTGTTTGGGATTGCATTTGGCGATGAACGAAATGATCGTCATCGCATCCATGCTATTACAGCGATTCTCAGTCTCAGTCCCTAAAGGCACCTCCCCTCCATTACCAACACTCAAAGTTTCTTTAAGGCCGAAAGAATCCTTAGAATTGACTATTGGTCCGATACCTCAATTGACTGTCGCAAAATGAAACGTCGAACGCTTCATCGAACATCAGCGACAGTCTTAGTTGTATTCGCTTGTATGCATATAGCCAATCATTTGGCTTCGCTGTCAAGTATTGCCTTACACATTGATTTCATGGCAAGAGCCCGCGAAATTTACCGCCAGCCGATTGTCGAAGCCTTAATATTGAGTTGCGTCGTGATGCAGATCGCAAGCGGTTTATGGTTAGTTCTGCGCGATTGGTCTCAGCGAAAGGGTCTTCTTCCATGGCTTCAAGCGATCTCGGGGGGATACCTCGCAATGTTCTTGCTAGTCCACGTTGGCGCAGTCATCGTCGGTCGAACTGTGCTCAATCTCGACACAAATTTTTATTTTGCTGCAGCCGGTATTAATGTACAGCCATTTCAATTTTTCTTTGCACCCTACTACTTCCTCGCGGTACTAGCGCTCTTCGCTCATCTGGGATGCGCGGCGTTCTGGATGTTTCACTCGTCATCACTAACTGTGAGGAGAATGCTAATTGTTGTACCGACCCTTATTGGCGGCATCATTTCACTGCTCATCGTATTGTCGCTAGCAGGCTTAATCCACCCGTTCGAGGTGCCTGAGAAATACAAATCCACCTACCGTGAAGGAGAGCGGGCCAAAGTGGGGGCTAACCAAGCTAAGCAATTGGAGCGACAATAGCGGTCAGTAAAAGAGTATGGGTGTCGGGGCGTGGATCTAACATGGGGGTCGGTCCCTACATATAGTGTTCTTCATTAATTTCGGTGGCCATCTGAAATCTCGGATACCACTGCCCAAATAGTCTTGACAAGCGGCCATCGAGAACAGCGCATCGGACCTGCA
>JANOPA010000126.1:0-1577 GCA_031421635.1 Betaproteobacteria bacterium | reverse complement strand
GTGCCTCACGTTTTTGAATTTGACGCGATTTTTGCCCGCTTGCAAGACTGCCAAGGCAATCAATTCTGGGACTCTTGATCAACATGTTTGCCTGTCGTTACGCCATTCTGCGCTTTCTCCCCTACGTGGAAACGGGGGAGTTTGCAAACGTGGGCATCGTCCTGATGAGCGCCACAGGCAAGCACTTTGGTTTTCGCTTGCTGAACCGGCGCTTAGGGAGAGTGACACAGTTTTTTGAAATGGCTGACGCCAAGGCTTTGCGTGCAGGCTTGGCGGCGATCAAGGAGGACCTTGAGCGAATCAAGCAGATGGCAGAGGGCAACACTATAGAAATCTTGTTTGCAGAGTTAGTGCGAGAAAGAGAAACCTTATTTCGTTTCGATTTGCCGCGAGCCATACTCGCCGAGAGCCCTGAGGCCGCGCTCAATGAGCTTTACACGCAATACGTTGAACGCGACTTTGTGACCAAAGTGAAGCAAGAGTTCGTAATGGAACAGGGCTTACGTCAATTGCTTTCTGACGCTGCATTGGTCGGACAGTACGTTCCGACGGAAGTCGGCGTCTGGCCGTTCCAAGTGAAGTTCCCGTTTGTGCGGACAGATCGGCAAGGCTTGCGTATTATTAAGCCACTTCACCTGTCTCACGTTAACCCTGCTGAGGCGGTCGATCATGCTTTGTTCTGGGCGGCCAAAGTCAATGCCTTGAAAAGGCGAAACTTGCTGCAAGGCGAAATCCTTTTTACCTTGCAAGGCGGCCTGACCGATACCGCGCAGCTCAGGGTTAAGTCTGAAGTGGAAGGTATCTTGCAGGAGGTCGACGCGTATGTCGTTGACCAAACGGCCGACGACAAAATTTTAGAATTCGCTCGCGCCGCTTAGTGATCTTGTTTTTATCGCATAACGATTGCATAACGCGCTGTAGAGGCGAGCGTTGAGTTGTCGCATCGATGATGCGTCAATGGCCAATAAACAACCTACAAGTTCGCTTTTTCAAAGAACAATAGCCCATGAATGCATCCACCCTAGTCCAGAAGGTCTGGAACTTTTGCCACACCCTGCGCGACGATGGGGTGGGTTATGGTGACTATCTTGAGCAGCTCACCTATTTGCTGTTTTTGAAACTGGCTCATGAGTATGCGCAGGAGCCTTATAAGCGCGACACCCATATCCCCAAGGGCTACGATTGGACCAGCCTCACCTCCAAAGTGGGCGAGCCGCTTGAGGCGCAATATCTGGCCACGCTCAATAAGCTTGGGCAAGCGCCCGGCATGTTGGGTGCTATTTTCTTTAAGGCTCAAAACAAGATTCAAGACCCGGCCAAGCTCTCGCGTCTGGTGCAACTGATTGACGCCGAGAACTGGATCAGCCTAGATGCCGATACCAAGGGCGATTTATACGAAGGCCTTCTACAAAAGAATGCCGAAGACACCAAGAGCGGTGCGGGGCAATACTTCACGCCGCGCCCTTTGATTGAAGCCATGGTGGCTTGCGTGCGGCCCGAGCCGATGAAGATCATCGCGGACCCGGCCTGCGGGACGGGTGGATTTTTTCTAGGGGCCTACAACTGGCTCACTCGGC